>CANJQU010000072.1 GCA_947476485.1 Chitinophagaceae bacterium
CCGGCTTCGCCGTGTTTTCTGGCATCCCCTCCTGAAAAAAGGCGGGGAGTGTGTTACGTACCCTGCGCGAGGCGCAAAGTGCATTATTTATCTTTTTAGCACAAAGGTGGGGTGGGAAAATGGGATGGGCAAAATGACTTTTTATGATAGCGCACTTTTTGAGGTATCATATTCAGCTACGTGATTATCATGTAATTTTCTTTGAGCCATGGGCAAGGGTTTGAGTCGAATTTGGACTTCGTTTTGGGCGACTTGTGATATTGCAGGAAATTGGAGTGGGAAAGTGGAAGATATTAAGCCTAATTTGTATTGAAGCGGGACGCTTCAATAATGGGGTCGAAGCGGACGCTTCGACCAGTTGGAGCATCAGGATATTTAAATTGGATTGCCTTCCCAAGTGGTCTTTATAGGATTGCCATGTATTTCATACCACCTTTTTACAAAATGGTCTATGTTTTCCATATCAGATTTAATCAACTTTTTCAACTTCTTAATTTCCGCTTCATAACCCGATTTTGTATAGTAATTCCCAATTTTATATTCAGGCAAAAACAACATATAAAACAATGGCGGGCCTTTATAGTCATCACTTCTTAATCGCATTTTGGTTAAACTGTTTGGGGGCAAGTGAAAATTTAGTCCATCTTTTCCAGCTAAATCTTCTATTTGATTTGGAGCTGGTTCTAATTGATAAATATTTAAATTTACTTTAATCCAAGGTTCGTCTTTTAATGCTGAAAAATCAATAACTTCTAAAATTTTATCATTTGTTAGCCTGCATAGTTCATAGGAATAACCCTTTGTATTGTTATCGTATTCTCCAAACCAAATACCCAAAAATGGTGATTTAATAAAACCGTTTTTTAAAAGAGAAGGAATTCCTACTTCTTTAATCAAACTGTTTCTATCAGCCAATAACTGTTTTTCTGACACTCTATAAAACATTCCCATATCAAGGCTTTTTATTTCTTTGAGCATCTATACCTGCACCTGTTCCAACTGTTGCAGCTTTTGCACTATTTCCAAGTCCTTGGCTTGTCGTTCTATCAATTATAAGTCCACCAGGGGTTGTTACATTTGACTGCGCTGCGGCTTGATTTGGTGTTAACTTAGAACCATTAAACTTACTTTCGACTGTTAGTTTTTTGCCAGTAAATACATTGGTCATTTTGTGATCGTAAATAGCTTTAGCTGGCTTTCCTGTTGCAGTCCGACCACCTGTTAAAACTTCAGCTTTACCAGCACTTTTATACCCTTGGGCACCGTATTTAATTTCAGTAATGGCTTCTCCTAATGTTCCTTTTGCAGATCTGGATAAATTATTGGTTACATCTTCTACTACATTTCCAACGAATTTACCACCTGCACCCAATATTCCTCCAACAGTTACATCGGTTACTAATCAGAAACAACGTGGTAAACTTCTTCTTGTAGCTACGCCACTAACCTTTCGACTTCTTACGCTTACATTTAATCCGAACCCATTCATCAAAATCGATCTCATTGTTCTTTTCATAGTTTTCGAATACATTATGTGTTATAAGAAGATTCCAATATGCTTTTTGTTTCGCCCGGTTTTCTGGCAATGATGGATCTGCATATAGATCAAATAATTTTATGTGGCATATTGTTTGACCAGCACACTCACCGAAGTCGGCATATTTAAATTTATTGAAATATAGAATATCAAATACTGGATTATATAATTCAGAAAACCACATCTCAGCGGCAGCAACAAAACCACAATCTCTAACCGAAGTATATCTGCTATAGTCTGATTTTCTTTGTTTGTCTCTCTCCTTTTTATCATGGGAGATATCTCTGTATTGATACGCATCTGCCGAGTCAAAACAAAAACAATATATAAAAGGACTACTATTCAAAATTTCTTTTAAAAAGCCGTTATCTATTATGAAATTCAAGTCACGATTGCTCCATTCGAATAGATAGTTCTTTCCTAAAGTGGTTATGAATTCATCATCATTTCTCAGACTGATTCTTAACCAATAATAAGGCTCACCCTCAGCGTAAACGGAGTTCTTTATCATGATTGATTGAGGTTTTATTTTTTTACTTAACAACTCCATTAAATATTCCTCATCGTATTCCAAGTCGTCTTTTGGACGGTGAAATTCATCAAAAAAAATATCCATAAATAGCGGCTCAAACCCTAAATTCCCAAGAGCTTTTTTAAAATAATCCAAAAATGTTAGCTCGTCATATTTTATCAATATATCGCATGAATTTCTCATAATCATTTTATTTCATCAATTGAAAAATATCGGTCTCCGGTGGTATCCTCCTTCAGGGACTCGGCGGCAATCAGGGCACTAAATTCGATATAGTGTTTTATAGATCTATTTTTCACCATTGGCTCACCCTGTCCCTGTTCTTATACATCCTGAATCGAAAAATGCTGCTTATCTACCGCCATTAGAATAAAACTACAGAAATACCGGCATCACGAGAAATTGCCATCAAGAAATTTTAGGTTCGGTTCCCTGGCGGCTGCTGAGTCCCTGAGAAAGGAGACTCGGCTGGGACGGAAGAATATTTCGATTTATCTTATGAGTGATGAACGATGTGTCCGACTAGCAATAATGCCACCCCAACGGGTAATCTCTATGTTGAGGGGTATTGCGCCCCTTCAGGGCTTTGTGTTGTTTGCGATTATGCCCCAGGGGCTTCACCCCCGGCTAGTATATTTCGCTCTTTCAGAGCTGCTTGTATTTTCAATAATCTTTAACTTAGAGATTACTCATCAGTAGCAATACATCCGGCTTAAACTTTAGTTTTTTCTTTCATTTTACTATCCGACCTTTGCCGCCGCAAAGACAGACTTTTGAAGACAAGAACATTAAAGAACGACAAGGTAAACATCATCACCCTGGGCTGCTCAAAGAATATGGTGGACAGCGAGGTGCTGAGTGGCCAGCTTGCTGCCAATGGCATAGACGTGGCCCATGAAAACCGCAAGCTGGACCATAACATAGTGGTGGTGAACACCTGCGGATTCATAGACAAGGCCAAGGAGGAGAGTGTAAATACCATACTGGAGCAGGTGGCGCTGAAACGCAGCGGCAAGCTGGACAAGGTATATGTGACGGGCTGCCTGAGTGAGCGCTACCGCCACGACCTGCTAAAGGAGATACCGGAGGTGGATGCGTGGTTTGGCACGATGGAGCTGCCGCTGATACTGAAACAACTGAACGCCGACTACAAAGCCGAACTGATAGGTGAGCGCATGCTGGCTACTCCGAAGCACTATGCGTATCTGAAAATATCGGAGGGGTGCAACCGTACCTGCTCATTTTGTGCAATACCGCTGATGCGGGGCGGGCATGTGTCTAAGACAATAGAAGAGGTGGTTGCTGAGGCTAAAGGACTAGTGAAGAAGGGCGTGAAGGAGGTGATGCTGATAGCCCAGGAGTTGACCTACTATGGCCTGGACATCTACAAAAAGCGTATGCTGCCGGACCTGCTGAAGCATCTGAGCGATGTGGAAGGCCTGCACTGGATCAGGCTGCATTATGCATATCCATCGAAGTTTCCGCTGGAGATACTGGATGTGATGCGTGAACGCGACAACATCTGTAACTACCTGGATATGCCGCTGCAGCACATATCGGACAATATGCTGAAGGCTATGAAGCGCCAGATAACGAGGAATGAGATTACAGATCTGGTAGCGAATGTACGCGAACGGGTGCCGGGTATATGTATCCGCACCACGCTGATAACGGGTTTCCCGGGTGAGACGCGTGATGATGTGGAAGACCTGAAACAGTTTCTGACGGATACCCGCCTTGACCGTGTGGGGATATTCACTTATAGCCATGAAGAAAATACCACGGCCCACGACCTGGTAGACGATGTACCGGCCGATGAGAAGGAAGCACGGGCGCAGGAGATAATGGAGGTGCAGCAGGAGATAAGCTATGAAAAGAACCAGGAGAAGATAGGCAACACCTACAAGGTGATGATAGATAAAAAAGAGAGTGGCCGCTACCTTGGCCGCACAGAGTTTGACAGCGTGGAGGTAGATAATGAGGTAGTGATAGATGGCGGTAAGGCGCTGCCGATAGGGGATTTCGTGAATGTGAAGATCACGAAGGCGTTTGATTATGACCTGGAGGGTGAAGTGGTTTAACCGCGGAGGGGCTGAGGCGCTATTTTCTTGTGGTATAGGATGCTCGCGTTGTTTATCCGGTGTTGCCTTTACTTTCTTTTGCTTCGCCAAAAGAAAGTAACAAAGAAAAGGCGACTTTTTTTGAATCGCTCCGCGCAAAAAAAGAGGCTCTACGCTGTTAACGCAGTTCGCTATTCCCCTATGTGGCGCTGGTTTTGTCTCTCCACAGTGCTATTATTTAGCATCGTCAATCGTAACGGCTTCAGTTTGATATTTAACTAATCAATCGTATCACGCCAAAAAGGCGCCATCATGTGCTGAGCTTTGTAACTGCTATCATCAGTTGTTATGATGAAAAACGGTTATTGCTTTTCCGGATCTAATGCCTATGTTTCCTAATCCCCTAAAAATAAACTGTTGAGGAGGCCGATGGTCATGGGCTTTTCGATGTAGGCGCTGACGAGCGGGTGGGCGGCGGCTCTGTCTTTGTCGTCTTTGTTGATGGAGGAGGTAAGGATGTAGATGGTGAAGTATTTTTTGATGTCCTCCGGCATGCGCATAAATGAGTCCAGTACATCCCAGCCAGATAGTACGGGCATATTAATATCGAGCAGCAGAATAGTTGTTACCGGATTCTTAGCGTATTCTGTGGCAATATACTCAAGGCCCTGTTCGGGATCGGTAAAAGCTACGATCTCGGTTTCAATGACTACTTTCTTTAAAAATATCCTGCTTACCGTATTATTCCCTGCGTCATCATCAATAAGTAATATGCGCTGAAGATCATGTATGGCCATAGTGAGTTTCTAACTTTTACAAATATATAAAAAGCGGGGAATGCCTGCATTATTTCTTGGGTGGTTTTAATTTTTGGTGTGGTCTCGGGGTTGTCATTCGCGTTAGGACACACCCCTGGCCCCTCTGCAGAGGGGAAGAGTAACGTATGCCCGAGCCAATCTCATATTATCTGCAGGATGTCATTTTTAAAGAGTTTTTTCGCAGGAAATTGAGCGCTCATAAGGACAGTGCTTTAGTACATTCTATATAGCTTGCCGGGTAGGGATTTTATAATGCCCTGCATTTCGAGTTGGAGGAGCGTGGAGGCGAGCAGGGAATTTGCGAGGCCGGTGGTGTGAAAGAGCTCGTCGGAGTGGACACTGTCTTTGCCATTCAGGATATCAACGATCTTCTGTTCATCGGGAGAAAGATTGATAAACAGTTGCTTTTGCACTGCTTTAGGTTTGTTGTCTTTGCTCCAGTTCATCATCTCGATGAGGTCGCCTGCTTTTGTGATCATGGCGGCTATGTTGGTGCGTATGAGCTCATTGCATCCGACACTGCGGCTGTCGCTGACACGGCCCGGGAATGCTGCTACCTCCCGGTTGTAGCCGCTGGCCATATGAGCAGTAATGAGTGCTCCGCCAGCCGAGTGGCTTTCTACAACTACTGTAACATCACTGAGGCCGGCAACGATGCGATTTCTCATGGGGAAGTTATTGCGGTCCGGCAGGGTTTCGGAGGGGAACTCGGCGAGTATGCCGCCATGGGCAATCATCTGTTCCGATAGTTCTTTGTGGTTGTACGGGTAGATCCTGTCGAGGCCGTGGCCCAGCACTCCAACAGTGGGTATACCGAGCTGCACGCTTTTCTTATGAGCAATGGCGTCTATTCCCAGGGCAAGTCCGCTAACAATGAGCACATTATCGAGCGATTGAAGGCCCTCCACCAGCTCTTCGCAGAGTTTGTGCCCGTAGTCTGTATTCTTGCGGGTGCCAACTATGGCTATGATGCGTGTGGCGTCAAGGTCTGCATTGCCTTTATAGTAGAGTACCAATGGAGCATCGCTGCAGTTGCTAAGGCGGGCCGGGTAGTTGTGACCGTGGTAGCGGACGTCAATGTCTTTTTTAAGGATGAAGTTCAATTCGCGCTCGGCTCTTACCATCACATCGGGATCCTTGAATCCCTTTACTTTTACCTCGCCGATACCATCTATGTGCCTGAGCTCTTTAAGAGGGGTTTTGAAAATTGTAGTTGCGTTGCCTGCTTGTTCCAGCAGCACGCGGCCGGTTTTGGCACCTATTCCTGGCACAAAGGTGAGTGCAATCTGATAAAACAGTTCTTCATGTTCGTCTCTTGGTGGCATGTTCCCGGTCTTTCAAGCAAATAAATAGTGATCAATAGTGGGCTGTCGCGGGCGTTTGATTTAACAATTCTGCCAGGGACATTTGCAATTATAAAAGTATCTTTGAGTGTGTAAAATATAAAAAATGAAGAAAATAGCATTGATCATTTTAGCGCTGCTGGTTGGAGTATCTGTGAATGCACGGCACCATAAGCGTAAAAAAAAGAAAAAACCTCAAACACAGGAGGTATTATCCGTATCAATGCACAGAACGGCGTGCTTTGGCCGTTGCCCACAATATAAGATCGAGGTGAAAGGTGACGGTACTGCTACTTATACCGCTATTCGTTTTAACCCGGACACAGGAGTGTATACCAAAAATATAGGTGCAGCAAAGGCCAAAGAAATAATTGACCAGGTGAAACTTTACCGGGTGGACACCTGCAGTAATTTTTACGAAAACCGTATCCAGGACCTTCCAGGGCTGATATTTACAATTCAGTACCGCGATAGCACCAAGAATATCAGGGGGGCGAACTTTGGTCCGGGTTTTCTGAAAGCGATAGCTAATACACTTGATGAGGCAGCCAAGAAAACAGACGACAGTTGGAAACGAGTGGATAAGCCCAAGGCTGATTAGTTCCAGGAGTCATGCTGCAAGACGACTTATCAATTAAAGGTGCATCTTTTCTTTTTTCTCAAGTAATTCTTCAACAGTCTCGCGGTACATTTCATCGGGTACACAGCAGTCTACCGGGCAAACAGCAGCGCATTGTGGTTCTTCGTGAAAGCCCTGGCATTCTGTGCATTTATTCGGAGTGATATAATATACATCTACGGCTATTGGAGTATGCGGAGCCAAGGCATCGGTAACGGAACCGTCCATCAGTGTAAACGCACCTTTCACGTTGGTGCCGTCGGCGATGGCCCATTCAACGCCGCCTTCATAGATCGCATTATTAGGACATTCAGGCTCACATGCGCCACAGTTAATACATTCATCGGTGATCTTAATAGCCATAAGAGGTCTGTATATTTAGTTTATGTGCGCACAAAGTTACAACTTCGCGTCAAATACTATAATCTTCGGTTGGCAAATAAAACCGAAATTTGATATTACTGTAATTACTATCAGTAAGGAATAAGATACTTTATGACAAACAGCATAACATTGGGCAGGCGGATAGAGCTGCTGAGCAACCTGGGTGAATACCTGGAACGGAATGATGTGAACTGGATGGATGCCCAGGACCGGGCTGTGAACGCTAATCCGTGGTTCACACCGGCGCATATATCGCTGGCTATAGAGAATATTGCAGACCAGTTCCTGAAGAAAGAGAAACTGGAGGAGTGGGTGGCAAAATATACACTGCCTGAGCAAGTGAGGAAGGTGGGGATCGTAATGGCGGGAAATATTCCGCTTGTGGGGTTTCATGATTTTTTGTGCGGGTTTGTGAGTGGTCACCAGTTACTGATCAAGCAATCATCGAAAGACGAGGTGTTGCTGAAATACCTGCTGCTGAAACTGGGTGAGTGGGAGCCGGAAGTAGCGGACCAGGTGAAGATAGCGGACCGGCTGAATGATTGTGATGCCTATATAGCTACGGGGAGCAATAATACCGCGAGGTATTTTGAGCAGTACTTTGGCAAGTACCCGCACATTATCAGGAAGAACAGGACATCTGTGGCTGTGCTGGATGGAGCGGAGACAGATGACGAACTGGCGCTGCTGGCGGATGATGTGTATCTATACTACGGGCTTGGCTGCAGGAATGTGACGCAGGTGTGTGTGCCGAAAGGGTATGATTTTGAGCGGCTGTTGAGGGCATTTAACAAGCATAATGACTATGCCGACCTTAATAAGTATAAGAATAATTACGACTATCACCTGGCGATTTACTTACTTAACAGGGTGCCGTACATGAGCAATGAATCGCTGCTGATGGTGGAAAATAATTTTCCGTTCTCGGCCGTGAGTGTGCTGCACTACAGATTTTATGATGATAAGAACGTGCTGATGAAAGAGCTAAAAGGCAGTGAAGAGATACAGGCGATAATAGGGGTAGGAGCGGGGCTGGTGCCGTTTGGCGACTCGCAGAAGCCTGCGCTAAGCGAGTATGCAGATGGGGTGGACACTATGGCGTTTTTGTGTGGGTTGTGAGGCGCGTGGAGGCTGTCAGAGAATAAATTTGTAGGAAAGGTTAGTGAACATGGTTTCCATAGGGCGAATTAAGACGTTCTTATGTAATAATTTCTTAACTTTACATAAAAGAAATAAAGGTATGAATCTTTCAGAGCGGAGGTCGAGTCTTATTCAGCAAATAGGTACTATCAATGATGAGCAGACATTGGAAATGCTCCAGGAAACATTGGGTTATTATACCCACAACAGCGGTAAAGATATTACTGATGGTTTAGACAAGCATCAAATGCAGGAATTACTTTCGTTAGCCCAGGAATCTGATGAAAAGGACACTATTTCCGAAGATGATTATAAAAAAATGTTTGCCAGGTGGGGTACAAAATAGTATTCAAAAAACGCTACGCGAATAACTTACTTACTGTGTTAACTTATCTTGAAAAGGAATGGGGCAAAAAAGCAGCTGATGAATTTCAAGATAAAATAAATAGTGCCTTGACATTGCTCAGCGTCCATCCACATTTAGGCGCATACTCTGACAAAACTAACCTAAGAGGTTTATTAATAACAAAGCATAACAGATTATTTTACCGGTTTAGAAATAATACGATTATAGTTGTTTACCTCGCAGATACGCGTAGAAAAAGCTATAGTCACTAGTTTCTTGTAGGCCAGCAAATAGACTAGCTCATATCTAATTCATGAAAATATTCCTCGCACAACAGAACTACCACATAGGCAATTTCGAGGCTAATACGGCTAAGATCATATCGGCAATAGAAGAAGCGAAGAAGCAGGGGGGAGATCTTATTGTTTTCTCGGAGCTAAGTGTGTGTGGTTATCCGCCGCGGGATTTCCTGGAGTTTGATGATTTTATAGAGCAGGCACTGGCGGCTATAGATAAGATACGACTGGCGGCAGATACGATAGGGGTGCTCGTGGGTTGTCCATCGCGGAATGCGAAGGTGGAAGGAAAGGACCTGTTCAACAGCGCCTACCTGCTTTATGAACAAAAGATAAAAGGGGTTGTGCATAAATCGCTGCTGCCGAACTATGATATTTTTGATGAGTACCGCTACTTTGAGCCTGCCTATGAATGGAATGTGCTGACGTTTAAAGGGAAGCGGCTGGCGGTGACCATTTGTGAGGACATATGGAACCTGGGCGACGACCCGCTATACCGTATATGCCCGATGGATGAACTGATAAAGCAGCAGCCGGATATAATGATCAACCTGAGCGCTTCGCCGTTTGACTATACTCATGAAGATGGCCGGAAGGGGATCGTGAAACGGAATGTGCTAAAGTATGACCTGCCGATGGTGTATTGCAATACAATAGGGTCACAGACAGAGATCGTGTTTGATGGCGGATCTATGGTGATGGATGTGAACGGCAGCCTGCATATGGAGCTGCCTTATTTTGTGGAGGCGCTGGCAAGTGTTACCTGGAATGAGGATGGTTCGTTTGCGGATGCCATTGTGCGGAATGCAGACACTGTTGACGAATTAATGCCAATGCCGTGGGAGTTAGATCCGCAGAAGGGGATAGCGCAGATACATAAAGCGTTGTTGCTGGGTATTCGCGATTATTTTGGCAAGATGGGTTTTACCAAGGCGATTGTAGCCTCATCGGGTGGAATAGATAGTGCGGTAGTGCTGGCGCTGGCATGTGAGGCGTTGGGAGCGGAGAATGTAAGCGCCTTGCTGCTGCCTTCGCAGTTTTCTACTTCACATTCGGTGAGTGATGCGGAGCAACTGTCGAGGAACCTGGGGAATCATTATGATATGATCCCGATAGAAGGGGTTTTTAAAGCTTATGAAACAGCCCTGAAGCCGGTGTTTGAAGGTCTTCCATTCAATGTGGCTGAAGAAAACCTGCAGTCGCGGATACGTGGGGCAATGGTGATGGCGCTGTCTAATAAGTTTGGTTCTATACTACTTAATACTTCCAATAAAAGTGAACTGGCTACCGGCTATGGTACGCTGTATGGCGATATGGCCGGAGGTCTGGGGGTGTTGGGAGATCTGTATAAAATGCAGGTCTATACATTGGCGCGTTATATAAACAGGGACAGGGAGATCATTCCTCAGAACATAATAGATAAAGAACCAAGCGCAGAGTTGCGGCATGATCAGAAAGACAGCGACAGCCTGCCCGAGTATGATGTGCTGGATCCGATACTTTACCAATACATAGAGCGCAGACAAGGGCCGAGGGAAATAGTAAGCCTTGGTAATGATGCAGCGCTTGTTTCACGTATTCTGAAGCTGGTGAACAATAACGAGTATAAGCGTAACCAGTTCTGCCCGATCATACGGGTATCACCCAAGGCATTTGGGATCGGGCGACGGGTGCCGATAGTGGGGAAGTATCTGGTGTGATGGAGGTTTTGATTTTTCCTTTCTAATTGAGGCGCGTGTAGGGTTAATGAAAGTCAAGAACGTAGTATTCGGGGATTTTTGCTAAAACAAGGTGCCGTGCATTCGTGTCTCCATTGGTGATGTTATTATCACGCCGGTGTGTTACCCGAGTTTTCAATGGATATGATGGAGTTGTTTGATACGCTGGATTAGCTTCAGTTTTTTTTCTGAAGTTATGAGCGGTGATCAATGTGCTACAACCACATTCCCCGTCATGCGTCTATTGTTTGTTGTAACTGAGTAGAAGTAGATACCGGGTGCAAAATTGGCGGTGTTAATAACAGCACTGCCGCTGTTCACATTATCAAACTGTTGTGCAGCTACTAACTGGCCGGTAGCGTCCATAAAGGTCACATTCACATTCGATGGGGCATCCAGCCTGAAAACAATGGCGGTTGCATTATTAGCCGGGTTAGGCATGGCGTGAGCCTGCATTACGATTGCCGTGCTTGCAGTACCTAACGGAAGAGGAAGGCCGGGATATGCGTGCATATCCATTACGGGATATTGATACATTGAAGTGCCACCGCCGGAAGTCCATGCCCACATGGGGACATAATAATACTGCCAGCCATTCTCAAAGCTGGGAAGTGTTTTGAACTGGCCGCAGTTCATATCGCTGGAATCAGCAAATGGCCCCACAACGGAGCTCACACTGTCATAATAATAAGCTACGAGCGGGCGGAACATATTATAGTTGTAAGTTCCTGCAGCCGTATATACGATATCGCCAAATGCAAAGGATGGATCGCCGCTCTTAAAGCTCACAGTAATGCCCAGTAAATTACCTGCCGGCACGGCGGCAGGAACATCGAACCCAAACGGATGGTACATAACGCCGTTGCTCAATGTATCGCCCCAGTTGATGTTCGTATTTGAAGATGGGCCGGTTGATATGGTCAGTATCTGTTCGTGGAAAGTAGTGCCCATACCGATATTTTCTGCGCTGTCATATTTACAATAGGAGCAGTATTCGCTATCAACCTCTATATCGTCCCCGTCAAATGAGGCAGTCCCAAACACATAACCTACTTTAAGTGTATCCACCACACCTGTTTTTGCGGGGTTAATACCATAGATGCCATATAATGTCAGCGAGTCAACTGTATAGGCATCTGCAGCGGTAATAACCGGGAGGCCCAAGTGTGTGTGGAAACCCGGGAATACAGGATTGTAAATATAGCCATAGGAAACCATGGTATTATGAAATATACCCGTCGTATATGCGTCCTTTGAAGCGGTATCGTTCCATAGGTATGGCGCGATAAGCTCTACGCTGGTAGCCGCAACTGCGCCGAGGGCAACAACGGTATCCATATATGCCTTGTATCCATACCAGCTGCCTCCGCTACTGGTAGTTCTGTTGCCATTATGTTTTACGGCAGATGGATTGATACCAGCCCGATCGGGCCTTTGGGCCATCCTGCCGTGGAGATTGTTTTTCGGGAGCAGTGGCTGTGCCCAGGCAGATAAGGCCATAAAAAGCGCAACTAAAAGAAGGTAGGTATTTTTCATCACTGTTGATTTTACTGTAAAGCTATGTGGCTTTACAACAGTGTTTATAAGCATAAATACCTGTTTTATAAAATAGGTATTTATACCTAGTACAGCGCGCCGGTGCATGTTTCGCGCTACAAAGCAGGGAGGCGCATTAAGGTCGTCCTGACCGTGATCAGGCCGCAGTGAGCCATTATATAAGAAAGGCAGTTGAGGATCTGCTATCATCCCGACAACGCCATACCGGCGCGAGCACCAAAGCATTGAGCGTGGGTGACTCGTGCCCACTCAATTTAGTCAGCGTGCAACAGATATACTTACTTCTTCGCTACTACGTCACTCCACAGGCGTTTTACATCTTCCACAGCAACAGCCATATCTAAGTCATTCATACACTTGAAGTGTCTTTTAGGGCAGCGGTTGTAGCCTAGCTTGCTGCAGGGGTGGCAGCTTAGTTTATCCATTTCCATTATTACCGACTGCGGGGCTACGCGCGTTTTCAGATTGTTGAAGCCATAGTAGGGGAACATGCCCATTTCGGGTGACGTATTACCCCAAAGGGAAATAACGGGCTTCTGAAAGGCCGCGGCGATGTGCATGAGGCCGGTATCGTTGCTAACTATTACTCGGGCTATCTTGACCAGCTCAGCAGATTCGTTCAGGTCGAATTTGCCGCAGGAGTTGTATATTTTTATGGGGTCCTGCGCAGCTATCACCTGACCATCGCCGCCATCTTCGGGGCCACCAAGTAAAACGACAGGGTAGGGAACCAGTTCGCAGAATTTCTTCCATTGGTCCACCGGCAGCTTTTTGGTGTTGTATGATCCGCCGATGACGCAGCCCACATATCCGCCCCAATGGCTCATCGGTATATCGCTGTTGCTGAGCTTTTTGTTTTCCGGGAGGAAGTAGTCCAGCCCTTTGCCATCGTTGGTGACACCGAGTGTGCTAACTGTTTCAAAGTACCTTTCCACAATGCTCTTATCGGGCATCATGTTTATCTTCAGGTTTGTAAGCAACCACTTTTGCACGTTCATCTTGGGGAATGAATAGCTTTTTACGTTGAGCGCTTTTTTTACGCGCATGGTACGCAGGTTGTGGTGGAGGTCTATGACATAATCGAACTTTTCTTTTTTTAGTTCTTCGATTGCGGCATCGAGATCCTCACCGAGGAAGTGGAATTTGTCGATATAGGGATTGCCGGTAAGCAAGGCTGCATACGTGGCTTTAGTCAGATAGTGTATCGCTACATCTTTGTGCTGCTGTTTCAGGCAGCGGATCACCGGTGTAGTCAATACAATATCGCCAATAGAGGAAAAACGAATAATCAGTACTTTCATTTCAAAGTAAAAATGGTGCTATCAAAATGCTATCAGGCCAAGTGCTCAATCCGGCATCATGGTTCGCCGGGGCTCACCATGACAATTTTCAATTTTGCTTTGTTCAAAAAAATTTTGAAAGCAGGCTAATTTCTTAATTTGCCGGATAGGATAATTCAACCCAAGCCTTGCTTTCTGTGATGCCGAGGGCTTCTTTTGCAGCATCGCAAATGCCAATGATGCTACCTGAAAAAAGCTTAGTGTCGGGTATAGGTCCCAGCACTTTTACATAGATGGTTTTGCCTGTGCCCGGGTTGAAAACCTTAACAATAGTGCCGCGTGGCGTAACATTGTGAAAGGCCTGGTAAGCACTGAGTTTTCCGGGCTTTTCAAAGAATACGGCAGTGCCTTTCTCGGTAAGCACATTCATGCCGTTATTGGTTTGCCGGTTGTATATGGTATCAAGCCCGCCAATGATGTGCAGCTTTGAAGTATCGGCAGCTACCACTTTTTTGGGCTGGGAAGGATATGCAGATTCGCGAAGCGGGTTTTCGGTAGTATCGCGACCTATCATTTTCAGCCAGCCAATAAACAATACCTGGCCTTCGGCAAGGGTATTGCCATGAAGGTTGTTCCACATGCGCATGGTGGTTTTTGTAACGCCGGCATAAGTGCTTATGATGCCAATGTCATCATGACCACCAACGTGATAGTACATTTCGTGCATATCCCGTGTGTCGAGCACAGAAGGTTTGCTCAAAGAGTAGTTCTGGCTTGCCGCAGGGATGAAAACAGTTGTGCCCGGAGTTGGTTTCTTGGTTTTATCGAAGTCTATGTCAAAATCTATGTCTCTTTCGTTAACATAGAACCGGTGAGCAAGCATACGCAGGTTTTCACCTTGTTTCAGTTCATATTTTACCGCCCATTTTGCGCCCCTGCGCACAGCAAAAATGCTATCGGCCTCCTGCGCTATAGCACTAAAACCAAGTATGGACAATAAAAAAACAGATAAGTACTTCAACATAATACCATCGAATTTGTTGCGAAAAGTACAACATTTATGCCCAAATCCCTGCCTGCCGGATGTTAAAATTAATACAGGAACGAGGCGAAAACAGAGCTATTCTATATCCATCCGGATGCGCCATTGCTTGGGCAGGTAGTTGTTTACCCGGTTATCCAGCGCTTTTACCCACCCCAGGCCCAGCCCGTTGTACCGGATTATTTGCCATCCTTTGGACAAGCCGGAAATCCCCATTTCCTCACGTTTCAGAAAGCGAAGCGCCTGTTCGCGGTCTGCTTCAACAAAGGGTATGTTGGCGTTTGTATCAATACTGAGGGCGACTTCGTGTTCCGGAAGCCATTCTTTTGCAGCGGGCTTGCCTAGTTTTAAACCTGTTTTGCGCAGATAAACGGCTTGTTGCAGCAGATGCATATCCGCTTCATGGCCGGCGGGCATTGCACTGTAGTTTTCCTTGTCGGTCTGAATGAAAACGAGATCATCGGCCCTAAGCAAATGGCCGGCCTGCTGTTGTATCTTTTTGTCGTTTGCTGGTTTGAATCTTACCGGGCGTAGGGTATCCGCTTCTTCCTTTTTCAGTATGGCGGCTATAAAAAAACCTTCTCCCTTTACTTTATGCGGATAAAAACGATAGCCGGTGAGACCGTTGCCGGTGGTCACCGGTACTATGTTCCATTCGCCGGGCACTGCTAATTCAGGTGTTTCTACTTTGTATTCCCCGGCCAGCCAGTCTAGTATTTGCTCATCTTCCTGCGGTGAGTAGGAGCATGTGGCGTAGATCAAAATACCATCCTGTTTCAGTGCGGGCCATACATCTGCCAATATTCGCTGCTGCCGCTCACCACACATCTGCACATTCGCCTGGCTCCATTCATCAAGAGCGCGAGGGTCCTTGCGCCAGAGTCCGGAGCCGCTGCAGGGGGCATCAACCACGACAACATCGAAATATCCTTTTAACCGGCCCAGATCGCGGGGATCATTGCTGGTAACCCAGGTATTCATATGTCCCCACCGGGTCATGTTCTCGTCAAGAATAGAAGCACGGGTGCGAATTACCTCATTGGAGATGAGCAGGCTGTCTTTGTCCAGCAAAGAAGCAATAAGGGTGCTTTTTCCGCCGGGGGCAGCACAGAGGTCGAGCACACGGAGGCCTTTTTTATCGAGAAGCACATTTTTCAGCATGTGCTCTATGAACATGGAGGAAGCTTCCTGTACATAGTATGCTCCGGCATGGTAGGCGGGGTCGAGGGTAAATACGGGTCGCTCATTCAGGTATACTCCATTACTGCACCAGGGAATCCTTTCGTTGGTAGCGAATAACCCGATTTCTTTTGCGGGATTTATACGCACCGAAACGGGTGGCGGCAAGGTATGGGCTGCAAGGAAGTCTGCTTCATTAAAGCCTTTCACGGACTGCAATTCGTGCAATAAAGAAGCGGGGATGTTTTTCAAATTGAGATCGGATAGAAAGGTGTCGCGTAAAACTATGCAATTTATTTTACTGCCGGTTATTGAGAAGGGCTTACCGAATAATCAGATTCGTAAACTGCTTTGTTCTCCCTTTGAACCCTGCCGCAGCCAGCATAGCGGTGCCGCCAATAGGGAGTATTCAGGCTGCTTATAACTACGCCATGCGATCGCGAGGCATGCACAAAGTAACCGTTTGCAAGGTAGATGCCAACGTGAGAAATGCGGATGCGGTGTATACGGAAGAAAACAAGGTCGCCTTCAGCAGCATCGTCATATTCTTTAATGCGTTCGGCGGCTTTGCGTTGTTGCCTTGCGGTGCGCACAATACCTGTGCTGTATACTTTGTCGTAAAGTTTCTGGGAAAACGCGGAGCAGTCGATACCGCTCAAGTCAGTACCGCCGTATTTGTAGGGCGCACCATACCATTGGTCAATGAAGCGGTACAATGGATAATTATTGATCTCATGCACATCTTGCTCCACGATCCCGGCATATTTACTGATCAGCGGATCAATTGATTCTTCGTAGGGTGCGGCCTCATAAGTACGGGTTACGACGTCCTTGTTTATAGTATTTGGTTCCTTGCTGCGCGCGGGCATGGGTGTGGGATGTGGCGGTGCATCGGCCACGACACTGCTATCCTTTGTTTCGGCAATTTCCGGTTCACTGACACCGGCTGATACTATTCCTTTTATTTGAACATGGCCATTCTTTTCAATGCCCGCATTGTCGTAAGTGACGCGTAGTTTATGTGTGTTTGGCGCCGCAACATCTTTTTTGCTTTTGAGAATGGTATCGGCGGGATTAGTGGTGTTCTGACAATAAGCTACCTGAGTTGCATTGCAACAAATGAAAAATACAAATAGTATGTAGCAGGAGGCTTTATGTAAAAAACCTATCCTCATAAAAAATAGCTTAGGTCTATAAAGATATAGCTCGCTATGAGAAAAGGAAATATTTAAGGTGCTTTTTGCGCATATAATTTTAAGTTATTAATAATGTTATATAACTCAAAAGAGATTTCCTGCGAGGTGCGATAAAAAAAAGGCCCGCGAGGGGCTTTTACAAAATACTTATTAAAAGTGCATTGATGCTTAATCGCGTGGCTTATCGTAGTTCACCATCCATAAAATCCCAAACTTGCATCATTCTTGTTACCTGTACCTATGGAGATTGAAAAGTTATTTCCTGCAATATATGGGTATGGCATTGAGCCTGGTGTGTCGCTGCCCATGAGTATGGTCTCTTTGCTTATGGGCGTTTTTATGTTTCTATATGAGCATAAGAAAGACTGATCTCCCTTAAAGCGAAATAACAGCCGCGTCATTTACCTTTATATAAAATATAAAGTATGAAGCGCAGCGAATTTATAAAAGGGTCGGCTATAATAGGTGCATCGATCGCGGTGCCCAACCTGCTGAAAGCGGCATCAGGCCTGATGGATAGTAAGGGGAGAAAAGTGCGCCAGGTGATCAGCGCAAATAAAACGATGGTTGGTACGCTGCCGGTGCTGCGCGCATTTGCCGGAGATAATAACGATTATGTATCGCCATATGTATTCTTTGATGAGTTTGGACCGGTGAAGGTGGATCCGCGTGCTAAGCCATTGAGGGTAGATGCGCATCCCCATGCGGGAATTATCCCTACCACTTATTTTCTGGCGGGAAACGGGCACCATCGCGATAGCCTTAACTATGATCTGCAGATAAGTAAGGGTGATTTTATGATGTTCACATCTGGCCGGGGAGCCATCCATATGGAGGAGACGGGACAGGGGTTGTATGATCATGGTGGTGTGTATCATGGTTTCCAGATATGGCTGAATATGCCATCGAAATATAAGCAGGTAGCGCCGGCTACAGATGTCTTTCACCCTGAGAAGATGGCTACGATCAATGAAAAGCATTATACGGCCAATGTAGTGCTGGGGGATCTGTTTGGAGTGAAGTCGAAGGTAGAAACGCTGTTTCCCGTATTTTACTTTCACATCAATCTGAAGGCTGGCGCTAAACTGAGCATACCTACCGATCCTCAGCACAATGCCTTTATCTATGTGATAAACGGCAAGATAGAAACAGAGGGAAGAAAAGAGATCAACCAGAACCAGGTGGCGTTATATGAGCGGGGTGAGAGCTTTGTAAATGTATTCAGCGAAAGTGATGCGGAGATACTGATGCTGGGCGGCAGGCCGCATAATGAACCTGTGTTTGCCTATGGTCCGTTTGTTATGAATACGGAAGAGGAAATAAAGAAATGCATCAATGATTACCAGACCGGTAAAATGGGAAATCCTCAGCAGGTAGATGCTGTGAAAAAGAAGTAGTGCTGTAGTTTTAGTTTAATTTGAATTTGAATTTGAATTTGAATTGCCAATCTTATTGAGCGGTTCGGGCTTCACTTTTGGCGGCCATGCGGCAATGGCCAAAATTACAACCCACAACAGAAATACTCCGATATTGATCCGTTCCCAGACTCCCGCATAAGGAGTAGGGAGGTTGGCCTGTACTTTTGGCGCATCTAAAGCTGTAAGTATGCCGAATATGAGCAGCGTAAATATTGTGGCGATAGAATAGACCCGGAACTGTTTCCCGAATGATGCAGCACCGAAACTTATGGCCAGCACCATGACCAGAACAGTGAGTCCTGCCATTACCAGATGCAATGTATCGGAAATTGTTTCACCTCCTGCTGCCAGTACTTCGCGCTGGTGCATTGGCGTAAACGGCCAGATAACATTGAGTATCCCGTAGATGAAAATCAGCGCTCCGACCATACGAAGTCTCCGGTTCTGAAGTGTTGTTCTCCATATACCGAGCCCGAAAATGGTGATCAGGACCGTATATACCATACCCAGCGAAACCCATAGCGCCCGTGTTGGCGCGCCGACAGCAGACAGTTCACTAACGGTTTGAGAGGTGCTTCGGTAACCCTTGAAAAACATTGGGATAAATATGTTCATTGCCACGTAGAACAGCGATGATGCGATACCGCAAACGAGCATGACTTTTTGTATCGTGTTACTTGTCGGGGCTATCCTGCCGGACGGTATTCCCGGATCAATAACATATTGAATTGGCATAAATTAATTTTTGCTGCCAAAACTAGCATGACGCATTTGCCTGGACTATGACGGTGGTCAGGAAAATAGCAGAACTGATTTGATATGTGTCATAGACCAGGTTGAGCATTATCATACCTTAATTGTGCGTTTATGGTTTCTTTTGTTTAAAAAAATCATGGGAACAGATAATATCATTTTGATGCGGGATGCAAAAGCATCGCTAAAAGGAAAATGGGCTCTTGCTATCGGCACTTTTCTCATCTACTCATTAATAGTATGCGCATTTGGAGCAAAGCCGCAAACCGGTATCGTGTCGTTGCTCATTTCGGGACCAATGATGCTTGGGGCAGCAAAATTTTCTCTGACAATGTCAAGGGGAGAGGAGGCAAGGCTGGAGCAGATATTTGACGGATTTAAGGCATTCGGGACGGCGCTTGCCACTTACCTGCTTATGATGCTGTTTATTGTGTTGTGGATGTTGCTGCTTATTATTCCGGGAATTATCGCCGCGATGTCTTATTCAATGACGTTTTACCTCCTCGCTGACGATCATTCGCTAAGACCAATGGATGCACTGAACAAGAGTAAGCAGTTGATGGACGGTTACAAATGGAAGCTTTTCTATCTCTGCCTGAGATTTTTTCTGCTGGCGCTGCTTTGTGTGCTTACTTTGGGAATTGGCTTTCTTTGGCTGATCCCGTATGTGAATATTACCATGGCGAAATTTTATGATGATATAAAAGACAGGTGAAAACCCGCGGCTGAAGGAGTATAATACAGGATACTATAAAAAACAGCGCGGCAGACATTAAAAATCCGCCGCGCTGATAAGTGAGACAATAATGAGACTAAAAGTTTACCTGAGCCTGGAGGCGCAGGAATTGTCCGGCCTGGGTGTTGTTTTTGGTTTTATAATCTTCATATTTTCTATCACCGATGGTGTATTGCACCGTTAGTTCAAAGCATTTCACCGGTTGCCATTCTATACCAGCTTCCGTCTCCAGCCCATTTGTGCTATAGCTGCGGGCGTCCATCTCCTGTTTTTTCCCGCCACTATATTCTTGTACCCTAACAAATGGAAAGAATGCCTGGTTTTTATATTTCAGGCAGTAACTGATCATAGCATATCCACCGCTAATATCCGATGATACGATGGAGTCTTTAGATGCGTTGAACCTTGGGCCAGTGCCGATATTATACTCAGCCTGGAATCCAAATGGCTGCGGATATACAACTATTGATGCTCCCACACGTTTGTCGAGGTACGTTTTATCGCCACGTAGCTTTACACCTGTATTGACCATGTCTGCAGGCATTACAAAATTGCCGGTATATCCCTGTATGGACGGCTCTACGATTTGCCGGCCAATTTTTAACGGGTAGGCGATGCGTGCAACTGCGTGCAACTGGTTGTTTAGCTCCGGTTTGTTGGCGGTTTGCCCGTTAAATACGCCAAGTGCCACAACTCCATAGTCACCTGATCCTTTTAATCCGTCTGCAACTAATTGTGAAAAGCGCTTCCTGATCTTATCAGGCGCCCAGTAGAAGAATGCGCCGAGGTCGCGCTCGTTGGCAAGCGCACTGTTGATAGCATCGGTGCGGTCAAGTGGCATCCTGTTCTGGCTCGATTGCATATTCTCAAATCCGAAAGGCACCTTACTTTGTCCCAATCTAATCCTGAATTCATTCTTTTTATCAAAACCTACATCTACATAAGCGTCGCGCATTTGCATGAAATTTTGAGTGGTGCTGTTCACTGCGCTTGCAAGATCAGGCTGCACATAAAAATAGACGCGCTCATGTATCTGGCCAAAGAATATAAGCCTCATACGCCTGATAAATATGCCGCCGCCTTCGCCAATGGATTTGTCACCCTGCTCATTCTTGAATTTGGGATTAGTTTCCAACAACCTGTTATAACGCACCTGCATATATCCGCGAACCGAAATATGATCGTACCAGTGTGTCTTTTTTGGGGCTTCGGTTTTTGTTGAATCTGGTTGCGCTAACAAGGAAAGTGGCGAAAGCAGTAAAAAAAATAATGATTTCTTCATGATTTATTAATGTTTAGGCAAAATTAGATTCGTATTACTTAAGTAGTTTAAACTCATCGTTACCAAATGTTTACCTTAATGTTATGTAATTATTAATTCCTGTTTTTGTACTTTGATAAACCGTTTATTTCGTTTAAACCGCGCATGCCAATTTGATTGAACTTAATTTTGATTGGGGGAATTTACTGATATCGGATCGAGGTGCTTTCGCCGGTTCGCGTACCCGCGTTTTTAGGTAGCAGGTTAGCGTTGGAAAAGTCTTGAGCAGGAATGGGCCTGTTAACGAACCGAAAGAGGTATGAGCTGATAGAATATTCATTAGCTTTGCACGACTAAATGAAATTCGAAGTGAAAAATATTACCCTAAAGGCACTCAAATTTAAAAGCATCGGTATTGTACAGGTTTTTGCGGTTTTGTTTACGTTGTTGATGCTTGGAAACAATGAATCAACCTATGCACAGGCAGAAGCCAGGCAGGGCACTGTGGAGGTAAAGGCCGCGTTCTTCGGGAGCTGGAAGGATACACAAGACCCGAACCATTTTGTAGAGATATTCAAGGATGGTGGTTTTGTGATCGTGTACCGCCACCCGAACAAAAAGGACGGCAGCGATAACAAGCGCTATGCGGTATCCTCTGCCAAGGGAAATAAGATAATGGTGGACTATAATTTTGGTGTTACTCCGCTTACCATATCTGAGGACGGTAGTAAGATCACTTTTACCGGGCAGACGTATACGAAGCAGTAACCCCCCTTCCGCCACCCCCTGCCCCCCCTGAAGGGGGAACCATGCATTTAGCTGGTTATAAGTCCTCAACTGTAGAATAACAATCAGATATTTAACGCGGGCGTAATGCCGGCGTTTTTTTGTTTCTGTGGGTAGGGCATCTGGTATCTGTATAAATATGAGGCGGATATGTTTACTTTTATTCTTCACAGATAAATAATGTCGGGAATAGCAGACACACAACTAACGAATGTTGCCGCGAGGTATGCTGCGCTTATTGGTGCAAAGGTGACGAGGGCCGCGCTAAGCAAAGACTTGGAGGAAAGCCCATACTATCCCAGTGTGGCGTGCCTCACAAAGACGTTTGCAAAATACAACATCCCGAGCAAGGCATTTAAAATGGAGGCAGAGGATCTGCCGAGGGTGCCGGTGCCGTTTCTGGCAATGCGAAAGACAGGTGCGGGTAAGGATTTTGTGCTGGTAACGGCGGTAAAGGATGATGCAATAGTGTATAGCTATGAAGGCAGTAAGGACATAGTGGAAAGCAAGGAGGAGTTTGCAAAAAGCTTTGATGGTGTGGTGTGGCTGGCGGAGCCGGGTGAAGAGAGCGGCGAGGCGGACTATGAGCGGAACCTGTGGCTGGAGAAAATGAAAGCGTTCAAACGTTGGGGACTGGCGGGATTGGCCGCTTTTGTTTTCCTGTTAGTGGAATACTTATTTATTTCTGATGATAATTACAGTAAGCTGGCGCCGGTGCTGCTGCTAAAGGTGGCAGGGTGTATAGTGGCGTGCCTGCTGCTGCTGTATGAGCTGGATAAGAACAACCCAATAGTAAAGAAAGTGTGTGCAGCCGGCAATAGCAAAAAGATAAACTGCGATGCTGTGCTGAGCAGTAAGGGCGCAAAAATACTGGGGATAGGGCTGGGTGAGATCGGTTTCTTTTACTTTGCATCCACTACACTGATACTGTTGCTGCCCTTACTTACATTCAGAGAGAAACGCCTAACCCTTGCCATCTTCAATGCTGCTACTATCCCGTTTGTGATCTATAGCTTGTATTACCAGGGTGTGGTGCTGAAGCAATGGTGTAAGCTTTGTATTGCCACACAGGCAATATTGCTTCTTGAACTGCTCTGTTTTGCCGTGATCTTCTGGCCAAGGGCTTATTTTCATTTTTACCTTTACAACGTAGATTTCCTTTTTTGCATAGGCGGCTGTGTGGTAGCGCCCATTGCCGGCTGGTATGTGCTAAAGCCTTTGCTGATTAAGGCTAAAGGGTACGACCGGTACTACCCGTCCTACCTGAGGTTGAAGTACAATCCGGGGGTGTTCTACACTGAACTGCAACAGCAGGCGCGCACAGCAGCGGGCTGGGAGCAAATAGGGATAGTAACTGGTAACCCAGAAGGGGAGGTGGTGCTGGTGATGGTGAGCAATATGTACTGCAACCCATGTGCCGATGCGCATGCCCACCTGAATAAACTGATAAGGCAAAACGGGAATGTGCAGCTCCGAAGCATCTTCATCAATTCGAATAATGCGGCAGATGCGGGTGGCAAAGTAGTGAGGCATCTGCTGGCAATGGTAGCTGCGGGTGCAGATATGGAGCCGGCCCTGGATTACTGGTATACACAAAAGGATTATGCGCTGCTTGCGGGCAAATACCCGGTGAGCGCGAGTGACATGGAAGGGCAGGGGCGGGCGCTGGAGGAAATGAAGGCGTGGTGCGACGCGGCGGCTATAGCGCATACGCCTACCATTTTTGTGAATGGGTTTATGCTGC
>CANJQU010000073.1 GCA_947476485.1 Chitinophagaceae bacterium
AGCTGTACCTGTGGTTCCGCCGGTCACTACTCCGGTACCAGCTCCTATACCCACGCTCCCGCTCCCGGCACTCGTGTTCCATATGCCGCCGGCCGGTGTTGAATTTAACGTTATCGTCAGACCTGCACATACCGGCGCATTGCCCGTTATTGCAGTTGGAGTGGTATTTACTGTTACGATCGTAGTAATTGCACAGCCGGTTGCAAGTGTATAACTTGCTGTTGCGGTACCCGCAGTACCGCCGGTTACCACACCGGTTACTATATCTATTGCTATGCTTCCCGAGCCCGCGCTTGCACTCCATGCGCCTCCCGCAGGTGTTGAGTTCAATGTTGTCGTCAGGCCAACACACACAGGAGTATTTCCTGTGATCGCTGTTGGATTACTGTTCACCGTTACTGTTGCAGTTACATTACAACCAGTTCCCAGCGTATAAGTAACAGTTGCATTGCCTGCCGTGCCGCCGGTAATGATACCGGTGCCTGCACCTATCCCCACGCTCCCGCTACCCGCACTCGTGCTCCATATGCCGCCGGCAGGGGTTGAGTTCAATGTCGCTGTCAGACCAACGCAAACAGGCGCATTGCCTGTGATAGCGGTTGGATTACTGTTTACCGTTACAGTAGCCGTAGCTACACAACCCGTTCCCAGTGTATACGTAACCGTTGCATTGCCCGCTGTGCCACCGGTAATGATACCTGTGCCTGCACCTATCCCCACGCTTCCGCTACCGGCACTCGTGCTCCACACGCCGCCCGCGGGGGTTGAATTCAATGTCGCAGTCAAACCAACGCATACAGGAGTATTACCCGTAATTACCGTTGGATTGCTGTTTACGGTTACGGTCGCAGTTACATTACAACCGGTACCAAGCGTATAGGTAACTGTTGCATTGCCTGCAGTACCACCGGTTATCACGCCGGTTCCTGCTCCTATCCCTACGCTCCCCGTACCCGCACTCGCACTCCATATGCCGCCCGCAGGGGTTGAATTTAATGTCGCTGTCAATCCAACGCATACAGGAGTATTACCCGTGATCGCCGTTGGATTGCTGTTTACCGTTACGGTTGCAGTCGCAATACATCCCGTGCCAAGTGTATAAGTCACTGTTGCATTACCTGCCGTGCCGCCGGTAATAATACCTGTGCCTGCACCTATACCCACGCTGCCGCTACCCGCAGTCGTACTCCATGTGCCGCCCGCAGGGGTTGAATTTAATGTAGCTGTCAGACCAACGCATACCGGCACATTGCCGGTAATAACCGTGGGGTTTGCATTAACGGTCACTGTTGCAGTAACCGAACAACTGCCAAATGAATAAGTGACAGTTGCATTACCCGCAGTACCGCCCGTTATCACACCCGTACCTGCGCCAATACCCACGCTCCCGCTACCCGCACTCGCGCTCCATATGCCGCCTGCCGGGGTAGAGTTCAATGTTGTGGTCAGCCCGATACAAACAGGCGTATTCCCTGTTATCGCGGTAGGCGCAGGGTTTACGGTAACCGTCGCCACAGCATAACATGCCCCGCCGAATGAATAGGTCACCGTTGCCGTTCCTGCCGTTGCACCGGTGATAACACCCGTTAGTGCACCTATACCTACGCTGCCGGTGCCGGGAGTTGTTGTCCACGTGCCGCCGGCAGGAGTTGAATTTAATGTCGCCGAGAGGCCCACACATACCGGCACATTGCCAGTAATGGGCGTTGGAGAAGGATTAACAGTAACCACTACGGTTACCGGGGTCGCACATCCTGTATTGTACGAAACTGTTGCCGTGCCCGCAGATACGCCTGTTACCAGGCCTGCCGTACCCACTGTTACAGACCCTGTTCCCGGTGTTGTGCTCCATGTTCCGCCCGGTGTTGCATCTGTAAGACTGGTCGTCAATGCCTGGCACACAGTAAGTGTACCTGTGATGGGTGCAGGCACACCGGTAACGGTAACCACTACCGTTGCATCAGGTGCGCAACCTGTTGTATAGGTTATTGTTGCAGTACCAAGAGTTGCACCGCCGGTCACTACTCCTACGCCGTCCACAGATGCCGTTCCCGGCAGATCAGATATCCATCCGCCCCCTGCCACCACATCGGTAAGATCGATTGTGCTGCCGGAGCATACAGTTAAAATACCGGTGATAGGCGCAGGCTGGGCTACGACCGTCATTGGCGTTGTTACATAGCAACTGCCGCCCATCGAATAAGTGATGGTTACAGCGCCCGGTATAATGCCGGATACCATGGTCAGCGACCCGCTCGATCCCACGGTCGCTATCGCCGTATTGCTGCTGGTCCAGGTTCCGCCTGCTACCAGGTCCAGCAGATTGGTAGTACCGCCCTGGCATACCGTTGGTGGCCCTATTATCGCCGATGGCGAATTGAATACGTTTATGGTAGTAGTTACATAGCATGAGGCGGTTGTTGCGTAAGTGATCACAGATGTACCCAGCGCCACACCGACAACATTACCAAAGGCATCAACCGTGGCATTGCCGCTGCTGCTGCTCCACGTGCCACCGGCTATCGGGTCGCTGAGCGTTAGCACTCCTGTCACGCAGACTGTTGTTCCGCCGCTTATAGGAGACGGAGCAGGTGCTACCGTAACGATCCTGCTGGCCGTACATCCGCCGCCGGACGTATAGGTCACGTTCGTTGTCCCTACACCTACACTACTAAAGATACCCGAGAAAAACCCGATCGTACCAACCCCTGTAACACTGCTGGTCCACGTACCGGCGCCTGCCGGATCTGTTAATGTCGTTGAGCTGCCCAGGCAAACATAAGCGGAGCCAAGGATAGCTGGTGTGGCTGTTACAGTAACAACAGACGTTGCGTAGCAACCTGCCGGCATTATATAGCTGATCACAGCAGTGCCCGCAGAAACTCCGGTAACCAAACCAAGCGCATTAATCGTAGCAACACCAGTGGCGCTGCTGCTCCATGTGCCGCCTGTTGTCGCATTGCTCAGCAAAGTAGTGCCGCCGGTGCAAACCGTGCCGGTTCCCAGAATAGTACCTGCAATGCAGTTAACAGTAATACTTACGAACCCGCAACCTGAATTATAACCTGAAGAAAGAGTCACCGCACTTGCAAGAATAGGGTCGGTGTAGGAAGAACCGCCACCGCCACCCATCCAGCAACCACCGCCACCGCCATAATAGCCGCCGCCGCCGCCGCCGCCGATCCCACCACCGGAGTTATTATTTCCGCCTACACCGAGCGCACCTGGTGAGCCCGCTGTATACCCGCCGCCGCCTAAAAATCCACCAACTCCACCAGCAAACTGTGTCCCGCCACCAGCATCCGTTACCGGAAAGAAACCCAACAACAAAAGTGTAACATCACAGGTAACACCATTTGAACCATTCAGCCCGCCACCGTCGCCGCCGGGCTGGTTACCAGGAGTACACGTTCCATCATATCCAGCTCCACCACCCCCACCGCCTACGACAACTCGATTCGCCAACCCCACTCCACCTATTCGGATATCTGATGCCCCGCCACCACCACCGCCACTATAAGTGGCAAAATGACCCGCCGTACTACCGCCACCATTGAAACCCCCTGTCGTTCCCACCGCAGTGCCGGTTGCCCCCAGTCCGCCAACATATACATTCAATACCTGTCCGGGAATAACGGTCAAAGTAGCTTGGGTACGTCCGCCTTTACCTACAGTTGTAGCCCCAATCAAACCTACTGGTCCTGCCACTCCTCCGGCAGCTCCTTGCACGTCAACCGTTACACTGGTCACTCCTGCAGGCACTGTCCACGTTGTCGTCGTAGTCGGGCAGGTAAAAGTATACGTCTGGCTGCGGGCCTGGAAGCTCAAAACAAATAGCAGGGCAGAAAGAAGGGTAAGACTTGCGTAATTTTTTTTCATTTTTGTGGTTTGTAACAATAGTTAATTACCGTAATTAAACTGGCTAATTACAGATCAAAATAATATTTTCCCTTTGAGGGGGTAAAGGGGACATTAATATTACCACTTTTATGCCGGTTTACTCAGATAAATCAATCGTTTAACTACTAAATAACAAGGCCATTTTCAATGAAATTATTACTATAAGGAAAGTATTTATTAGATAAAAATTAATAATGATACACGGGGCAAAAAAGAAGTGATACTGCCTATTTGTTGCAAAAAGGATGCCGGGTTTTAACATCTTCTAAAGAAGCGGATGCTACATCTACCTTTTCTGGAAACCACCTAACGGGGAACGAGAGTAATTATTCTTTGCTAGTCGCGCTACATGATCAGCATCTGCATTTTAGTAAACCCACAATATACCCCATAACACAGCAAAATACGAACTAATATATCCGCAAAAACACCACAAAACCTCTCAAAAAAACACTTCGCAATTCTATCAGCAACCTTTAATACATACACAATTGCTGGCCACCAATTTACCTTGAAAATAAATTAAATCATATTCCGTATCCAGCATATGACAGTACCAAAAACGTACTATCATGTAAACCCATTTTGCCTGTCTCAGATTAATCTATGACCTTTGTGCCAGAATACCCATATTCTTCTGCAAATAAATGCTGCGTAGCGGCCTGGTAACAGGACTAACCAAAATGGCCGTAAATAAAAAACAGGATTATCTAACCAGGTATACCTATTTCAGGACGAGGCAGGACGAGGCACAGGACGAGGCAGCAAACTTAAATGGGGCATTATGGGGCATGGATGGGGTACGAATGGGGCATAGATGAGAAATGTGAAATATCCATAATAATATCGTCAAAAACAGCCACAGTAAAGGATTACAGGTAATTACCGCCCAAACGAAATGCCCCATATCATCACATTTTTTATTTATCACAAATGTGGTCGACAATTTTTCTGCGTAACCGGGTCTCCTTGCTTTCTAAATTCTTTTGCCTGTTATCTAAATTGACTTTCTTCTTTCCTAACCCACAATAGCAGATATTTGCACCTTTCAACACCCGCCTAACAGATACAACATAACACTAATGAACATCCCCTCAAAAAAAGAAATACTCACCCGGCTCGACATTCAAACCCTGAATGACATGCAGGAAACTGCTTATACGACAATCTGTAAAGAGAAAAATACTTTGCTCCTCTCCCCCACCGGTTCAGGAAAAACCCTGGGATTTTTACTACCGGTATTGCAGGGTCTAAAAACAACGGTTACCGGCATCCAGTGTCTTGTCCTGGTACCATCCCGTGAGCTTGCCCTCCAGATTGAACAGGTCTGGAAAAAAATGGGCACCGGCTTCAAGGCAAATTCTTTTTACGGAGGCCACGATATAGAAACAGAGATCAACAACCTGGCACAGCCTCCGGCACTGCTCATCGGCACCCCGGGGCGCATCATGGATCACATCACCCGCGCGTCATTTTCACCCGACAATATTACAACCCTGGTGCTGGATGAATTTGATAAATCGCTGGCCCTCGGCTTCGAGGAGGAAATGTCATTCATCATCAGCAAGTTGCCGCGCATACAAAAGAACGTATTGGTATCGGCCACGGCCGCCGTTGCTATCCCGGCATTTACCGGCGTGCAAAACCCGGCCATTCTCGATTTTATTTCTGAAAGTGCCGGCAGCGGCCTTGAGCTAAAGACGGTCATATCCGACGAAAAAGACAAAGTAAACACACTACTTCAGTTACTCTGCCACATAGGTGCCGAATCCACGCTTATATTCTGCAACCACCGCGAAGCGGCCGAACGGGCAAGCAAGCACCTTACCCAGCATGGCATCGATAATGCATACTTTCACGGTGGGCTGGAGCAAATGGAGCGCGAGCAAACCCTTATCCGGTTCAGAAACGGAAGCGTATACTTCATGGTCGCCACAGACCTCGCAGCCCGCGGCCTTGATATTCCATCCGTAAAGCACATTGTCCACTACCATCTTCCCGGCACTGCTGAAGAATTCATTCACCGCAATGGCCGCACTGCGCGCATGAACGCTGCAGGCACCGCCTACCTGCTCCTGCACAAAGAAGAACCGCTTCCGGCCTACATCACAGACAGCCCGGCGATGTTGGAACTGTCGGACAAACCTTTGCCGCCAGCCCCAAAATGGACGACCATTTACATCAGCGGAGGCAAAAAAGATAAAGTGAACAAAACAGATATAGTCGGCTTCTTCCTGAAGACCGGCGGACTCGAAAAAGACGAGCTGGGCATGATAGAAGTGAAAGACCATAACTCCTTTGCCGCGGTCAAAAAAACAAAAACAAAATCGCTCCTCGGCAAAGTGCAGAACGAAAAGCTCAAGGGCAAAAAATACAAAATAGCTGAGGCACGATAGCCATTCGTAAAGTAGACACGCAATGCATTGCATCTCTACGCGCGCATTTCAACGCGGTTGACCCGCGATGTAAATTATGGCCGCGCGAAGGGCCTCGCAACACCTCCCCTACTGTTTTTAGGAGGGGACGATTGTCGCTGGCGACAATCTGGGGTGGTTGGCTCGCGGGAACAGCAACACTACCTCGCTGCTAAAAGCCGCTCCTTCACCGTCCCCCATTCCTCCGCAATAATGCTATACATTGCTGTATTGCGGATCACACCATTGGCGCGTATACGCTCGTTGCGCAATATACCTTCGAAAGTGGCGCCTATGCCGAGTATAGCAGTGCTGCTCCTTACGTTTTTTTCGTCCGTCACCAGTTGCACCCGTATTGCCTTCAGCGTTTCGAAACAATGCGTCAGTAGCAGCAGCTTACACTCACGGTTATACCCCGTGCGCCAGTAAGCAGGATCATACCACGTCCACCCGATCTCCAGCTTTTTGTGCTCCGGAAAAATGTTGTGATACAGGGTACTGCCGATGATCTTCCCGGTTAGCTTGTCGATGACGGTGAACGGATATTGCTCGCCCGTTCCGCGCTTAAGTATAGCGCTTTTCAGGTGCAGCGTCAGGCGCTCGGGGTCTGCGCCGTTTATAGAAACAAACTCCCATATTGCCTCTTGTTTCCCCACTTCCAGCAGTCCCGGAAAATGAGCGTTTTCAAGTGGCACCAATTTTACCCTTTCCCCTTCAAGTATTACCGGGTGTTGTATCCAGCTCACATTTATTGCTTTACTACTTTTATCAATGCCTTTTCATTCATCCCTTTATGTTGTATGCTTACAAAGTACATACCTGCCGCAAAGTTCGCCCCCGCGCTGAAATTCACTTGCCTGCCTGCCGGAACAAACTCTTTCGAATATATCCTCTGTCCGCTTGTATTAAATACAGCAACGGTATATGTTTCGCCCGGTTCAAGATCACCATTCAGCAATAGATTATTGCCGTTAAAGCAGCCCGTTACACTCAGTGACTTACCGGCGATCAACGGCGATGAAGTGGTTGGCGGATCATTTTCCTTAAGCAGATAGCGCAGCACATTTGCCGGTGTAAAGCCGGTTGAATAGGTAGAGTCCCACTCCAGCAGCGGCACTACATGCAGGTCGTCGTACCAGTAGTAGACAATAGTGATCACATCTGCAGGGATGGACGATACGGTGTCCTGGTACCTCGACACCGCCTTTATCCTGATCACATCAGGGTAGGTTCCGCTGGGCAGCGTTAGCGTGCCCCACGCGTCTACCACCACAGTGTCCACCCCACTCGCAGACTGGGTAGGTGTTGTTCCGGTAAAGGCAAATGAATCAACGTAGCTATCGCCAAATGAGAGGATCCGCTTGTAATAAATGGGGTTATGGTAACTCACAGTAAGGCCGGAGAGCGGATAAAGCGAACCGTGTAAATAGCTCCCCATCGCCTGCACATCATAGAAAAAGGTATCCTGCAGCAGGTCTTCAGTTATCAAAAGGCCGGCTCCGGGGTAGTTGGCCCCTGAGTTTATCATACAGGTATCCTTAGCGGTATCCACCGGCGATAATGCTGCATAATTCCACACAACACTGGCACCCGCACTTCCTGGGTCAAAGCCCGCCGTCTGGCAATCCACAAACTGGAACGACATGCCGCTTGCAAAGTTCGTAACGCTGTGAATTGTAGGCTGGGCAACTGTGCTCAACGATGCGATCAGCGCTAAAAAAGTAAATGTTCTGATTTTCATACCAGGCTATTTTCGTGCAAAATAGCACTTTCGGTTCAATCCTTTATAACCCGCTGCAAGGCATAAAATGTTCCGGCAATATACAAAAGGTGCATACTGCCGGAACCCAGGTATATAATAACTCAGTTAGCTTTTATCACTTTCACAACACTTGCAACGCTGTTGGGATCGCCTTTCTCCGATATTCTTAAAATGTAAATGCCGGGGCTTATCTCATGTCTTATATCAAACTTATGCAAGCTTCCCGAAGTAAAAACATCATCAGAAAATACTTTATTGCCGATTATATTGTACAAAACAATCTGGTAGTTCTTTCCACTCTCAAATCCGTTAACGATCAGGTGTTCACTGTTGTCCAGGTAACCTGTGAAATTATTCTGAGAGCTTTTAACATTGCCTACACCTGTAGATGAAAGAAGGTATCTCACTGTCTGGCTTTCAGCAGAGGCACTGGATAGTGAGTCGATTCTAAGCAGGGGTGCACTATGGCCGGTATCAAACCACATATAAGAAGTAGCAGTAGTAATGTAGTCTGAGGCGCCCACTGTGTCATGCTCTACCCTCACCTTCCTTACCCGAAGCACATTTTCGAAGGTTCCTGTTGGCAGTATCAGCGTGCCGTACGCGTCACCTGCCTCCGCTATCAGCCCCGTCCCGAAAGCGCCGGTTGCCGGAATGTTCACCCGGTAAGAGTCAGCATAATTTGAATTGAACGTGAAAGGGCGCTTTGAGTCATGATAAAATGAATAGTAGGTGGTGATGTGTGTGCCGGTATCATACATGCCATTGATGTATGTGTCGGTGTTATTCTCCTGGAGGAACGCGACAGTATTATTTGGAAATATTGCCATCAGGCTCGAACTGGAAGCAAAAACGGGGAACGTATCCAGCATGATCCTCACGGTATAGATCCCCCCGGAAGCAACCAGCGAGGAGAAATCCCACGTTACATTACTGCCGGATGCGCCGGCCGATACCGTAGACGCATCACAGTTAACCATTTGTATCACATCGCCGGTGTAATAAAATTCATTTTTGGTCATTGTTGGCTGCGCCGATAAAGCAGCAGGAAGTAAGGAAAGCGATAATAAGAAGGTAGTGATTGTTTTCATAAAAATAGTTTTTTGATGAACAGGAAAATTTGGAAAAACGATTAATACAATCATGCCATAAATTGAAAATCGCCCGGCAACAACGCTTTAAAAAACAAATCCCCCCAATGAGTAGACTCACGGAGGGTGCGCATTAGAATTGTTTTTGCCCGATCGAATTTATTTTGAATTTTGATTTTGGAATTTGTAACATGATATTTGCACTCAAATGGACTCTAAGAACATCCTGTATTATATTTTCTCGGTAGTCCGCGCACTGCTCTATCCCTTCGCATTGTTGTATGGCGCCATCGTGTGGCTGCGCAACCGCGCATATGATGCCAAATTCTTCACATCCATTGGTTTTACGGTTCCGGTCATTTCGGTAGGCAACCTTTCTACGGGAGGCACAGGCAAAACGCCCCATGTGGAATACCTCGTCAGGCTGCTGAGGTACCGCTACCGCGCTGCAACAATGAGCCGCGGATACAAACGCCATACGCAGGGTTTCCTGGTTGCCGATAACAATAGCAATGCACTGCGTATAGGCGACGAACCAATGCAGTACCACATCAAATTCCCTGAGCTTGTTGTAAGTGTTGCCGAAGACAGGATGATCGGTATACCTGCCCTGCTGCAGCGCCGCCCCGAGGTTGATGTGATCATACTGGACGATGCTTATCAGCACCGCTCAGTAAAGCCCGGACTGAACATACTGATCACCGACTATTCCCGGCCGTTTTATAAAGATTACATTCTGCCTTTTGGCAGCCTCCGGGAGAACAGGACCGCTTATAAACGCGCCGATGTGATCATAGTATCCAAATGCCCGAAGTACATGACCCGGGAACAGGCAAATGAAGTAAAACAACACATCAGCCCATTACCCGGCCAGCATGTTTTCTTTACCGGGATACATTACGACACACCTTATGATATGATCAGCAATGAGCTGGTGCAGCTCGCCGGCAAGCATATCATTCTTGCATGCGGTATTGCGCGGCCTGAGCCGCTGATCGCTTACCTGAAGCAAACGGCAGCCGATGTGCACACCCTCACCTACCGCGACCATCATTACTTTGTATCCCAGGACCTCGAGGAAATAAAAAGCGCTCACGACAACTGGAAAGTCGAAAACAAAATCATTGTTACGACCGAAAAAGATGCCGCACGCCTGCATCTCCATCTTGACAAACTTTCCGCCTGGAACATTCCTATAGTTGTGGTACCAATCGCTGTTAACGTCCTGTTTCACATGGGCGATGTATTCGATGATATAGTGTTGAAATATGTGGAACAAGCGATAGCTGAGAACAACGAATTCGGCTTGGATACTACCAGCCCTCAGCCCGATCTCCTTAGCTAGCCGAGCCGGTATCCGCTGGCGTTATGTACTCGCGGAGTATCCCTTTGATCAAACAACTTAACTGTCTGACCCTAACCTTTTTCCCGGTTTATACGTCTATATAATAAATGAAAACCTCAATTCTATGAAAAGGACGTATTTAATGACTGATACAAGATGGATCGTATTTGCATTTAGCTGTTTATTTGTTCTGCTCCGCATTCAGCCTCAGTAGCATTTCACAAGCCTGATACCGAAGCATACCGATACATACTTTAGAAAAACAATTTCCACCGGATTTTGCTACACAGGAAAACAGACCTATCAGGATTTTCATATCAGAATATACTACATGAGGTTAAGCCAATAGCACTTCTCCTATCGGCTAAGTTTCGATTAAACTCTTTGCATGAAAAAAGCATAAAGTAAAATAACGGAGCTATTCACACCGCAAATATTTTCTATCTTTATCTTGCTACAATCACCGGATCCTTATGAAGTATCTATTACTGTTTATCGCTTTCTGTGCATTTTCCCTTTTATACTCGTGCGGCAAGTGCACCTGCAAAGACCCCATCATCAAAGGCATAGACCTGGTGAACCTGGACACTGCCACTGAGAAAACGACAACCATAGATGTTTATGAAAAAAGCACTATTGGGTTCACTTCACTGGTAAGCACACACGCCAATCAGCCCATTGTTCCAATAAATGGACACGGAGATCTGGAGTTTAGTTTCGACTACAACCACGATTACATTGTTACTATCAATCCACTTGGCAAAGTATTAAAAATCAAAAACTTAGCGCACGGAAGTGTCAGCGAACAGAATATGGGTATGAAGAGCAGTTGCCATGCCTGCCTCAACAGCATTACTTATACAGTCAATGACTCTGTAGTAAACCGGCCTAAACTGGTAGTCCCGGTCGTAAACCAGGATTTTTACCTCGGGGTTAACCAGTAATAATCGTCCCGGGGTTCGAAATAAATGAATATCCGGTAATCATAGAAATCAAAGTTCTTACTGGAAATTGTTAGCAAATTGTTGGAAAAGCCCCCTCAAGGGTTTGGGGTTTTCGTTACCTTTGCGCTCCATAACACACTCAATGGATTCTTCAGTAAAAATTTTCTCAGGAAATGCCTCTAAGTATCTGGCGGAGGCAATTTCAAAAAATTACGGCAAACCACTTGGTGCCCTCAACATTCAGAAGTTCAGCGATGGTGAGTTCCAGCCGGTGTTCCAGGAGTCTATCAGGGGCGATTATGTTTTTCTCGTCCAGTCTACATTTGCACCATCAGACAACCTGATGGAGTTGCTGATGATGATAGATGGTGCGCGCCGCGCATCGGCAGGCTACATAACCTGCGTGATCCCTTACTTCGGGTATGCCCGCCAGGACAGGAAGGACAAGCCCAGGGTTTCGATAGCGTCTAAGCTGGTGGCCAACCTCCTGACAGAGGCCGGCGCCAACCGCGTCATGACCATGGACCTGCACGCCCCACAAATACAAGGTTTTTTCGATATACCTGTGGATCACCTTGATTCTTCAGCAATTTTTATCCCGTATATCGAAAAACTTAAGATAGAAAACCTTATCTTTGCGGCCCCCGATGTAGGAAGTACGAACAGGGTGCGCGAGGTAGCGAAGTATTTTGAGGCAGACATGGTAATCTGCGACAAGCAACGCAAACGTGCAAATGAGATCGCGGCAATGACGGTAATAGGTGATGTGGCCGGCAGGAATGTGGTGCTGATAGACGATATCTGCGACACAGCTGGAACGTTATCAAAGAGTGCTGCGATACTGAAAGAGCGTGGCGCACTGTCGGTTAGAGCATTTTGTACGCATCCGGTACTCAGCGGCAATGCTTATGAGAACATAGAGAACTCAGTGCTGGAAGAACTGGTGGTTTGTGATACCATACCACTGAAGAAGGAAACAAGTAAAATAAAGGTATTATCGACCGGCGAACTGTTCGCAATAGCCATCCGCAATACTTTTGAGAACAAATCGATAAGCTCTTTGTTTATACATAGTAACAGGAAGTAAGTAACAAGTTATAAGTTGATAAGTTGCCAGATCTATGCCTCATTGGAGTTTTTGGCTTTTGAATTTTGAATTAACGACTGTTTATACAAAAAAATCCGCCCCCAAAAAGGGAACCTTAATTATTAAAAAGATTTCAGGCCGGATGTTTGGCGGATATTCGCCCGGGACTGAAATAGCAAAACACTAAAAATGAAAAGTGTAAAAATTGAAGGTAAAAGCAGAAGCGGTCTTGGCAAAAAAGCTACGCGCCATCTCCGTTCTGAAGGTCATGTGCCCGGCGTAATCTACGGCGGTAATGAAACAATCCATTTCAGTGCACCTGTTATTGCATTCCGTGGGCTGGTGTACACTCCTGAGTTCCAGATCGCAGACATCTCTGTAGAAGGCAAGAACTACAGGACGATCATGAAAGACATCCAGTTTGATGTAGTTACAGACGAGCTGAACCACATTGACTTCCTGGAACTGGTGGAAGACCGCAAGGTGGTTGCCACTTTACCACTGAAATTCAATGGTACGGCACAGGGCGTGAAAGACGGCGGACGTCTTGAGCTGAAAATGAAATCACTCAACGTACGTACACTCCCAAAACACCTGAAAGAGCATATCGAAGTAGACATCACCAACCTCCAACTGCATGGTAACATCCGTGTACAGGAAGTGATCGCTGAGAACATGGAGATCCTTAACTCTCCGCGTATCCCGGTTGCATCAGTTGTTACTACCCGCGCACTCCGCCAGGAAGAAACCGCAGCTGCGGCAGCGCCAGCAGCAGGTAAAGCAGCTCCGGCAGCAGCTCCGGCAGCAGCAGCTAAGCCAGCGGCTAAAAAATAAAATAGATAACTATACATACGAGCCCCTCGCGGAAGCGAGGGGCTTTTTTATTGAACAAAAACTAACCTTATTTCACTTTAAAATGAATTTTATTAAACAAAAACTAAATTTTATTAAAATAATTTTTACTTTTGTATAGTTATGCAAAAGAACCTGCCACATATATGTCCTAGTTGCGCATCTACCCTGAAAGTGAAGAGCCTGGTGTGTGAACGCTGCACTACAGAAGTAACGGGCATCTTCAGCCTGCCGCTGCTGGCCAGCCTCACGCAGCAGGAGCAGGACTTTATAACAGACTTTGTAGTAAGCAGCGGCAGCCTGAAGATAATGGCCCAGAAACTTGGTCTGAGCTACCCCACTGTCCGCAATCTGCTTGACGACATCATCCAAAAGATAGAAGCCAATCAAAAGAACAATAAAACCACATCCAAATGAAAAAATGGCTGTTTAACCCATTTATATATATAGCCGGAGCAAAAGCCCTGATCATTGGCTGGGCCTTCATGCTGGTAGCCGCGGTCATTGGTTACTTTAGTATGACCCATTTTGATGGTGTTATTGATGTGCACATCGGCCATATCTCGCCTATGTGGACTTACATTACGGAGACCGCAATCGACTGGGCTTTGCCTGCAATTATATTCTACATTGCAGGACTTATATTTTCAAACTCGTCAATCCGAGCAGTAGATGTGGCGGGCACGTTAGCACTGGCTCGTTGGGTGATGGTATTTCCTGCCCTGATAGGCTTCGGTGTTCACATGCCCCCGGCAGCACCTGCCACAATTGACGAGGTAATGAAGATCCTGACGCCATCCGTCATTGTGTTTGGTTTGCTCACAATGTTATTTAGCATCTGGATGATAGCTCTGATGTATAATGCCTATACTACGTCGTGTAATTTAAAAGGCAGTAAAGCTATACTCTCATTCATCGGAGGGCTGCTTGTTGCCGAAGTTCTTTCTAAACTCATCATAGGTTTAATTTTCTAATTTCCCCAATTGTATGAAAAAAGTACTTGTTGCCATCTGGATATTACTAAGCTCATCTGTATGTTTTGGCCAGTCACATACGGACGTAGATGCTGTTGTCGGCCGCTTCCAGCGCTACTACAACCAGCTTCAGACAGACAGCATCTTCGCAATGCTCTCTGAGCGCTCGAAAGGACTAATGTCGCTCGATCAAACCAAGGCAACATTCAAGCAACTATTCTCGCAACTGGGCGAAATGAGGTCCTTTGAGTTCACCAAGGACATGGAAGGGGTATCGTGCTACAAAACGGATTTCGGTAAGGCTACCCTATCACTAGTCGTATCGATAAATGATCAAAAGCAACTGGAGACTTTCCGCTTTGTGCCATATAAGCCCGATACTGCCATGCGCGAGAAATCGAATATGATTTTGAAAACGAAAGCTGGCAATGTATATGGTTCGTTGACTGTACCAGACGGCAGCGGCAAAGTGCCGGTAGTGCTCATTATCGCAGGCTCAGGACCAACCGACCGGAATGGCAATTCCGAAGCGGGCGGTCTCAACACAGATGCCTACAAGATGCTTGCAGACTCATTGCGAAATGCCGGTATAGCGTGTCTGCGTTATGACAAGCGCGGAGTGGGCGAAAGTGCTGGCGCAATAGTCAGCGAAGACAGTATGCGCTTCGGGCATATTGTTGATGATGCGGTTGGCTTAATAAAAATGCTGAAGAAAGATTCGCGATTCTCAAAGATCATTATCGCAGGGCATAGCGAGGGATCGCTGGTCGGAATGCTGGCCGCACAAAAGGAAAAGGTAGCGGGATTTATCTCCATATCGGGCGTGGCGCAAAGGGCCGATAAAATAATCGAGAAGCAGTTACGCATCCAGTCGACAGACCTTGCGGAGCTTGCCACAGTAATAATGGATAGCCTTAGTAAGGGTTACCTTGTAAAAAAGGTAGATCCGCTCACCGACCTTTTTCGTCCATCAGTTCAGCCATACATGATCTCGTGGCTGAAGTATGAACCTGCAAAGGAGATCAAAAAGCTCACTATCCCTGCACTCATTATACAGGGCGATGTGGACCTACAGGTAGCGGTCGAAGAGGCGGAGCAGCTTAAGAAAGCATATCCCAGGGCCACGCTGAAAATAATAGAAGGGATGAACCATCCTTTAAAACACTCGTTGAGAGACCGGACTCAAAATGCGGCCACCTATAACGATCCGAAGTTGCCTCTTAGCAAGGATCTGATGCCGGCGCTCCTGAACTTTATTAAGAGCGTTGGAGCTTAGGGCTTCTTATCGGGCGTTGCTGGTTGTGTTTTGCGGAACATTGGGTTGTGCTTAGTTGTGGGCAGGATAAAGCCAATGCTAAGGATAGACTCATAAGTACCGAACGCCTGGTGCGCCGTTCCTTCAAATACTTTGAGATTGCTGTATCGTGCGTAGTCCAGTTTTTGTGAAAACTCGAGGAAGCCGTACTTCATAATGGTGAGCCTCAATGCCAGCTCCACGCCTGTATTCCAGCCGCCCAACTGAAAGTGAGGTGTATTCTTGTAACCAAAAAAGCTATTCTCCACGTGGGGTATTACCGGACCAATACCCGCCTTGCCGGTAAGGTCCAGGCGAATGTTGTTGTTCCGAGTCTGATAAAGACCCATCCGCTTAACAAGGTTGAACAGCAAGAAATTTGCTCCATTATTCAGGTAGTAGTAGTGACCATTCTGCTCGGAAAATACAATAGTTGAGTCGACAACACGATGGTTGAGGGTACCCTTTAAGCGCATGTTCTGCGAGCCCGAAATAATGTACTTGGTATGGTCGAAATTGATCTCAATAGCAAGGTCCTGTTTCTTATTGAAATAATAACCGAGCCGGTAGTTGTATTGTGGTATGGTGAGCGCCTTATTTGTAATTCCATCGTTCCAGCCCTGATGGTCCTGCGCCCTAACATTCATAAGCTCAAAATCGTTGCCGAGGCTGCGTTGCTTTACATACACGTTGGAGCGGGTATAACTTTCCTGGTTGTACCCCCAGCTAAAGTATATGGAACCTGTCTTCTTCTCTGCTTTTTTGGAGTCTTTTGCATGGCTCGAAACACCAACCATCATCAAACAGAAAGATGTAAATGCAACGAACAGGAAGCTAAATCTCAACCGCATCACTAATTATTTTATGGGCTGCAAAGTTATCGTAAAATAATGGCCTGTCAATGATTTTGGTCAGCGGAGAAGAATAGACAAACAACAAATTAATCAACGATTGTCTACCCCACCCATCCCTTCACCAAACTCTGCCACTGTTCATCAGAAAGCCCGAGCGCTAAGGTTGCTTCGTTTCTGCTGTGGAATGAGGCTTCGAGGTTCTTGCGCACTCTTTCGATCACCAATGTTGCGCTGTGGTCATTGTTTGCCGCCGGTCGATCGTTTTTGTCAGCATCAACAGGCACAATACGCATTGCAAATGCTTCCTTGTCTTCATCCGGATAGTCGTCGTATTCAAGGGCCTGCACCATCCAATCAGAACCTGATGTTTGTACAGATCCATTTACGTAGATTCTTATATGGTCACCTTTATGCGCCCTGCGATGCAATGTTTTACCATGACTGTCCGTGAGTATAAGATCAAAGCCCGTCGCATTGTAGTATTTACACCAGCTTGCTACATCCAGCATCTTTTCCTTAGCGCCCACAAAACGATCTTCAGCGTCATCAATAAACTGCATAACAATTCTTTGTGAGATATTCTTTTCGAACCCCTGCAGTTGGTTTGGCACGAGGTAATGATTGTCCGGCATGATACTAATATACATTTTCGTTTTTAATAAAGAGAAATTTTGGTCACACAACTCTGGATGTAAACGTAACAGCATATCTATCAACAATATACGCAATGGGTTAATTATTGGTTAAATAAATACTTTTGATTACTTTTGCACCACCAAAACAGTACGACCATGAACATCACAGATAAACTATTTCAAATGAAAGAAGAAAAAGGAGCAGCCAACCTTAAGGCCGGACAGGAATTTCTTGCAGCGAACAAGCTGAAGCCAGGCGTTGTTGAACTCCCCAGTGGTCTGCAATACCAGATACTGACAGAAGGTACAGGTGCAAAACCAAAGGTATCTGATACAGTTACCTGCCATTATCACGGTACCGTAATAGATGGATCCATTTTTGATAGCTCTGTGCAACGAGGCAAACCCGCATCGTTCCCATTGAGCCAGGTGATAAAAGGCTGGACCGAGGGTGTACAGCTAATGCCTACGGGCAGCAAATGGCGTTTTTTCATTCCCCCACATTTGGGTTACGGAGACCGCCAAATAAGCGCAGTGATCGGGCCTAACAGCACGTTAATATTCGATGTAGAGCTGCTAAGTATCGGTTAGTCATCAACAATCTTACATTATGTATGGAAATTTCAGTTTGAAATAAATTTTTCATGCATAAAATAATATATATCATCATCCCGGTGATATAGGTGCCGTTTTATTGTATATTCATGTACTACTTAGCTTACAATGAATAAACTGCTACCATTATTATGTACGTTATTATCGTTTTCAGCCAGCGGCCAGGACATTAATAAGTATTTTGAACGCATACGAAACAACACAGCCGAGCTGACGGCTTTTTTTTCGCAAATGCCGAAGGGTGGAGACCTGCATCATCACTACAGCGGATCGATATATGCAGAGACCTACATTAACTATGTGGTGGAGCAGGATTATGTAATTAATGATAGCACACTTGAGGTAAAATCAAAAGTTCCCAAAGACAGCAAAAACTGGGTGCATTTCTCTGCACTTAATTTGAGTGGCATGCTTGCCTCTTACAAACAAAAGCTGATGCAGAAATGGTCTGTAAAGGACTTTAATGGAATCAGCTATCCCTCAGATAAACAATTCTTCGAGACGTTCCCAAGCTTTAATATTGCGCACTCCGGCGCAGGAAGACTTGATACCGGATTGATGGAACTGAAGCGCCGCGCGATAAATGAAAATGTAAGCTATATAGAGACGATGCTGACTACGATCCTTTGCAGCAACATAAAAGACCTGGATACAAGCTACAACAGCAAACTTGCAGATGCACAGGAGAAAGGTGATGAGATAAGAACAACAAAACTACTGGATGAACTGTATAAAATGGTGCAGGACAAAGATGTGAAAGCCTGCGCTGCTGCACATAATGCGGAAGTGATCGAAAGAGCACATCACGGATTGAAAATAGACGATTCATTATTCACGATGCGCTACCAAAATTTTGTTGTGAGAGTGGTTCCCCCGGTCGATGTATTCAAGAACCTGGTACTCGCCTTTGAATCTGCAAGTACCAGCCCATTAGTGGTTGGCGTAAACATTGTAGCCCCGGAGGATAATGAGATATCGATGAGGGACTACTGGCTGCATATGCAGATGTATAAATACTGTCACGCGAAATACCCGGAGGTAAAATATGCCATGCATGCGGGAGAACTGGTGCTAGGCATGGTGAAGCCTGAGGAACTGACCTGGCACATAAATGCCGCAGTGCGCACCGCAGGCGCCAGTCGGATAGGGCATGGTGTGGATATGGCGCATGAACACGAAAGTTATGGCTTGCTGCGGTACATGGCGGCTCACAAAGTGCCCATAGAAATAAACCTATGCAGCAACGAATTCATACTAAAAGTAAAAGACGATGAGCATCCTATCGCCCTATACAAAAGATTTGGTGTGCCGATAGTTATATGTAGCGATGATGCAGGAGTACTAAGAAATGACCTTACCAAACAGTATGTGCTGCTTGCAAAAAGATATAAATACATCAGCTATTCAGACATAAAGCAATTTGTATTCAACAGTATCGACTATAGTTTCATTAAAGAAGAAGCTGTGAAGAAAAAGCTAAGATCACAATTGACCGCACGATTTAAACATTTTGAGCGGGCGGTAACAGACGCGCACAAACAAATAAAAATTAAGACCTGATATGAAAACCTATAAACTCAATTCCGAAATCACAAATCACCCCTACACAAATGAGCTTTTACGAACTTGGAAAAGAACAGAGAAACACCCTCGTTGAAAAGATCAACAGGGAAATAACAGATAGTATTCGCCATGGTAAACACAATGGTCTTGCACCCTTTTTTGCAGATGAAGATACCTATATCCGCAAAACAGCCTACCTGGCGATAGGCAGGATATATAGTGCAAACACAAAACTACAGGAGAAGACGATAGTCCTGCTGGATATTCTGGCAGATGACACGGAACCTAAGGTGAGACAGACGGCTATAAATGCGGCTGGAGAAATAGGCAAGGAAGACTTCAATGTGGTAAAGCACTTTTTTGATAAGGGACTTTTTGATCACCATCATTCTGTTCGGAATGCGGTGATAGGCTCTGTAAAAAAAATGGGTGAAAAAAACCCTGTACCTGTATTAGACTGGGCGCGCACTTACCTGCACCATACCGACAAAGAAATACGCCGCGAAATATGTCATGGGATAGAGCTGAGGGGCCGCACTCACCCGGAAGATATATTACCCTTGTTAAGAGAGTTGCAATTTGATAAGACCCGACGGGTGAGAGATACACTGGTACATGTAATAGGGCAAATAAGCTATAAAAAGGGATGCCTGGAAAAGGTGATGCAGGATATAATTTCATGGGAAAACACGGAGCTGATTACCAATGCCATTGATGAGATCATTGATGTGCATGACCGTTACCGCAATTTCAGTTTTTACACCCAGGATGAAGCCAGGAAACACATAGAACAATACAAATACAGATAGCCGGTAATAAAAGCAGCGCATTCATTCTTCTAAGGAGTAGAAAAGTAAAAGGAGCACTGATCAGGAAAGCCGGGCAAAAAAAAGCCCCCGAAAACGGAAGCTTTTTCTTTCCCTGATCATGAACAATTTCCTTGTTTTTCTATTGCGGTTTGCAGCCATTACACGAATTGCCATCGGCAGGGGCAACACCATTGTAATTGCTGATCACGGTGTGCTGAGGCGCCAAGCTAGGGTTTGCTATCCTGTTCTCGTCTACTTCGTCGTAGCCGGGATAAAAACCTAAGTAAGTGCCTTCACCGTTAAACTGAATGTTACTATTATTATCATAAAATGTGCCGGGACATTCCTTCACAACAATACTATGTTGCGTATAAGTATGACACGCTTCAGGTATAGGTGGTACGGGTATGTAAGTGTTCGGCACATGCGGTAACACTAACACATAAGGAGGCAGATCTGCTGGCCATTTAGGCCGCTCGGCTATCTTGTCCTGCACCGCAGCAGTGCTTTGCTGAGCAACCTTATTACAGGGAACTTTAGATCTATTCTGAGCATAGCTGCTAACGGAAAGCAAGCAGGCGAAAGCTATTAATAAGCACGTTTTCATAACACCTGTTTTTGTTACGCTCAATAAACCAAAAATAGTGCGCCACCATGTGTTAAAGGAATACGAAGAATTGTTGCAAATGAACCCTGAAAAGTAGTCGTCTGCATTATTATCAATATTATTCGAACTGTATTACATTTGGTCTCTAAAATAGAAAAACATGCAAGCCTGGAAGGATTACCAAGAACAAAATAAGGACCGTTTTCTTAACGAACTGCTGGATCTGCTGCGCATACCATCTGTAAGCGCAGACAGTAAATATAAAGCCGATGTGGCGCGCTGTGCAGACGCCGTAAAGGAACATTTGCTGAAAGCAGGCTGCGATACAGCGGAGGTTTGCCCAACCGCCGGCAACCCGATAGTGTATGGGGAAAAAATAACAGATCCGAAGTTACCTACCGTACTTGTATATGGACATTACGATGTGCAGCCACCCGATCCGCTGGACTTATGGACGAGCGGACCGTTTGAACCGGTGATAAAGGATGGTAAAATATATGCACGCGGAGCTTGCGATGATAAAGGACAGATGTTCATGCACATCAAGGCGCTGGAGATTATGGCAAAAACCAATAGCCTGCCCTGCAATGTAAAAGTGATGATAGAGGGAGAGGAAGAGGTAGGCTCCGGCAACCTCGGGAAATTCCTTGAGGATAATAAAGAAAAGCTGAAAGCAAATGTTGTGCTGGTGTCTGATACTTCGATGATCAGCATGGAGCACCCATCAATTGAGAGCGGCCTGCGCGGCTTATCGGCAGTGGAGATAGAGGTGACCGGGCCAAACCGCGACCTGCATAGCGGCGTATATGGCGGAGCAGTCGCTAATCCGCTGAATATGCTTTGCAAGCTGGTGGCATCGCTCCATGATGAGAATGGGCATATTACAATCCCAGGATTTTATGATAAGGTGCAGGACCTGACAGAACAGGAGCGCAAAGATCTGAACCTGGCGCCTTTCGACCTGGAAGAATATAAGAAAGACCTGGGTATAAAGGAAGTTTGGGGCGAAAACGGATACACTACCCTGGAACGCACAGGTGTGCGCCCAACGCTGGACCTGAACGGGATATGGGGCGGCTACCAGGGTGAAGGCTCTAAAACAGTACTGCCATCAAAAGCCAATGCCAAAATAACCATGAGGCTTGTGCCTAATCAGACTCCTGCCGAGATTGGCGCTTTGTTCCAGAAACATTTTGAAAGCATAGCCCCTGGCTGTGTTACCGTAAATGTGAAACGCGGACATGGTGGTGAGCCGGTTGTCACTCCAACTGACTCTCCTGCTTATAAAGCGGCAGCAAAGGCAATTAAAACGACTTTTGGCAAGGATCCAATACCTACACGTGGCGGTGGGAGCATACCAATAGTGGCACTGTTTGAAAAAACACTCGGACTAAAGACGGTGCTGCTTGGCTTTGGGTTGGATAATGATAACATACACTCGCCTAACGAAAAGTATGACGTGGTGAACTTTTATAAGGGCATTGAAACTATCCCTTATTTCCATAAGTACTTTGCGGAGTCTAACTCGTAACCTGTGAACATCGATTTAGGAATAATAAAAACTATAAAAAAAAAGCATTATGATCCTTACAGTTCCGTTTGTTTCGCAATTAAGTATTGGAAAAACTAAAGCGGGTGGGGACACCCATGACGACCCCACAGGATGCTGGTATGCGAGCGCTTGCATGGTAGGCTATTATTTCGAGGCCGGACCTAGATTTGGCTTGCCGGAACTTTACAAACTGAGTAATGCTGGAGGTAAGGTTGGACAGATGGGACATTTTGCTACAGGCAGTGATGCAGCAAACCGACTTTTTCCAGAACACCATCGGATTTTGGCGAAACGCGAGCATCTGGAACCCGTGGACAAATGCGAAACAAGTCACGAGTACACTAATTTGGAATTAACGAACCTGCTTAAAACCAGGGGACCAATCTTTATGTATTGGATGAAGAAACATGGCGTACAAACTTATGGGCATGCTTCAGTCATCATAGGAGTGGAAGGAGTGGAGATAATTTATCATGATCCTGAGAACTCGCCTAACTCACGAATGACGATAAGAAAATTTAACAGTGTCAGACAAAAGTGGGAATTCGCCCTAATGCAACGCATAAAGCAATAATTCAATGGATTGCATTGTACGAATGGTGGTCTTTGACCATCAGTCCTTGGAAGATATAGATCGTGCCTTGTAAAAACCAAACTACACACGCCAATTTTTGTTGACTAAATCCATTCCCTGGGGAAAGGATTTTTCCTGTGATCCTGGAGCTACGAGGAAAATATTCCGAGGAGATCATGATCTATGCTTCAGGTACATTAGGGTATGAAAAAAACACCCGCGGGTGGGAGGTAGTAACAGTAAGCGGTATGCCGCTTATTACGTAAACTTCAGGAGATTAATGGAAACACTATTCAGAGACGCAGCATTTGAAAAGCGAGATTATAAAGAAGAGCAATTGCCGAAGGGTGAGTATGAAAAATGCTCATTTCAAAGCTGCGATTTTACGAGCTCTGACCTCTCGGAGATCATTTTCTGGGAGTGTGAATTTGTATCCTGTAATCTGAGTATGGTCACGCTGGTAAAAACTGCCTTTCGAGAAGTAAAATTCATTGGTTGCAAAATGCTGGGACTACATTTTAATGACTGCAACAAATTTGCGCTGGCTTTTAGCTTCGATAGTTGTGGGCTACAGCATTCGTCCTTTTACCAGGCAAAGATCAGGAACACTGTTTTTAAGAACAGTCAGTTACTTGAGGCGGACTTTGCGCAATGTGACCTGACCGGCGCCGTGTTCGAGAACTGCGATTTCTCCGGCGCATCATTTGATCATACAATACTTGAAAAAGCAGATTTCAGAACGTCCGCTAACTACTCAATCGAC
>CANJQU010000074.1 GCA_947476485.1 Chitinophagaceae bacterium
AGATTCGACAACTGCCAGCGGGAGTTTACAGCAGAACATACAATTCATTTTTAGTGAGTATGACAACCAGCAGCGCAGGGAAAAATGTATGGCAGGAGTTAGGGAGAAAATACATCAGGGCATTTGGTGTACTGCTCCACCAATGGGTTATGACATTATTTGGGAAAAGGGTGTGAAGTCCTTTAAGGTAAACAATGTAGGCAAGCTATTAAGAAAGGGGTTTTTCTTGAAGGCGGAAGGTTTAACCAATGAAGAAGTGAGAAGCAAACTTGCGGAGCACGGCCTAAAATTAAACAACCAACGAATATCAGATTTTCTTAGGAATCCATTTTATTGTGGCTTGCTTGTACATACTGCTTTAGAAGGAAGTGTGATAGACGGCATTCAGGAGAAAGTGATTTCTAAGGAAATATTTTTAGAAGTAAATGGTCTTTTATCTAAAAATCATCAGGGTTATAGAATTAAGGACGACAATGATAACATACCATTAAAACGCTTCCTAACGTGTGATGAATGTAGTAGTTATCTGAGGGGATACAAAGCCTATAAAAACCAGAAATACTACTACAAATGCAATACACCGGGCTGTAAGAATAATCGAAGGGCTGATAGCTTGCATGAAGCAATAAAGGCTATAATGGAGAAATATACGGTTGATATAAATGACGATTACCGTAAGCTCATTAAAGCGCAAATTACTGCTACCTACAATCAGCTAAACAAAGATAAGGACGAATTAAAAATCAGTCTTGAGAAGCAACTGGCAGACGTTGAAAAGAAGATTGAACGATTGGAGGAACGCTACATCCTTGAGGAAATAGATAAGAGCATGTTCGATAAATTCAAGGGCAAGTTTGTAGTGGAAAGGTCAGAAATTTACAAAAGTCTTGCTAAGAACGTGAAAAAGGTGTCGAACCTTGAATTGCTGATAGATAATGCAATAACAATGGCCTCGAAACTCGCTTCCCTGTGGGATTCCAGCGATTACGCTGATAAACAGACGCTGCAAAAGTTGGTATTTCCAGAGGGATTGTCCTATTGCAGGAAAACTAACGAGTGTCGAACCCTAAGAGTAAATTCAATATTCCACTGCATTGCAGATATGACGGGCATTTCAGCCAAAAGTAAAAGCGGGAACATTACTCTTTCGAGTGATGTCCCCGCTTTTGTGGTGTGGGCCGGGATCGAACCGGCGACACAAGGATTTTCAGTCCTTTGCTCTACCGACTGAGCTACCGCACCATCGGTTTTGGGATTGCAAAGATAGTATTTCTGACGAAACCACAAAAAGCGTTTTTTATTTAGTGTTTTACAATGATTTTTCCTTGGTACCGGAAACCTTCATTAGTCTTTATTTCTATTATATACATCCCATCCGGCAACAGCTTCAGGTTCAGGCGGGGTAGGGTAGCGTCTAGCGTGCCGGTTTCTATCTTCCTGCTGTCAGCAGCGATGCTCAGGTTATATAGCAGGCTTGAATAGTGGCCGGGTATTGCAAAGCTTACTATGTCTGTCGTTGGATTCGGATATATAGTGAATTTGAGTGGCGATGCGAAGGCCGGATCATACATTACAATTATTTTGTCCACTTTTTTACCAGTGTCATTCGGGTTTGAGTTGCTGGTAGACGCGAATATTTTTCCTTCCGGAGATGTGCATATATCGCGCAGCCGCCCATAGTCAAACCCAGTAATGACCGAAGCAGAAACAATGGAGTCATAAGTGTCATTCAGTTGCAACTGGTAAAGATGTTGGTCTTTAAGCGTTGTAAGCAATAGAGAGCGCCTAAGCGCCGGGAACATTATGTGGTTATAATAGTCTATGCCACATGGAGCTATGGTTGGCGTCCATGCATATATAGGTACCGTTACGTTTGAGTCGGCACAGAATGTCAACTCACCGGGCTGGTCGCAGTATCCTTCCACTATCGGCCAGCCGTAGTTGTGTCCCTTCACTATTATGTTTATCTCATCATCAGTGGCATTGCCATGCTCAGAGCTGTAGAGAATGCCGTTAGCATATACAAGTCCTTGCGGGTTGCGGTGTCCCCACGTCCATATCGCGCTGCCGGGTATGGGGTTATCCGCTGGTATGCTGCCGTCCAGGTTCAGGCGGAGTATCTTGCCATTGAGGCTGTTGAGGTTTTGCGGGTTAGTAATATCGGTAGCATCACCCACGCTCACAAACAGCTTGTCGCCCACAATTATCAGTCGTGATCCGTTATGAAACCAACCACCTTTTGTGCTGTCAAATATTACCAGTGGCGAGCCCAGCCTGTTGGTCGCCGCATCATACGTATACCGTACTATATGCTCCTTAATGTCATTATTGGGGTTAAAGTACTCCCAAACCACATATACATAAGGGTTGGAAGCGAAGTCAGGGTGCAGCGCCATGCCCAGCATACCACTCTCTTTAACGGTTACAGTAGCAGGCTCATGATATATCGTGTCCGTGCGGATTCCTGCGGTATCCATGCGGCATATGTATCCATTCTTCTGCGTAAACCATAGATGGTCGTCAGGGCCATAAGTCAGTTCCCACGGTATGAACAACGAGTCCTTAAGAACGCGGGTCGTAAAGCTGATCTGGGCTTTAGCGCCGGTGCATGACAACCATAAAAGAAATGCAAATAATAGTTCTCGGTTCACTGGATGGGCTTTGGCTATTAACGAAATAATGAGAATTATCGTATTTAAATACCATGCCCGGCTCGGAAAGCAGGCTACATTATCTTCCGTTTTGCCCAGGCCCTGAATGTTTCCCATGGCATGTCCGGCGGCGTCTGCAATGGTCCCGTATAGGGCGTTCCGCGCCTTATGTAGTACTTGCTGAACGCCGATTGATTAATGCCCCATTTCATCAGGAACTGCTTGCGGCCATTGTTCTTTTTAACACGCAGCGTAGATTTTGACTGGAAGTGATAAACCCTGCTTTTACCAATACCCTTGAACACTCTGCACCCCGCATACCACATCTTCATCGCGAAATCGTCATCGCTGCTTACTCCCGGGCTGAGCTCTATGCTATATCCGCCGGTGATGAGCCAGTATTTGCGGTGCACTATGGTAGGAGGCCAGGTAGCGCCTGTCCAGTCGGCCTTTTCAATCGCATTACATTCCTTCAATAGCTGCTCTTCCTTAAAGCTCTCTATGGTTTTGCCATAGTCCCTCACGATCACACAGGGGTTGTTATGATCTGTCGGTTCTATCATCGTACTGGAAAACATGAAGTTGTCAGTACCCGCTTTCTTTATTTCATCGGCTATGTGCGTGTCCCAGTCCGGGCATACGTACATATCATCGTTCATGTATACAATATAGTTCTGCTTTGCCAGTCCTCCTGCCTCGTTCACCGCTATGCAGATGCCCGCATTGTCCTTTGTGTGCGAGAAGTCCAGTCCCTCAGTCTTTGCCCACTCCAGCGTGCCGTCACTGCCATCATTAATGTGCAAGATTACCTGGTGCTTGTACGCCGAGTTTTTGCGGATGCTGTCCACGCACAGTTTCACAAAAGCAAGGTTGTTCCAGGTAGGTATGATGATGGAGAACATTCGGCGGTAGAAAAGTTTTAACGGCCTAAAAGTAAGGAAAATGGGCATGATTTTTTTGTTAGAACCACCTTATATACATGTTTTAAACTAATTAAAGCGGTACCTTTATTCACACACACTAACTTTTATCCCGATGTTGTTACAGATACATCCCGTAGATCCGCAGCCACGCAACATTAAGACAGTTGTGGAGTGCCTGCTCGATGGTGGTGTTATCATTTATCCAACCGACACTATTTACGGGATCGGTTGCAACATATTTGATGCCTGTGCAATATCCCGCATCGCGCGGATAAAAGGCCTCGATGTGAAGAAGGCGCAATTCTCCTTTATTTGCAGTGATCTCAGCCATCTCAGCGACTATGCCAAGAGCGTTGATACGCCCATATTTCGCATGCTCAAAGCAGCGCTGCCAGGCCCTTACACCTTCATTCTCGAGGCCAGCAAGCAAGTACCCAAGCAGCTTAAAACCAAAAAAGACACCGTTGGTATCCGCATACCTGATAACAGGATATGCAGCATGATCGTGAAAGAACTGGGCCATCCGCTTATGAGCGCCTCGCTGCCCATGGATGGAGATGTGGAGTACTACACCGATCCTGAGCTCATGTACGAGCGCTTCGGCAAGCTGGTGGATATAGTGATCGATGGCGGCATTGGCCATACACTGTCATCCACTGTAGTCGACTGTACTACCGGAGCGCCCATCCTCGTAAGGGAAGGGGCAGGGGAGTGGGAGAAGCTGATAAGTTAGCCGTAAGTCGTGAGTCATAAGCCGTAAGTTCGAGGGTGATAAATTTTGTTGAAGAAATTTCTTCTAAAAAGAGTTTTAGTTGCCCCGACCTTCAGGTCGGGAATGATCGACAAAAAACACAGGCTTTAGCCGAAACCATATGCTGATCAGGTCTCGATGTCCCGTATTTGGGCTAAAGCCAATGAGTTTTCTTAAACTCCCACCTGAAGGTCGGGGCAATTGAAGGGCTCAATGCCGCTTGCCCTACACAGAGTTGTGGGTTATTCCTCACTTCATTCCTTTTTCTTTACTTTGCAGCCTAAATTTCCTGAATGAACCACGCATATATTTTCCCGGGACAAGGCGCGCAGTTTCCTGGCATGGGTAAGGCGCTTTATGAGCAAAATGAACAAGCTAAAGCATACTTCGAACAGGCTAATGATATACTGGGCTTCCGTATCACCGACATCATGTTTGGCGGTACCGATGAGCAACTGAAGCAAACAAATGTAACGCAGCCCGCTATCTTCCTCCATTCTGTGATACGTTTCATGACCACACCCGATCTGATACCCGGGATGGTTGCGGGTCATTCACTTGGCGAGTTCTCTGCCCTTATTGCCAACAAAGTCTTGTCGTTTGAAGACGGCCTGAGGTTGGTGGCCAAGCGCGCAGCGGCTATGCAGCGTGCCTGCGAGATCAATCCATCTACCATGGCAGCAGTGCTGGGGCTGGATGATGCCAAGGTGGAAGAGATATGTGCTGAGTTCACAGACGAAGTAGTGGTTGCGGCCAACTATAACTGCCCCGGTCAACTGGTGATCAGCGGCAGCAACGAGGGTGTAAGGCAGGCCTGCGAGCGGCTTAAAGCTGCCGGCGCCAAGCGTGCACTGGTATTGCCTGTGGGCGGGGCGTTCCATTCACCGCTTATGGAGCCGGCCCGCCAGGAGCTGAAGGATGCAATTGCAGCAACCAACTTCGGTAACCCCACTTGCCCCGTATTCCAGAATGTGGATGCCAGCCCATACATAGATCCGGCGATGATCAAGGAGAACCTCATCAACCAACTAACCTCACCCGTTCGCTGGACACAGACCGTTCAGAAAATGGTGGAGCATGAATGCAATCATTTTACTGAAGTAGGGCCGGGCAATGTGCTGCAGGGGCTGGTGAAGAAGATCGCAAAGGATGTGATCATTGATGGGCTGAATTAAGTGATAAGTTCATAAGTTGATAAGTGATAAGTTTTGTTGATAATATTTGATGGGGTGTCTACGGATGCCCCATTCTTTTTTAATTTTTATTGTATTATATGGGGCATTCTGGTTTTAGGTGAAATCGTCTGTAATGCTTTGCTGTGGCAGGTTTTGGTTGATTTATTAAAATTATTCAGATTTCACATTTTGCCACATCGTTGGGCATTTTGTCCAAATCGAAATTTGCGTACTGTACTGCGCAACTTTTTTTAAAAAAACTGCTGAAAATACTTTCATTCTGATAATCAGTGAGTTAAGACTTGTTATCCACAAAATTCTTGCTCAAAAGTTGCTCATTTGCTGCTCACTTTGAATTGCGAAATATTTGATACATAAACTGGGCCTCGTCAAATAGCCAATGCGATAAAAACATAAGCGAAATGAGTACAGTGCTGGCTGCGAGTCAACCACCCCGGCTGAAAAGCATGCTTCGCTATGCTTTTCAGCGCGCCCCTCCTAAAAACAGGAGGGGAGGTGTTACGTGCCCATGTTGTGACAAATAATATTTATGCGAGACATTCAATATTGAATATTTCGAACCTTTGGCCCCCTTCGCTAAAAGTAGCTGTGGCGGTTAAAACGGGAGCAAAGTTCATGCAGAAAAATGAGGAGAAAAAATTGAAGATTCATGATATCGCGTATTTAGTATATCATATGCCGCATGCGCGATATGATGTAATTTTTTTTCGAGGTAAGTGATTGATAGTGTGAGCGGTTACATGTTATATAAACCTTGGAAAAAATGATAAGTGAGTTTTTGAGGTGAAAAGTTGTGTTTAGCGGAAGATGTTGGCATCGATCATTATATGTCTAGCAAGAATATCGCCACTTGACAAAAATATTTTTGCTAAACAATTTGGCAAATAATTTTTTGACACGAGAATTTATATACCGGAGCTTACGGATGGTTTTGGGCGGAGGGAGATGGTAAGGGTGGTGCGGGAGTGAGTGGCCTGTCGTGCGCGAGTCAACCACCCCAGGCCGTCGCAGGCTCCGGCCATTGAGCTACGCTCGTTCCCATGCGGGAACCTAAAAACAGGAGGGGAGGTGTTACCTGCCTTTCGCGAGTAATCCCACAATAAGCAACATGGCTACTTTAAAATTAGTGTCAGTGAAAATGAGTGCTGCGTTACACCTCCCCTCCTGTTTTTAGGAGGGGATGCTTACAAACACGGCGCAGCGGTGTTTGTAAGCCGGGGTGGTTGACTCGGGCATGGCAGGTAACACAATACGGAATTTGGATTATTTTAGTCTCGCCAAATATGCCGACCGTGCGGGATAATCAAATCAATAATGTAAGCTATTTAAAAGGCCGCCGAAAGGGACTTAGAAATAATCTCACACCTGCCGAGGCAATGCTTTGGAATGAACTTAAAGGAGGGAAATTAGCTGGTAGAAAGTTCAGGCGCCAGCACAGTATTGCCAACTACATTGTTGATTTTTATTGTCCGGTAGAAAAGCTGATCGTGGAGCTTGATGGAGAAGTGCATAACGATGCTATGCAATCGGCACATGATTTTGAGCGGGATGAGCGGTTGAGGTCGCTTGGGAATAGGATCGTGAGGTTTGAGAATAAAATTGTGTTTAAAGATATGGAGGGAGTTTTGATGGTTATTGTTGAGAATTTTCGTGAGTGAGTTACTCGTGATTCATTGTGAGGCGTGGCTTTGCGCGAGTCAACCACCCCGGCCTGAAAACACTGCTTCGCTATGTTTTCAGGCGCGCCCCTCCTAAAAACAGGAGGGGAGGTGTTGCGTGTTCTTCGCGAGTAGGACCCATTGCTAACAAAAAAGAGACCTCACAGTCTCTTTCATATAAAAGGTTTGTTTTGTTTATCGCAGATCCACCGTCTCTACTCCTGGATGTTCCTAAGGGTTCAAGGTGAAGTAGGTATCGCGAATGTCTTTGTTAGAGGCTGTTGGAGGGAGTTTTGAGGGTTGTTGTGGAGAATTTTCGGGGGTGAGTTACTTGTGATTCATTGTGTGACGTGGCTTTGCGCGAGTCAACCACCCCGGCCTGAAAACACTGCTTCGCTATGTTTTCAGGCGCGCCCCTCCTAAAAACAGGAGGGGAGGTGTTGCGTGTTCTTCGCGAGTAGGACCCATTGCAAACAAAAAAGAGACCTCACGGTCTCTCTCAAATAAAAGGTTTGTTTCGTTTATCGCAGATCTACAGTCTCTACTCCCGCATGGTCTTTTGGGTTCCAGGTGAAGTAGGTGTCGGGGATGTCTTTGTTGGTAACACAGTTGGAAACGATGATCTGGTATTTGTTGCCGTTCTTTTCCCAGTAGTTGCCACCTGATATCAGGGAAGTAGCTTTGTCTATGGTAAGCTCTATTTTGGTGAACTGCTTTTTTGCATCGGTCGGGGTCAGCTCTACTACGTCGCAATCCTTGCCTTTTTCTTTGCGGCCACCTTTGTAGGCGTATTTGTATTCTTTGTCCCAGAAGTTGGTGAGCAGTTTGGCGGGAGACATGGTTTGCTCTGCAGGGTTGAAGTTGTTTACCTGTACTTCCTTGGCTTCTTTGTTGTAAGTCCAGATGGTTTTGTTGTCACAGATTATCTCCTGGCCACTGATCAGCACTCGATACTTCTGTCCTTTGAGCGTGAGGCTGCCTTTTTTGGTGTCTGTGGTCTTGCCGCCTTTGCCGCCGGTGAGGTTTATTGAAAAGTCTGCCTTCAGTGATTTGAGGCTGTTTACCTTCTTGCTTACTGCATCGAGCACTGTTTTAGCTTTTGCGTCATTCTGCGCCATTGCCGGCTGTGTGGCCAGGCAAACTCCCCCGATCGCTAATATTGATAATAGTTTTCTCATTATTTTTTTAAACTGAATTTGATTCCGGTTTTAGTGGGGCGAAGGTAACGATTTAAGCGGGAATAATAAATGATGCGTTGGCGGTGGAGGGGCAATTTTTAACAAATCTTGAGTTCCTTAGAGGTTACACATGTTGGTGTATCGCGCCCCTTCAGGGCTATGTTATTTGTCGTTGTTGCGGCCGAGGGGCTTCACCCCTCGCTGATAGATTTCGCCCCTTCAGGGCTTGCCCGTGCTGTTGTTCGTGCTGAGGGGCCACTCCTCTATCGCTGTATTGCGTGAAATTTGCTTGGCCGCGCCCGCGAACAATAGCCACGCTTCGCGGCTCCAATGAAGCTAATCCAGTGAGTGGAGGAATTGTTCCAGTTCTACTTCTGTTTTGAAATAGACCTCCCTGGGTTTGCTGCCATTGGCAGGGCCAACTATACCGGCTGATTCCAACTGGTCCATAATGCGGCCTGCGCGGTTGTAGCCGAGGTTAAGGCGGCGCTGCAGGTTAGATGTTGATCCGGATTGCATCTGCACTATGATACGTGCGCAGTCTTCAAATAATTTATCCCTGTTGGTAAGGTCTACTTCTTTAGCGCCTTCGCCTTCTTCGCCTTCATATTCAGGCAGCTCAAACGCTGATGCATAGCCGCGCTGTTTGGCAATGAACTCAACAACCTGCTCTACCTCAGGTGTATCAACGAAAGCGCACTGCAGGCGCAATAGTTCGCTGCCGTGAGACACGAGCATGTCCCCACGACCAATGAGCTGCTCGGCACCGCCTGCATCAAGGATGGTGCGGGAGTCGACCTTTGCAGAAACCTTGAATGCGATACGCGCAGGGAAGTTGGCCTTGATAGTGCCGGTAATAACGTTTACCGACGGGCGCTGCGTGGCAATGATAAGATGTATGCCGATGGCGCGTGCAAGCTGGGCCAGGCGCGCGATGGGCATCTCCACTTCTTTACCCGCAGTCATGATCAGATCGGCAAATTCATCAATGACCAGTACGATAAACGGCAGGTATTTGTGGCCGCGCTCAGGGTTGAGGCGGCGGCTGATGAACTTCTCGTTGTACTCTTTGATGTTACGCGCACCGGCTTCTTTGAGCAGTTCATAACGGTTGTCCATCTCTATGCACAATGCGTTCAGCGTATTGATCACTTTCTTAGTGTCCGTGATAATGGCTTCTTCTTCATTGGGCAGCTTGGCCAGGAAGTGCTTTTCGATGGTGCGGTAAATAGAAAGCTCCACCTTCTTAGGATCCACCATGATGAACTTAAGCTGGGACGGATGTTTTTTATAAAGCAGTGATACAAGTATGGCGTTGATACCAACAGATTTACCCTGCCCGGTGGCGCCGGCCATCAGCAGGTGGGGCATGGTAGCAAGGTCTACTATATAGTTCTCGTTATCGATCTTTTTACCGAGCGCAATAGGCAGGCTCATCTTATTGTTCACGAACTTATCGCTGGCAATAAGCGTGCGCATATTTACGATCTGCTTGTTGGCGTTAGGTACTTCTATACCTATGGTGCCACGGCCGGGGATAGGGGCAATGATACGGATGCCAAGCGCAGCGAGGTTCAGGGCGATATCGTCCTCAAGGTTCCTGATCTTGGAGATGCGCACACCTTCGGATGGTACGATCTCGTAAAGCGTCACTGTTGGCCCCACGGTTGCGCTGATGCGCTGTATCTCTATACCAAAGCTGCGCAACGTTTGTATGATCTGGTTCTTGTTCTTCTCCAGTTCTTCCTTGTCCAGTGATATTGTTTCCTGCGCCCGGTCTTCGAGCAGGTTCAGTGTTGGGAATTTATAGTCGGGCAGGTCCAGCTCCGGGGCATATGGTTCATTACTGGCAATGGATATGTGTGCACCATGTTTAAACGCCGCGGGCTTCTCTTCCTGCTGGATCACTTCAAATGAAAATTCAGGGCCACCCGGTTCCTCGGCTACTTTGCCAGCGGCGCCTTTTTCGTCCTGGAATTTCTGGTAGGCTTCAAATTCCTCATCTTCTTCATCTTCCTCAAATTCTTCGCTATCGGGCGCTAACTCTTCGTCATTTTTTTTTTCTTTTTCGCTCAGCGTCATATCCCATTCCTTAGCGCCGTTCTTATCCTCAACGAGCATGGGAGTGGCAGTGATATCATCCTTCAACTGGTTTGCGCCTGCATCCACCGGGAATGGCGGTGCGTTCAGGTCGGTTTTAGCATCTTCTTTCTGAGGTTCGTTGAATACAGGCTCGGGAGCGAGCGCCGCAGCCATCTTGTTGGTGCGCTGCCTGATACGATTGAGCAGGGGACGGATATCCAGCGCGAAAATGACGAATACAAAAAATAATACGGTAGACAACAACAGCATACCCGTGCCCCAATAGCCCAGAACACCATTCAGGTAGTCGATAAGGACATTGCCAAGGGCTCCGCCAAGGGGAAAACGGGCATGCGGCATGAGATAAACCAGGATAGGCGCGGTTAGCAACAACACCAGCGACAGCCAGCGCATGTAGCGCAAGGCAGGAATGGCGCGTTTTTCATACAACAGGTTCACACCAATTGCCAATATGCCGATGCCTATGGCGAGGGAGGCGATACCTGCGCCCTTCCATACAAGCACGTGCGACAGGGCAGCGCCTAAACGCCCACCGGAATTTGCAATAGCTGCTGTATCTGCGGTGTGACGCTGGAAGATGAAGTGGAAAAAGCCACCAAGGTTATGGATCTGCAATACATTGCTCTGATCGATGCTCCAGGTGAAAAAGTAACTAATAATGGAAAAACAGGTAAAAACACCAGCCAGCAAGAAGAAAATGCCTGACCCTAACCTAACCTGGCGCTTCCTGTCTATGTTATTTAATGGCGATACATCACTTACCGGGCTTACCGGTGGCTTAGGCACTGCTTTCTTATTTTTGGTGGTATTGGCCATTTTTGTGGGCGTCCCGATAGCTATCGGGAGTTAAAACTACAATATTATAAAAGCAATAAAACTTATTTCGCGTTTCAGGGAAATTTATTTTGCGTATTATTGCGAAATATTTTATAAATTCTTTATTTTTGAGCGGCTATTTTTTATCGGTAGCAAACGTTTTTAATTAATTAACCGTCTTTATTGTTAAAAATAGTACATGCGCCTTTTTTTTGCATCAACCCGGATAAACTTATACGTTAAGGCGTGCTGTGCTTTTTTCGCATTTTGTTTCATTTCTTACACATCTTCAGCACAATTGGTGCTGAGCGCCAATAAAACGGCTGCAATATTATCATCGGCACTGGCAGGTAGCGGTGTTACGATAATGAGCCCGACCTTAAATTGTCCTGGCAATGCCAATGCAGTATTTACTACAGGGGCTATAAGCCCGCTAGGCATTCCAACCGGCATAGTGCTTACCACAGGAAATGCAGTTGATAGTACTACGGCAGCCAGCGGTTTTGGCTACGGAGTTGGTGACCCTTCAAGTGATTTTGCCAACACCGGCAATGGTTCACCTGGCGATCCTGAGCTGGATGTGCTGGTTGCGCCAAATCCAACCAATGATGCATGTATCCTTGAATTTGACTTCAAACCAGCCGGTGATACGATAAAATTTAATTATGTTTTTGGTTCTGAGGAATATACCAGTTACACTTGTTCGCCTTTTAACGATGTATTTGCGTTTTTCATTACGGGTGGCGCTTATGTAACGCCAACTAACCTTGCATTGGTTCCGGGAACAAGTATACCAGTAGCGGTGAATAGCGTGAACTGCGGCGCCACAGGCGGCTATCCGCTTTCTACCTGCACTGCGATGGGGCCAGGCTCGCCTTTCTGCGCCTATTATGTAAACAACCTGATAGCTTCAAGCCCGGCGTTCAGCTATGTAACGTATGACGGACTTACAACGGTACTGGAAGTGGTAGCGGCGGTAAGCCCATGCGATACGTATCACCTGAAGCTGGCGATAGCAGACGCAGGTGATGATGCATTTGACTCCGGTGTGTTTATAGAAGGAGGCAGCCTTACCTCTGCTACGACAACTGCAGTTACTGCAACCGGTACCAGCGGTCTTCCTTATTGTATCCGCGGATGTGCTCCGGGGAACTTTGTTTTTACTACGCCAGTTGCACAGGATACCGATATCGTTATTCATTACATTATTACCGGAACAGCAGTAAACGGCTATGACTACGCTACCATACCAGATAGCGCTACCATTCCCGCCGGTTCCACGTCCACAACGGTGATCATCAGTACGTTGCCGGTTCCGCCGATCGGTCCGGTTGTAGTGACATTGAAAATTGAAATTCCTGATCCATGCCATCCCGGTGTATTCACCATTGGCGCAATTGCTAACCTTACCATACTGGACTCATTCAATTTCCGTATCCTGACGCCGGATACTTCGATATGTGCCGGACAGTTTGTGAACATAGTTGCGGTAGGGGATTCTATTTTTGACAGTATCCTTCATTATGCCTGGACGCCGCCTGCGACTATAAGCAATGATACGGCATTACTTACTACAGCGACGCCTACCGTTACCACCACTTATACGCTGACGGGTACTACGGCAGCCGTTCTGGGTTGCGCCCCGGAACACCGTGTGGTTACTATAACCGTGTACAATCCTTCATTTGACAGTGTGTCTGTTACCAGCCCTACTGTGTGCGGCTATTGCGATGGTACAATGACCTTGTGGGGATTACAAACGGGTTTCCCGGATACGCTGTTCTACACTTATAATGGAACGCCACATGCGCCCATTCCCGTTGTCGTCACGGGCGGGCATACGGTAACTATTACGGGTTTGTGTGCGGGTGTTTATAGCAATATATACCTGAAAGTGGGAGAGTGCTATACGCTTGTGAAAGGGCCGAAGACGCTTACCAATCCACCGCCACCGGTTGTGACGGTAGATTCGCCGCTGGTGAAAACCTGTGTTGGTATAGCCGTTCAATTGCATGCCTATGCAACTCCAACCGGAATACCTTATTTCTATACATGGACGCCGCCAACGGATCTGAGCAACAGTACCATCTCTAACCCAATAGTGACCCCAACCGTGCCCGGAGATATAGTTTACACTGTTACGGTTAATCCGAGCGCAGACCCCGCTTGTGCCAGCCGTGCCACCGTCACAGTGCATACCGTTCCGAACAATTTCAACCTGCTGAACAATGATACGGTCATTTGCCTTGGTGCATCTGTTCAGGTTACGATAACGGGTGGCAGCACTGAATTTACCTGGCTATGGGCGCCACCTGCGGGAGTATCGGATGTAAATATTCAAAACCCACTTATTACACCAACTGTTAGCGCCACTTATACGGTAAAGGCTTCTTATGCTCACTGTCCTGATATGGTAGACAGCTTCCATATAGAAGTGAACTATCCTGCTCCGGCGGTGACGTTCACAGATACTATTTGTCTCGGCGCCAGCGATAGCTTTGATCTTACAGTGGCAGGTACTGACTATTACCATTACCAATGGACCCCGCCAACGTATGTAAGTAATGATACCAGTCCAAACCCGGTAATAACACCTACTGTTACCGGAGCATTGACGTGGACCGTGGTGATCCAGCCACATGCAGCAGCCTGTGCGATCATTGATATTGTCAATATACTGGTCATACCCAATTCCATTAGCGTTACACCGAACGACACCACTGTGTGCAAGGGCGCTTCGGTACAGATAATGGGTACTCCATACCCGTTGTTTACCTATCACTGGTCACCTACCGTTGGCATACCTACGCCTAACATCATCAGCCCGATAATAACTACTGATACGTCAACGACTTACATCGTAACCGCTACGTATGAGAAATGCCCTGATATGCATGATACGGTGCGTATAAATGTGGAACCAAATCCATTTGTGTATTTAGGCGGAAACCGGTTTGTATGTTCTTATGATACATTGCACCTGATGGCTTCTGTGCTGCCTATGTGGTACGAGCACTATAAGTATACCTGGACCCCTGCACTGCACCTGGACAATGATTCTACTTCGACCGTAATATTTAAGAACGATACCAACGCCTCGGTTGTGACCAGCAGCATTATCGTGTGCACGGTGACTACGACAGCAGGATGTTTTGCGGTAGACTCGGCGATGATCACGGTTTATCCGGGCAATTTTGCGGGGCTGAACCCAACGGCAGGCCATTTTTGTCCGCATGACTCAGCGATACTATCTCCCGCCGGCGGCGTAGGATACCGGTGGACCCCGTCTATCTACCTGAGCGACAGCGCAGCAATGCTGCCGGTCATCAAGCCGATCACCTCACAGTCTTATACCATAATAGGTACCAGCCAATACGGATGCCGTGATACATTCAATTATACCGCCATAGTGCACCCGGCCGCTGTTATCTGGCTTCCCGACTCAACGACTTTATATCCCGGCGAGAGCTACCAGATAACTCCGCAGACCAACTGTGTTAGTTTTGTATGGTTCCCGCCATCGGGCCTGAACAGCGCCTATATTTCAAACCCGATCGCTTCGCCGGTTATCAACACAAAATATGTGGTGACTGCCAGCACAGAATGGGGTTGTAAAACAAAAGATTCTATAAATATTTATGTTGATGAGTCCTCGCTTTTAGCCCTTCCAAATGCCTTTGCACCGGGCAATGGACCAAATAGTGAATTTAAAATTATTAAACGGGGTATTGCTAATTTGAATTATTTCCGTATTTTCAACCGTTGGGGAAACCTTGTTTTTGAGACTACGGACATAGATAAAGGATGGAATGGCGAATATAATGGGAAGCCGCAGCCTGTAGGTGTATTTGTATACCAGGTGCAGGCAGTGACGAGTGAAGGAAAAATATTCGAAAAACATGGAAACGTAACTTTAATAAGGTAATTTTACATCGACAATATATACAAATGACCAAGAGAAATATTCTTACCCGATTGAGCCTTGCTGCAGCTTTTGTGCTTTCCGTACAGGCACCTGCCGCATATGCGCAAGACATTCACTTCACGCAATTTGACATGGCCCCGATGATCATTAACCCTGCATTTACAGGGATGTTTGATGGTAAAGCCCGGGTGTCGGCTATCTACAGGAACCAATGGGCCAGCGTTACTGTGCCTTATGTGACCTATGGCGCTGCTATTGACATGCCGTTGCTCCTTGAAGGTAATGGCGATCGTCTTGCTGCCGGTCTGCAAATCTATAAGGATCAGGCGGGTGATGGTAACCTGTCTAATTTTACCGGCCTTGTATCTGTTGCCTATCATAAAGCTTTTGGTGAGAATTCAGAGGTTTCGGTGGGTTTGCAGGGTGGCTATGCGCAAAAGAGCATTGACCTTTCTAAATTATATTTTGGTGACGAGTGGCTCAACGGAGCTTTTGTGCCGGCGACATCGCAGGAGTACCACCTTGGTATAGGCAATTCAGTGAATTACTACCTGGTGAATGCGGGTATAGCCTATTCGCACCGCAGCAGCAATGGTAAGACCAGTTTTACCCTGGGTGGCGCTGCTAATAACATTAACCAGCCAAATGACGACCTGGAAAAGAAACAAAACAGCCAGACCGGCCTTGATATGCGCTATACGGGCGAATTAGGTATCAACATGGTTGCAGGCCCAAGACTTACTTTGCGCCCGGCTGTATTGTATCAGAACCAGGCTACTGCATCTGAGCTTATAGCAGGTAATGAATTCCTTTACCAGGTAGGCGGTATGCCCGGCTATTCTGACTTCTCAACTGCTGTATTCCTTGGTGGTTGGTGGAGGAGCGGTGATGCGGTTATGATCACTGCCGGTGTGGAATTCAAAGGGTTCCGTATAGGAGCGTCTTATGATTATAACATTTCTACATTAAATACTTCAAGCAATGGTAATGGTGGGTTTGAGATCGGGATCAGGTATATAGCACCATATTCCATGAAATTTGCAGGTAGAAGGACCATTCCATGCTCGCGTTTCTAAAGAAAACAACATAATATTTTGTGAAGGGCTAAAGTTTTTTTTAAAAGCCCTTCTTTTTTTTAAAACCAATTTATACTTTTATATCCATTAACAACGCTCACGCACATGAGAAAAAATTGGCTGTTCCTTATTTTAGCGACAATACTCGTTACTGTTCATTACGATTCCTATGCACAATCGAAAAACGTAAAAAAATACAAAAGCAGGCCGTTCGATCCAACAAACGGTATGTCTTACGGTAGAAAAATGCAGTACGCTAATGATCTCTATAAAGATGGTAGCTATTTCAACGCAATTGATTATTACCAACAGTTAAAGGCACAGGATGAGCGCAACCCGTTTATTACTTACCAGCTTGGAGATTGTTACAGATTTACCCGCGACTATGTACTTGCTGCCCACTACTATGCAGAAGTAACTCACTTAGCGAAGAAGACTTACCCGCTTGCTACCTATTATGCCGGCCTTATGCTGAAACAGCAGGGCGAATACCAGGAAGCGATCGCATTGTTCAATGAATTCCTTGCCGACAATAAGAAATCAGCGCAACGCCCCGTACTCAGGAACATTGATGCGATAGACCAGAACCCGGACAGGACCATTGATCCAAAGGTGATGAAGGACCTGAAGAAAAGGGCTAAGATGGAAATAGAAGGCTGTACAATGGCCATTACTTCGATCAAGGACCCCAAGCCGGTCACTATTATCAATGCAGGACCTAATGTAAATACAGTACGCACTGAGCTTTCTCCGTTACCATTGGGTGACTCGGCGTTACTTTTCTCTACATCGGGCCGTAATACCGGTAATGCCCGCCAGACAGATCAGCGCTTTAATATTGATGAAGATCACTTCCTGGAGCAATTTTTCTACACGCACAAACAACCAGGTTTTGTAGACTCATTCCAATGGCCTTTACCATTTTATGACGGTAATTTCAATGATCCCAACCAGCATACCGGTAATGGTGTATTTACTTCAGGTGGTGACTGGTTCTTCTTTACAAGGTGTAGTGAAAGGGATACAATGATACTGACCTGTCACATCTTCAGCTCCCAGTTCGGGGCTACAGGGTGGGGTGTACCAACGCTTGTAGAAGGTGGTATCAATGACAATAACTCCAGCACAATGCCATATGTGGCCAAGGTGGGTAAGAAAGAAATATTGTTCTTCTCTTCAAACCGTAAGACTCAGAGCCGTGGCGGATATGACATATGGTACTCGGTAATTGATCCACGTAACCATAGCTATCGCCGTCCACAGAACTGCGGTAAGAACATCAATACCAGCTCTGACGACATAACACCTTATTACGATACAAGGGAGCAGAAATTGTATTATGCTTCTAACGGTAAGAAGTCTTTCGGTGGATTTGATATCTATTCGGCTGAAGGTGGTCCATCACGTTACAAGAACGTACAGAACATGGGTTACCCGATCAACACATCTGCTGATGAGCTTTACTACATCAAAGATCCGGTGGGCAAACCAGACGCTTATGTAGTGTCAAACCGTATCGGTTCTTTTGCGCTGAAAAACCCAACTTGCTGTAATGACATCTGGCGTATTCAGCAGGAGCCAAGACTGGTGGTTATCGGTAAAGTGCTGAACAAGAAATCGCAGGCGCTGGAGCCACAGACCGTCGTTAAGATGATAGATCAGAAGGGTGAAATGAACACTTACAATTCTGAAGACGGTAACTTCCTGTTCAATATGTCCCGCGGCCATTCATATGTGATCACCGGCGACAAGCAGGGCTATACTTCTACACGTGCATCTGTAAGCACAATGGAGATCAAGCGCTCTGATCCGGATGATACAGTGTTGGTTACCATCTTTCTGGATAGCGTTAAGAACAGCTTCAGCGTAAGCAATATCTATTATGACTATGACAAGGCAACACTTCGTCCTGAGTCGGTAGCTTCTCTTGATTCTGTAGTTCACTTCCTGACCGATAATCCATCGATCACCGTAGAGATATATTCTTATACAGATGCTAAGGGCACTCCGGAATACAACCTTGCTTTATCTCAGCGTCGTGCTCAGTCTGTACTTGACTACCTGGAAAAAACAGGTGTTGACCGTGGCAGGCTGACAGCGAAGGGCTTTGGTATGAAGAATGCTGCTGCTCCGAATGAAGTGGCCGGTAAGGATAACCCGGAAGGTCGCCAGCTTAACCGCCGTACTGAGTTCCGTATCATCTCTGACCTTCCTACCCGCCGTGTACTGTACAACAGCGCTATGCCGGGCACAATGGACCAGCAGGAGAAGAACCTTCATGTTGAAGATGAAAGTATAGATGATGAACCAGTAGCACCCGGCGCTAAGAAGCCAACTGCTGACAAGGACGATGACAACTAATTTCCCTTAAAATACTGATCTGTGTAAAGGTTGTACTCTGTACAACCTTTATACTTTTAATGAAGTAGTCGGGATATAATATTTAAGAACAAGGGGCATAAATAAGATTCAGAATGAGATACGTAAAGGCCAGGTTTAAAAATGTTACCCCCGAAGTATCAGACATGCTTATTGCAATGCTGTCTGAGATAGGGTATGATGGATTTGAGGAAGGCGAAAATGAACTGCTGGCCTATACAGGCGAGGAGGCATTTAAAGCGGCGGAACTGGATGCAGTTGCGGGTGCGCTTGGTGTGTCTTTTGAGACGGAAGCTATTGCACAACAAAACTGGAATGCGCTTTGGGAGTCTAATTTTCAGCCTGTGATCGTTGATGATGTTTGCACCATCAGGGCACATTTTCATGATATTGAAATTAAGACACCCTACGAAATAGTGATAACCCCAAAAATGTCGTTTGGCACCGGGCACCATGCTACTACCCAGCTTATGATGCTGCAGATGAATGATATTGATATCAAAGGAAAGTCGGTTCTTGATTTTGGCACAGGAACAGGTGTGCTGGCGATATTTGCCGAGATGCTGGGAGCTGCCAATATTTTTGCAATAGACAATGATGAATGGTCTGTTGAGAATGCCATAGAGAATATAGCACGCAATAAATGTGGCAATATAACAGTGAAGCAGGGCTCGCTGGAAGATGTGCCTGCAACTAAATGGGATATTATCCTGGCAAATATTAACCGCCACATACTATTGCAGTATATGACCACAATGTATAGCCTGCTTGATGATAACGGAGTGCTGCTGCTGAGCGGACTTTTGGCGGAAGATAAAGAGATCATTGCAGGATCTGCTGCCGGCACCGGTTTCGGGCTGGTTAAGGTCACTCAAATTGACAACTGGATATCAATACAGTTCGATAAGGTTTCGAAATAAATACTTGAATATCAGGCCAGGCAGGTGTGTAAAAGGTTCGGTGCAGATGCGGTTTTGCGCCTCTTTGTAATTGTTAAATGTTATAAGGATTATCTACTGCGCCATTAGGATATTTGATGAAGAACGATTAAATTTGTTTTCGTCCATAACGAAATTGTGTAATGACAATAGCATTTCTTCTTGTTTTAGCATATCTTATCGGTTCAATTCCTACTGCAGTTTGGGTAAGTAAATGGGTTTATGGTCTTGATATACGTGAGCATGGCAGCGGTAATGCGGGTGCTACGAATGCTTTCAGGATCCTTGGTAAAAAAGCAGGCTGCGGCGTAATGCTGGTTGATATGATGAAAGGTTTCCTGGCTGTGAAACTAGCGTTCCTGTCGATATTTATACATACACCACCGAGCGAGCCATTTGTTAATTTGCAGATTTTCTTAGGGCTAGCGGCTGTGCTGGGGCATATCTTCCCGATCTGGGCTGAGTTCAGAGGGGGGAAGGGCATCGCTACCTTATTCGGAATGATATTATCGATACACTGGATCGTGGCTGTAAGCCTTGTAGTGGTGTTTCTGCTGATGCTATTGCTGACCCGCTATGTTTCGCTCAGCTCTATTACTGCCAGCATAGCATTTCCATTACTTATTCTTTTTATTTTTAATGCTCATGCACAGGAGCTTAGCTACCGGCTTTTTGCAATAGCTACGGCTTTCCTGGTGGTACTGACGCATCATAAGAACATCAGCAGGCTCATTAGCGGCAATGAGAACAAAGTGCCGTTATTTCGCAGGCACAAGCTACGTAACGACCAGCGAGCATAACCAGAGATAAATACTTCCTTATATCCGGATACCATTCTATAAAAGACTGCTGAGCTTTATTTACCCCGTAACCATTTCACAATCTGCAGGGACGGTTAACAAGCTTCTTATCCTGCAACTCTACCGCAACCAGCTTCAATTAGCAACGCACGATGCTATCTATTCAGATGGCGACCGTTACGAGCCAGCTATCGTAGCGACGGATCATTTAAAGGCCGCTCTGCCGTTGGTAAAATCAGTGCTGGTGCTTGGAGGCGGACTAGGCAGTATGGTGCATGTGCTTGACCGGAAAGGCTATCATCCTGCGTTTACTATTGTGGAACAGGACAAGGTGGTATTGCGAATGGCCATGGAGCTCTTTGCGGAGGACAGGAAAGGGACAGAAATAAATCCGGTGTGCAGTGATGCGCAGGCATTTATGGAGCACAACACGGCTAAATATGACCTTGTGTTCATTGACGTATTTAATGGCAGGGTAGTGCCTGATTTCGTAACTACTCCACAGTTTCTGTATTTATGCAAGGAGGCGATGGCCGATGGTGGCCACCTCGCTTTCAATTATATTATCAATGATGAGAATGAGTGGGCGAACACAAAAAGAGTATTCTCGTCCATATTCCCCGAGCATGAGGCGGTTGCTATTGCAGTGAACAGGATACTAATCGTTTAGTTCTCAAAGTTTATGTACCTGGTGATTTCAGTATCCCGCTCCTGACGTACAGCTTGAATTCCTCCGCATTTGTATAACTGTCATCATAAAAACAAATGACCGTGCGATTTTTGAAGCGAAGGGCTGTGTATGGCATGGCAGAATTATCGTAGTCACCAACAGCTGTAGCATTGGATGAAAAAATAGAAACGATTGAAAAAATGAGGTGCACTGCACCCAATAATTTGTCGGCCCAGTGAGGTATATTGAGCGGTTTTTTTGAAAGTCCGTTGATGCTTTCCAAATCTTCTGTGCGGAACGTGCGACCACTGACGGTGATGTAAAGTCGGTCAATAGAAATAGTGGGGGTATTTTTGCGATAACTATAGAGCAGGTATATCCCAAGTAGCATTACCACGCAGGCGAACGCCGTGATTGGCCATACAGATCTCCATGCAGTTATATACGGCTCCCTTGTATTGAATATGCTGAGCAGCGCTAATAATAAACCGATCAACAGGAGAAATGCGGACAAAATTACTATTGCTGTAAAAGCACCCTTTTTTCTTTTCAGTTGTACCGCATCCATAAATGAATGGTAAAAGCAATTACAATTCCAGCTTTGCACTCTGTATGCGCAGCACTTTGCGGTTCTTTTTCTGAACGCGCATTTTCTCCGGTACCAGCTTTAGTATCTCGTCCATAAGGCTTTGCAGTACGCTCATACGCACAAAGTGGCTATTGGTAACCAGGCTTATTTCACGCACAGGTTCCGGCGCTTCGAAGTAGCGTATGCGTTCTATCTGATCTTCAGTAAACTCAAGTGTAGCCAGTTCAGGTAAGATAGTCATGCCGCCATTCTTTTCTACCATTCTGCGCAGTGTCTCGACATTGCTGGACTCATACCGATAAGGCCGCTCCGCCTGCAATTTCTGGATCTGTTCGCTGCAGAGGTTGATGATCTGGTTGCGCATACAGTGGCCCTCGTTGAGCAGCCAAATGCGGTCGAGTGCGATATCGGCAGGCTCTATCATGCGTTTGTTCAGCGCGTTTTCACCATCGGCGAAATAGCCTACAAAGGGCTCGTAAAACAATGGATATTCCTTTATCTGGTTCTCTTCGAGCGGGGTGCTGAGCAACGCTGCGTCTATTTCGTTATTCTTGAGGGCGGAGATGATCTGGTTTGTTTCCATCTCTTTCACCTGCAATTTCATTTCGGGATAGCTCTTTGAATAGTTTTCCAGCAGGCCTGGCAGTATGTTTGGTGCAACTGTGGGTATAGCTGCAAATTTGAAAACGCCGGAAAGTATTTTCTGCTGGCCTTGTATGAGCTCGTGTATGCGCTCGCATTCAGCCAAAGCTACCTGTGCCTGGTCAACAATGATGTTGCCGATATCCGTAATAGCTATGGGGTGTTTATTACGATCAAATATTTTTACACCGAGCTCATCCTCTAGTTTTTGGATCTGCATGCTCAGCGTTGGCTGTGTTACAAAACATTTTTCGGCGGCAGAAACAAAACTCTTGTAGGTGGCGACTGCTACTACATATTCCAGTTGTGTAATGGTCATAAGGTAAGAAATTGTGCAACAAACATACGATTTAAAAATGATATAGTCAAAATCTATAATTGCGTTCGTTGAATTATATTGTATATCCAACGATCTATCATAAAAAGAGGGGCCTGTAGCAGCCCCTCTGAAATATCTAATTGAAGAATAAACTACCGTGTTATTGTAAACTTCCTGGTTAATGTTTTTCCGTTGACAGAGATCGCCGCAGAATAAACACCATTTGGCAGTCCGGTTGTGGTAACAGATACTTTATTATTGTTTGCTGCATTGAACTCCTTAGTATAAACAATGTGACCTGCCATGTCGTAAAGTTTAACGATCACATCGGTGCTCACTATCTTGTCGAAAGCAATATCAAACGTTCCATCGTTAGGATTAGGTACGAGATTAGCGGACAAAGCTCCAGCCCTAAGTTCCTTCATATCTGTGGTGCTGTTGACGCGGACTGTATCGGTAGAAGTTGCAGTGCAACCACCATTGTTAACCGTGAGCGACACTGTGTATGTGCCAGGTGCAGCCCACTGCACGTTTACCGGCCCGGGACTTGTTGAAGAAGGAGGAGTTCCGCCGGGGAACGTCCAGGCGTAAGTAGTGCCTCCCGGTGCAGCGCCGGTATAAGTGCAGGTGATGTCAGTACCAACGGTTGTGATATGTGTAGATTCGCTGAAGGTGGCAGTTGGTGCAGCTGTCGGGAAAAGACTGTTCAATGAAAAGGACGTGCCGTTACCACAGGAGTTCACCGGGGTTACGGTGATAGTACCTGTACCGCTTCCAACTGTCACGTTTACAGAAGTTGTAGTGCTGGTTCCGCTCCATCCAATTCCTGAAACCGTCCATGTATAGCTGGTGGCCCCGGAAACTGCAGGTGTTGTAAATACAGCGGTACCGCCGGCGCAAAGTGGTGA
>CANJQU010000075.1 GCA_947476485.1 Chitinophagaceae bacterium
CTTACACCCAAAACAAAAGGCAGACTGGTAGCAATTCTCTTTTTAGCTATCCTCATTTTACCCGTTTGTTATGCAGTATTAAAAGATCGATTTTTCGGTCACAATGAAGTGAAAAGAGAAGCGCCCCCTGCAACACCTGCAGTAAACAAATAAAGATCTAAGGGAGGTTATTCAGTGCCGCTGCAAAGCTCAGTATATCCTCCTCACTGGTATCCCATGCGCACATCAGGCGTACTTCGTGGGTGCTTTCTTTCCACACATAGAATGGGTAATGTTCCTGCAGCGGCTCATACCAGCTACGTGGTATCTCGGCAAATATTGCATTGGCCTGAACCGGTTTAGTGATCTTCACTTTGCGGTTTGGTGTCAGGGATTTGCAAAGCAGCTCGGCCATTTTATTGGCATGGGTTGCGTGTGTGCGCCACAGATCATTGGAAAGCATGGCCTCGAACTGGGCGGCTATGAAGCGGGTTTTTGACGCCAGCTGCATAATCTGCTTGTGCTTGTATGCTATGTGTTTAGACAATTCTTTATTGAAGACAACCACAGCCTCGCCAAACATCATTCCGGCCTTGGTGCCGCCAAGGGAAAGGATGTCTACGCCCACATCAGTACTTATGTCCCTTAGCCCGCATTTTAACGAAGCGGCTGCATTAAAAAAACGGGAGCCGTCCATATGCAGGTAAAGGCCATTTTCTTTCGCAAGGTTTGAAATTTGCTTTATTTCTCCGGGTGTATAGACAGTGCCATATTCTGTGGACTGTGTGATAGAGAGCATTGCCGTTTGCGGATAATGTACATCTCCCTTTCTTATCAGCCTTTCGGTTATGGTATCTATATCCAGTTTTCCTTTTTCGTTGGCACGTAATGGAAAGAATCTGCAGCCGGTAAACGTTTCAGGCGCTGAGGATTCATCGTTATAAATATGCGAGGTGTCTGAGCAAAGGATGGCATTGTAAGATTGCGTGGCGCTGCTGATGCTGAGCACGTTGGCCCCTGTGCCATTGAATACAAAATAAACATCTACATCGGCGCCAAATACTTCACGGAACAAGGAAACAGTGCGCGCGGTAACCTCATCTGCGCCATAGGAACGTACATGTGCGTTGTTTACTTTTTGTAATGCATCCATCACTTCAGGCAGCACACCTGCATAATTATCACTGGCAAAGCTCTTCATCTCAATTGATTTTGCTTTAAAAGTAGCGGTTTTCCTAACTTTAGACAACTAATGAAACAAATGAAACGTCTCCCGCTGCTTTTGTTTGCGTTAATTCTTCCTGTCTTAGTTTCTGCTCAGCGCACCATAGCTATGCGAAATATATGGACCAGGCCGCAGGTGCATGTGCTGTTCCAGGGCTATACACTTTCGTTCACTATAAAGGATATAGATAAGGCGTTGCTGCTACTTGCGGAAACGGGGGACTCGACATTTGGTACGGCCTGCGGCCTGGATACCACCGGGGATTATGTTATAGAGTTATTCCCGGGCCTGAGAATGGAGTACCGGAAACCACTGCAGGCAATTATGCAAAAGGGTGTCGGTGCGTTTCTGCTTGAGGCCGGCAGGGCGTATATAGAAGATCAGAAGCACAGGCCTGTGCGTTCGGTTATTTCTGATGTAAAGCCGCCTTCGCGCGGTGTTAATGATGCGTATATACTGTTTACTGATCCCCGTAACGATAATCCATTGTTCTGCGGTAGTATGTCTGCAGATATGTATCACAAAGATCTTGGCCTGGACTAGTGTTACTTACTTTTCTCAGTTCTCACTTCGATGAACACGGAAACCATATCATCGAGCTTATCTTCTTTTGTGCCGATGTTAAACGCAAGCCGGCTTACTTCCAGGCTGCCCCTGAACAGGTAAGCAGAGCCCGTAGGTGTGGCCATAAACTGGATATTGACTGGTTTGGTGACGCCGTTCATCGTAAGGTTGCCGTGCAGCACATAGACAATACCACCCGGCCTGTCCTGCGTGACACTGGTAGACCTGACATGTATGAGCGGGTACTTTGGCGGATTGAAAAACGGCTCCTTTTTCAGCGCCTTGTCGCGTGCTTCCATGCGTGTATTGACGCTGCCGGTACTGAGGCTGATATCAAACGAAGCGGTGTTAAGGTCTTTGGGGTCAAAGGTGATCTTTCCTTTCAGGCCGCCCAATGTGCCTTTCACCAGCTCATCTTCTCCTCTATGGGAAGTAAGCCTGAATTCCACCTTGCTGCCTTTCACCGAGGGTACGAAATGCTGCGCCACAGCATTTGTAAAAAAGGTAGTCAACAATACTAATATGCCCGCCAGGTTTTTGACCATCGCCTTCATAGCTGCGAAATTAAGGAAGTTTAAAAAAGGTATGACCGATTTAATAAACTACCCTCCCTATCTTTGCGCCCTCATGGCAAACAATAAATTTGAAGTATTAAAGGAAATAGTAAGCAGCAGGCGTTCCGTGGGCTGGGCAAAGATGAACGGCAAAATAATACCTGACGAAACCGTGAACGATTTGTTGTCGCTTGCTCATTGGGCGCCTACTCATGGCCGCACAGAGCCCTGGCGTTTCTTCGTTTATGGAGGCGAAGCTCTTAAACAATTTGGTACAGATCACGCTGATCTGTACTGGACGCATACAGCCGAAGACAAACGCCAGGAGGCGACACAGGAGAAATTAAAGCGCAACGTAGACCTGGCATCGCACCTCATAATTGCTGTAATGAAACGGGGCGAAAACGTTAAGATACCACAGGTGGAAGAAGTGGCGGCAGCTTCCGCAGCTATCCAAAACATATTGCTTGGCGCCACAGCGCTTGGTATAGCTTCGTTCTGGAGCTCTGGCGGGATGACGCATACACATGCATTAAAAGAATATTTACAGCTCGGCCACGATGATATTATAATGGGACTAATATTTTTGGGATATACAGATGAACCGGCTAAAGAGGGGGTAAGGAACAGCGCGATAAGTGAAAAAGTAAAATGGTTATGATTTTACATGTTATGGGTGTATCTTTCCACTTTAAAATGGTCGTATGAAAAAAATTGGCTTGCTCGCGATCGCATTGATCGCGACTACTTGTGTTATTATCTTTTCCTGTGGTAAAACAGTAAAAATACCTATTTCCTATACTGTAGTTACTAACCATAAGGATGCGCTGGAGGATGTTTTTATTCCTGACAGCGGGCAATTTAACTGGCAGGTAATGGCGAAATTTCTTACCGGTTATGCACAGGATGCCGTGACCCTGAAAATCTCCGGCCTGCCGGCAGATGTTAGTGTTACGCCCGATTCGTTCAGCGCCGTGCCAACTTATGTTGTGGATTTTGTGTTCAGCACTAACCACGCAGCCCGTAATACTTATCCGATCACAATAACCGGATACGCACCGGGGGAAAAACCACAATCATATACAGTAAACCTGACGGTGATACCTGCTGATTGTGCTACAACCTTACTGGGCAACCTGAACGGGCATAACGCCTGTGCGGTAACCGGCAGCACCGATCATATTGCAATTGCCACATCAACTTCCCAGAATACGCTTAATATCAAGAATTTTGGCGGATATGGATCAGCTACCAACACTAATGTGTTACTGAACTGCAACAAGGACTCGCTGACCATCCCAAGCCAGAATATCGGGAATGGTGTAGTCTTACAAGGTAAGGGTACATTTACAGGTAGCGGTATGACCATCTGGTTTAGCGCTACCGGTACGGCTGTGGGTGCTGACAATTGCACCGTGACTTATACCAAATAATGGTGTTTGTTGCCTGGAATTTGTAATCTGGATTGCGTTCCATCAGCAAGTCTATCCGAATTCCCAATTACTAATTTCAAATTCCGAAAAAATGTCCAGTCCTTCATTTTACACGCGGCTGCAGAAAGAATTGCAGGAAATAAAAGACGCAGGCTTATACAAGCAGGAGCGCATCATAGAATCAGAACAAGGAGCGGAAATAACAGTAGGTGGCCGCAAGGTGCTTAACTTTTGCGCCAATAACTACCTTGGCCTCTCGTCTCATCCGAAAGTGATAGAAGCAGCGCACCACACCGTAGACCAGCGAGGGTATGGTATGAGCTCGGTGCGCTTTATTTGCGGGACACAGGATATACACAAAGAGCTGGAAGAAAAGCTGTCGAAATTCCTCGGCACTGACGATACCATACTCTATGTAGCATGTTTCGATGCCAACGGCGGCGTGTTCGAACCCTTACTGGGAGAAGAAGATGCCATCATTTCAGATGAGCTGAATCATGCCTCTATCATTGATGGCGTACGCCTGTGCAAATCGCGCAGGGGCCGCTATAAGCACAATGATATGGCCGACCTTGAAGCGCAGCTAAAGGCAAACATGGACGCACGCACACGCCTTATCGTGACCGATTCTGTTTTCTCTATGGATGGAACGATAGCACAACTGGATAAGATTTGTGACCTTGCCGATAAGTATGACGCACTGGTGATGATAGATGAAAGCCATTCGTCCGGCTTTATGGGCGCTACCGGAAGGGGCGTGCATGAGCTATGCGGTGTGATGGGCAGGATAGATATTATCACAGGCACCATGGGCAAGGCCCTGGGGGGTGCATCAGGCGGATTTACGAGCGGAAAAAAAGAGATCGTGGACATGTTGCGCCAGCGTAGCAGGCCCTACCTGTTTTCCAATTCCCTTGCTCCCTCAATAGTAGGAGCAACCATAGCGGTGCTGGATATGCTCAGTGAGACCACGGCCCTCCGCGACAAGCTCGAAGACAATACCTTGTACTTCCGCAAGCGTATGACCGATGCCGGTTTTGACATTAAGCCCGGCACTCATCCGATATGCCCGCTCATGCTTTATGATGCAGTGGTAGCGCAGAAATTTGCTGCACGCATGCTTGAAGAAGGCATTTACGTTATCGGCTTCTTCTTCCCTGTAGTTCCGAAAGGGCAGGCACGTATAAGGGTACAAATTTCAGCAGGCCATGAGCGCCACCATCTCGATAATGCTATTGAGTCATTTATTAAAGTTGGGAAGGAATTAGGGGTTGTGAAATAGGAAAATTGTCTTCCTTTTTCATTTGAGAAAAAATATTTTTTGTTTTTGTCTGGATACTATCCAGCTTATATTAAGTTGCTTATATTTATGCAAAAATTATAAGCATGAAGCAGTATTCTATATTTATCCTATTGTTTTTATCGGTTACAATTGCTTCCGCGCAAGTAAATGTACCTGCTTACGTACCGTTAGGTAGCCTTGAAGCGTGGTGGCCTTTTACCGGTAATGCGATCGACAGCAGCGGAAATGGAAATAATGGTACTGTTCATGGATGTACATTAACCACGGATAGATTTGGTAACGCTAATTCAGCGTACAACTTTGATGGGCACAGCAACTGGATTTACATCCCGCCTGGATTGCCTTTAGAGTTAATAAAAAGCGTTACAATAGCGGCCTGGGTCTTTGCAGATCACTACACCGCTGACAGTTCGGGTGGGCAAGCGCAAATATTCTGGCGGGGTGACCTTACCAGTGCTCACGACCCCTACATGCTATACGTTAGTGGTCCTCAGATCAAATTCAGAAGAGATATCGATCCGGGTGGCACAATAATCAACCAGGTAGGATTCAATAGTTCAATAATGGATGTCACAAAGTGGCATCATATTGTCGGTATTTTTGACTTGGCTACAGGGAATATGCTGATATATTTTGATGGCGTCTTGCAGAGCGAGGCCCATTTACCCGGAACGATCAGTTATGCGATGCCGGTCTACTGGAATTCCATCGGTGCTGTTGATAACGGCGGCTGGCAGTTTTTTAAGGGAGTGATTGACGATGTTGGGGCGTGGGATCGCAGATTGATGCAGTGCGAAATCAGCAAACTTTACCTGGGACTGGCTAATCTGATAGTCAGAAACACCACAACTGATAGTGTTAGTGTCGGCGCATCTGCAACATTTAGCATTACTGATACGTGCACAGTATTAGGAATGTATCAATGGCAGGAAAACTCAGGGTCAGGTTACGTTGATCTGGTTGATGCGCCTCCTTATTCGGGTGTTTTTACTCAGACACTAACTATTACCCCTGCAACAATGCTGGACTCGGGGAATTTATACCGTTGTATTCGTATAGACTCCACTCATAATTGTTATGATACATCGGGAGACGGGGTGTTAATTGTTTCAGACACAATAACATCTACGCCATCACTTGGTATGTCAAATATCAGCAACGCTATGGATTTTTCAGTAGCACCTAATCCAAGTAATGGTGAGTTCACAATTAAAGGATTAAACGTTGCCCGGAATAATACTGAGTTATTGGTGGAAGTAACAAACATTATGGGCCAGACTGTTTATAGCACGAAAATTCCCGTTCAAAACAGGCGAATTAACGAGAGACTCTTGCTAAGGAACGTGTTGCAGGAAGGCGTTTACCTATTGAGATTACATACAGAAACCAGTAACAAAGTACTTCAGATCGTAATCTCCCATTAGTTTTGATGTAACAGGAACGGATGTGCGATTCCGGAAATATCTATACATAGCTATATGTAGGTTGTGTTTTTATTCCATCAATTGCTATTTTTATCCCTTCTAACTCTAATACACCATGCTCCAGGGATTAAGGCGACGATTGATTAAGGTGCTTTCAAAAGTTTATGACCCTCTCGTTTCGTTACAGATCGGCAATCAAAATATCAAGATCCCACTTTCACATGACTTGCGTGACATAATGAAATTGTATCCTGAATACAATTTTAATTTGTCAAGGATAGTCAAGTATGTGAATGAACAGGTTCCGGATGTTAAAGTGATAGATATAGGCGCTAATATCGGAGACACTGTTGCGTTCATAAAGAACTATAGCGATGTACCGATCCTGTGTATTGACGGCGATGAAAAGTACATGAAGGTTTTAAAGGAAAATACCGAACCGTTTAAAAATGTGTTTTCCTGTAAAACGCTGGTAGGTGCGGAAACAAAAGAAGTTAACCTTAAACTAACATCGGGAAAAGGCACTGCATATCTTGAAGAAGGGGGGGAGGCGGTTTCAATGAGGTCTCTTGAAAACATACTCCTTGACTACCCTGATTTTAAAAGCAGTAAGATAATAAAGTCTGATACTGATGGATTTGATACTATCATCTTACGGTCGTGCAGCGATTACCTAAAGAGCAATAAGCCGATCTTGTTTTTTGAATTCGATCCTCACCTGATCAAAAAAAATAATGACGACGCCTTCGATTTTATCAAATTTCTTGAAATTTGCGGGTATCGTTATTTCATTTTCTATACGAATATCGGTGATTACCTCGCTTCCTGCACGTCTGACCAGAAGGACCTGCTTGCAGAACTGATCCACTATTTTTCGGGACGGAAACTGGATATTTTTGCTGATGTCTGTGCCTTTACCGAAAGTGATAAACATCTCTTTGAAAGTATTGTTGAACAGGAGATCAGGCATTTTCGCCGGGTACGAAACTATTGACCTGACATGACTGTATTCTACGATCATCAGGCGTTTTCTTTACAGGATTATGGAGGCGTGTCCCGCATTTTTTCGGAGCTTGTAAAAGGCATCAATCAAAAAGGGCATCATGCCCATCTGTCGCTGCTTTACTCTGACAATGTGCATTTAAAAGAGAATGGCCTAGCCCCGCATTCGCTTTTCAGAAATTCTTATTTGATTAAGAAACGTAAAATAAGATACACTGTCAACCAGTGGTATAATGTTGCCGATATAAGGAAAAATTCGTTCGATGTTTACCACCCTACTTACTACAGTCCAGACCTGATCAGGTATGTGAAGTACAAGCCGATTGTGGTAACCTTTCATGATATGATCCATGAAAAACTATCTGACCAATTCAGTGAATTAAGATCTGATGTGAAGCTGATAGAAGAGAAGAAGGCGATAGTTCATAGTGCAACACATATCATCGCGGTATCTGAAAACACAAAGAAAGATGTTGTTGAAATTTATGGAATTGATCCTTCAAAGATCAAGGTAGTCCATTTAGGAAGCTCGTTTGCCACACCCACAGGTAATATGGCAGATGCCAATATTTCTCCATATTTGCTATATGTAGGGAACCGGGGGCTTTACAAAAATTTCATTCCTTTCCTCAAAGCAGTGGCACCGTTCCTGTTGAAAAATAAATTATCCTTTATTTGTGCCGGTGGTAAGGAATTTAGTAAAGAGGAAACAGAGATAATTGCAGCATTGAAAGTGGAAAAGCTGGTGTCACAGCAGCCGGCAAATGACAAAAAATTAGCTCAATTATACAGCAACGCTTTAGGATTTGTTTTCCCATCGTTGTATGAGGGTTTTGGTATACCAATATTGGAGGCTTTTTCATGCGATTGTCCGTGCATACTCAGCAATACTTCATCTTTACCCGAGGTTGCGCAAAATGCAGCGGTCTACATGGACCCGTATGATCCAGCATCGATGTATCATGCAGTGGAAACGATCTTCAATAGTAGCTCTTTAAGAACTGATTTGGCTATAAACGGGAAAAACAGGTTAAAGAATTTTTCGTGGAATAAACATGTCGATGAAACGCTTGATCTTTACACTCAATTGTCAAAATAACCAATGCCCAACACCCGCATATCCCTCATAACGATTTGCTTCAACAATCTTGAAGACCTGAAGGCGACCTGCGCCTCGGTGGATATGCAATCTTTGAAGCCTTTTGAGCATATAATTATCGATGGGTCAACAAAGCCGGATATTAAAGATTACCTGGAGGGTACGCCACAGCCTGTTTATCGTAAATGGATTTGCGAGCGCGATAACGGTATATCTGACGCATTTAATAAAGGAATCCGCAAAGCTACAGGCGATATTACCAACCTGCTGAACTCCGGCGATAAACTATATGATGAGTCCATACTGGCCAGGGTGACGGAGGTTTTTGAAAAACAACCTTCTGTGAAATGGTGTCATGGAAAGCTCTACCTGCTGCGCGGCGGCATATGGGTGACCATCGGCAAGCCGTTTGAACGGGAGAAGCTTTACCGGGGGATGAGGGGAACACTGCATCCTACTATGTACGTACGCAGAGAACTGTATGATAAACACGGGCTGTTTGATACCAGCCTGAAACTGGCCATGGACTACGATTTCCTTTGCCGCATAGCAGACGAACCATTTGCATTTATCGACTACCCACTCGCAACATTTGATCCTACCGGGGTAAGCTCTAACAGGTATGTAGATGCGATGAAGGAATCATATGCACAGTACCGCAAATACTATGGGGCATCAATGAAACAAACGCTCTGGGGGTGGCGATTGACAATGCTGCACAATCTGCTGGAGAGTGGGTTTGGAAAATTTTTGTACCGGATGAAGGTGAAGATGGGGAAGGAAAATTCGTAGTTCGCTCTAACCGCAAAACTCTGCGATCTTTGCGGTTAAGAATTCTCTTGTTGAAAATACTCATAAGCTTTTGCAAGCCCCTCCCGCAGCGTTGTCTTATGTTTCCAGCCCATGGCGTGAAGGCGGGAGCTATCCATGAGTTTTCGGGGAGTACCATCCGGTTTCGACGAATCGAACCTTATGTTGCCGGTAAAACCTACTACTTCTTTCACAAGTAGCGCAAGGTCTTTAATTGTTACTTCTTCACCGGTGCCAATATTCACAAACAGCTTTTCGTTGTACTCCTGCATCAGGAAGAAACAGGCATCTGCCAGATCATCTACAAACATGAACTCACGCAGCGGTGAGCCGGAGCCCCATATCTCTGTAAAGGACGCACCGCTTTTCTTCGCTTCATGAAATTTGCGAAGCAGCGCCGGGATGACATGTGAATTCTGCAGATTGTAGTTATCGCCCTGCCCGTAAAGATTAGTAGGCATGCCGGAGATAAAGTTGCAGCCATATTGATCGCGATAAGCCTCGCAAAGCTTTATGCCGGCTATTTTGGCAATAGCATAAGGTTCATTTGTTTCTTCCAGCAGTCCGGTGAGCAGGTATTCCTCCTTCAGTGGCTGCGGCGCTAGTTTTGGATATATGCACGAACTACCCAGGAACAACATCTTTTTTACCCTGGCGGTATACGCAGCATGTATCAGGTTGGTCTCGATGATAAGGTTATCGTATAAGAACTCAGCGCGGTAAGTGTTGTTGGCAAGAATGCCGCCCACTTTGGCCGCTGCCACAAATACGTATTCGGGTTGTTCGTTGGCGAAAAATTCGTTTACCGCTGCCTGGTCCCTCAGGTCCAGCTCTTTTGAAGTGCGGGTGATAATATTGTTATACCCTTCCTGCTGCAGTTTCCTTACAATAGCTGCACCCACCATACCCCTGTGCCCGGCAACAAAAATTTTACCTGCTAATTCCATTATTCGTATTGATTAAGTGTACGGTAGCCCGATTCGTTGAGCAGCACCTCCTTGCGGAAGTGAGCAATATCAGAAATGACCATCTCTTTGGCTAGTTCATCCAGAGTATACTTCGGTACCCATCCCATTTTCTCTTTGGCCTTGGTGGCGTCTCCCAGCAGCAGGTCTACCTCCGTAGGCCGGAAGTATCTTTTGTCCACTTCCACAACCACGTCACCTGCAGCTACTTTGCATTCCGGGTTCAGTACTTTGGTCACAATGCCACGTTCTTTCTCTCCTTCTCCATCAAACGCCACTTCCACGCCTGCGTGTGCAAAAGCAAGTTTTACAAAATCGCGCACAGACGTAGTCACCCCGGTTGCGATCACAAAATCTTCCGGTTCTGGTTGTTGCAGCATCAGCCACATTGCTTCTACATAGTCTTTCGCATGACCCCAGTCCCTTTTTGCACCCAGGTTGCCCAGCCACAGTTTATTCTTAAGGCCCAACACTATCTCGGCTATGCCTCTTGTTATCTTTCTCGTTACAAATGTTTCCCCCCGTAGCGGGCTTTCGTGATTGAACAGTATTCCATTACAGGCATACATGCCATATGCCTCGCGGTAGTTCACTGTTATCCAATATGCATAAAGCTTGGCAACACCGTATGGTGAGCGTGGGTAAAAGGGCGTTGTCTCGTTCTGGGGAACAGCCTGTACTTTTCCGTAAAGCTCTGATGTTGATGCCTGGTATATACGGGTCTTTTTCTCAAGTTGCAGTATGCGTATAGCCTCCAGTATGCGGAGTGTACCTGTTGCGTCTGTATTGGCCACATATTCCGGTTCTTCAAAGCTCACCTGCACATGGCTCATGGCGCCAAGGTTATAGATCTCATCTGGCTGCACTTCCTGTATAATGCGGATGATATTGGTAGAGTCGGTAAGGTCTCCGTAATGAAGCACGAACTTCACGTTCTTTTCATGCGGGTCTTTGTATAAGTGATCGATGCGACCGGTGTTGATCAGTGAAGTACGCCGCTTGATGCCATGCACCTCGTATCCTTTTCCCAGCAATAATTCTGCAAGGTAGGCGCCGTCCTGTCCTGTTATGCCTGTTATCAGGGCTTTCTTCATCAGGGTTAAATTTTGGCAAATATAAACTTTTCTACAGGTAGGTGTCCTACATCTTTAAGACACAAAGCTGCCTGCAATTGAAATATAAACTTTTAACATTATTGAATGTTCCTGTATCTTACGTTTGCTAACATTTATCTTTGCGCCCATGGGTATTGTCTTCCGGCAATCTGCAAAAAATTCGATAGTTGTAATTCTTGGGGCCATACTTGGCGCACTGGTCATCTGGTTATCTACTACCTATCTCACCAAACCTCAACTTGGGTTTACCCGAAACCTTACCAATTATGCCGTAGCGCTATCGCAGATTCTACTCCTGGGGTTGAATAATACGCTTGCCGTATATATACACCGCTATGCAAATGATGCGCGTAAGAAAAAATCACTGATCACTATTTGCCTTGTATTACCGGCAGTTATAGCAGCCATATTCTCGGTGATATATATATTGCTGCATTCCTGGATATTGCCGCATTTTCAGCCGGAAGATATACCCTACATGCAGCGGTATTTCTATTGGCTACCTGTGTATACGCTTCTGTTTATTTACATGGTGATACTGGAGCAGTATCTCGGTTCGCAGATGAAAGTCGCCGTATCTGCGTTCATGCGAGAGGTAGTCGTAAGGGTAGCGACCATTGTTCTGATATTACTTTTCGGATTCGGCTACGTGTCATTTGACGTCTTCGTCATCGGCTCTATATTGATATATTGTCTGCCGGTATTGATATTCCTGTTCCTGTCTGCATTAACAAAGGGATTTGGCCTGTCGTTCAACTCCGCACATTTTACTAAAAGCGAGTACAAAGAAATGGTGCATTTTTCATGGTATCATTTCCTGTTAACAGTGTCTGTATTACTTATGGGCTATATGGACGCACTATCATTGCCATTTTATGACCGAAATGGTTTTAGCTCTGTTGCCATTTATTCTGTAGCTGTCTTCTTTGTCTCATTTTTGCAGTTGCCGCTAAAGGCCATGATGCCCGCCAGCTTCACTGTTTTAGCGAAAGCGTTTGCAGATGAAGATATGGTGAAGGCAAAAGACATATTTGTACGGTCGTCCATAAACATCCTTATTCCTACGGTGGGTATTGCTGTGCTCCTATGCTGCAACCTTGGAAACGCGATTGCAGTAATCAAAAACGGTTACACACAGATAATACCCGTTTTTGCTATCCTGTTTATCGGTAACATCGTGAACATTGCTACCGGGATGAACGACCAGGTGCTGTCGATTGCTAACTACTACAAATTCAATTTTTACCTTTCCTTGCTGCTGATGGGCGTTTTGTTCCTGCTTATCAGGGTGCTGGTGCCGCGTTACGGCATCTACGGTGCAGCATGGAGCACTACAACTATACTCATGACATTTAATGTTATCAAGTACCTGTTTGTCTGGAAAAAGCTGGATATGCAGCCTTTTTCAAAGGGAACGTTTTTTGTTGTTGTTGCAGCGGCAGCTGCGCTTGCCGGAGGCTATTATTTTCCTCATTTTTTCGACCAGGCGCACCACGTGTATATCCGCACCTTTGCCGACGTAGCTCTACGAAGTACTGTAATAGTTATCATCTATGCTGCAATGCTGCTGTGGTTAAAACCATCGCCTGATCTCAGGGAGTATCTTACTACTGTGAAAAAGAACAAACGCTTGTTCTAAACAAGGTCACTTCTCGTTAATAATGCCACCAAAGGGATTCCGGAGGTTACTATATTCTATAAGATCTACCTTGATGCTGCCCACCAGGATTGGACTGTTTATGCGTAGTGGCACATGGTTGGCATCATCGCTCACCCACACTGTCATTTTCTCGCCACCACTGAATATCGTCCCTTCGATAAGAAGCGGAACTATTTTAATGGCGTTATAAGTGCCCATTTTTGTTTTTATCACTTCCTTGCCCTGGTACTTTATGTACAAGTTGTACACTTTATCGTCCAGGAACATGCTGAACGGTATCTTATCCCCCACCTTGTATTTGTTGTAGTCTATATTCCTGGCGAAATAAATAGTAGAAAGCACATCCTGCGTACACTTAGGTATATCGTAGGTCTTCTTCGCAGACGTGACTTTACCTTTCTTGTGATCGAATGAGACGTCCTGGTTTATTTTAAAGCCCCCTTCGTTCACATTTCTTAAAAATCTCAGTGGCAGCATGGTTTCCTTTTCAATATACGTTTCATACCTATCGTTCACTTTATAGACCCATTCGTAGGATTTTGCGGTTTTGCCATCGCCTGTTATATGGTATGCTTTATGGCCGTTCATGTCTTCAAGGGTGGTAGTGAAATAGGCGTTACCGGCGTTTATCCATACAAAGTTGAGGTTGTAAAATACCTTGAATGTCAGCTTCTCACCTTCTTTAAAAGCTATATTTCGCGCACTGCAAAAATCATTTTGACCAAAAGCTATAGCCGGAACCCCCGATAAGCAAACACAAAGAACCCATTTTACGATACTACCCATTTTTTCTTATTCTTTGAACGATAAATCTACTATACTAACGTAATAATCTCATTCTCATTACTAATACACTACCCAAAATTGACGGTAAAATAAGGTTGAGCAGCCATATACCCATTGTTGCGGCCAGCATACCTACCGTATTTGAAGAAAAATTGTGAAACAAATACAGGCTCACATTTCCCCTCACGCCAAGCTCTGTAAGGGCAACAGATGGTATCACCGCTATCACCCAAAAGAACAAGGCCGCAATAATAAAGCCTTCTGCAAGCGGCACCGCGACATTCATCCACCGGAGTAAAAACAAATACTGTGCCGTAAACACACTGAACCTGAGCAGGGAAAGTGCCAGCACCATTATTTGCCTCCGGTTGGTGACTCTGTTCAACAATTTTCCGTAAACGGCAAACCGTCTCAGCCACGGAATATTTGCCAGTACCGGCAACCAGTTTTCGAAGCGCCAGTAAACAACAGCAATACCTATGTTTGCAGCAGCACATAACACCAGGGCTACTTTTGCCACCATAGCGGGGAAAGCAATATTGTAATAAATAAGCCCGCAAAGCCCGAAAATAAATATCGCCGACAGTTGCGACATAACACCCAGCACAGATACATTGACATACCGGAACGTATTGCTGCGGCCCAGGTAAAGAATGCGCCCCGGGTAATCTCCGATACGATTTGGAGTGATGATGGAAAAAGCCATTCCTGCCAGGTAGCTCGAAAATACCCGCGGATAGTTTACTGCCTCTACTGAATTGGTAAGCAGGTACCACTTACCGCTTTCCAGCAGCAGGTTAACAAACATCAGTGCAATGCATAAATACAGATAGAAATTATCGGTTGCGTGTTTCCATATTTCTGCGTCGAAGCCATTCCATTGTTTTTTAACCTGCGCATATATATTCCAGAGCAGCAATATTGAAATAGCTGCGCCAACGATATAGTTAAACCGTATTTTGGTATTTTTGTTCAATATACTAATCCGTAATTTTTTGAAAGAGAGCCAGATAATCCTTGGAATTGACCCCGGTACTATTGTAATGGGGTACGGGCTTATCCTCGTTAACAAAAGTAACGTATCACTCATAGAAATGGGTGTATTACATTTATCGAAACATAAGGATCATGCAGAGCGGCTGCAGCTTATTTTCAAGAAAATGGAAAGTCTTATTACACATCATAGGCCGACCGCAGTAGCCATCGAGGCGCCGTTTTTTGGAAAGAATGTGCAAAGTATGCTGAAACTTGGCCGCGCCCAGGGAGTTGCAATTGCAGCCGCAATGATGCACGACCTCCACGCTGTAGAATATGCTCCGCGAAAAATAAAGCAATCGATAACGGGCAGGGGAAATGCCACGAAGGAGCAGGTACTAAAAATGCTGCAACATACGCTTAACATTACTGAGGACGTGCGTTTCATGGATGCAACCGATGCGGTAGCTGCTGCACTTTGCCATCATTACCAGGGCAAAACCGCTGCTATAAAGAAAGACAACGCACCGAAGGCCAAGGCAAAAAGCGGTGGGTCTTGGGCATCATTTATTGCACAGAATCCAGATAGAATTAAATAATTCTTTTGTGTGTTATATTTAATTTGTTAATTAAATTCGGTAATTAACAAATAGAAGTGTTATATTAGCGGGAAGAAAACAGTTAAATTTGTTTTTTAGTGCCTATGTCACAACCGAAAGTAAAGATATTATTAGTGGAAGATGACCCTGTTTTGGGTTATGTAGTGAAAGACTTCCTGCAAAAGCAGGATTTCGATGTTACGCACTGTACTGAGGGTGATGCTGCGTGGCACCAGTTCATGAAGAACATCTATGACATCTGCCTGCTGGACGTAATGTTGCCGGGCAAAAAGGATGGTATGGAGCTGGCAAATAGTATCCGCAAGAAAAACGAAAATATTCCTATCATTTTGTTATCGGCCAAGAATATGGACAATGACAAGATCATGGGCTTCGAAAGCGGTGCGGATGACTATATCACAAAACCATATAACCTGCAGGAGCTACTGCACAGGATACAGGTGTTTGTGAAGCGCAGCAAGAAAAAAGATGACCTCGGTCCCGTTATTTTCAAGATAGGGGATCTTACATTTGATTATACTAATCTCACACTCAGCAGCGACAAGGTGAACCACCAGCTTACGCAGCGCGAGGCAGACCTGGTGCGCTTTCTGTGCCTTAATGCCAACCGCGTACTGAAGCGGGATGAGATACTGATGAGCGTTTGGGGCAAGGATGATTACTTCCTGGGAAGGAGCATGGATGTGTTCATTACCAAGGTTAGAAAATACCTGAAATCCCAGACGGTGGCCAAACTGCAAACGATACATGGTATCGGATTCAAGTTTAATTATAATCCGGAATAACTGGCGTTTACTCTTTTATTTTAACCATTTGCGGGCTCATCAGGCTTCTGCCTTAGAAGGTACATTGCGATAGCTATGTGCCGCTCTGATTTTTTCTGTAATTTTGGTCAATACAAAAGGTATGGAATCTAATTCATGGAAAGACAGGATCACTGTGGATCCGGAACAGTGCGGAGGGCGCCCTTGCATCAGGGGAATGAGAATACGTGTGGTAGATATTATTGATCTGCTGGCGTCTGGTCTCAACCAGGATCAGGTATTGGAAGAGTTGCCAGATCTTGTACGGGCAGACATTGATGCTGCGTTAAAATATGTCAGCTTTAAATTTGATCATCCTGTACTAGCTGCTTAGTTTTTCTCCAACATGGAAATCTGGATAGACGCTCAACTTTCTCCTTCACTTGCTTTGTGGATGAACCAGCGCTTTTCGGGTCTGGCTACTGCCCATTCTATCCGGGCACTGGGGCTTAGGGACTCGAAAGACAAAGACATTTTCCAACGGGCAAAGGCACAAGGCGCTATCGTTATGACGAAAGATGCGGACTTTGCTGCGCTGGTACAACAGTTTGGCGCTCCACCTCAGATCATATGGATAACAGCTGGCAACACAACCAACACGAGAATGCGTGAAATACTGGAGAAGCATTTCCTAACGATCGTTGAAATGATCAGCAACAATGAAATCTTGATAGAGATAGAAGGCGTTTGAAGCTAATTATTATCCCGATCTGTATTCCTTACCTTGCACCTATGTTTGCCGACGTTATTCTTCCACTCAACCTGCCGCAGATACTTACCTATGGCGTTCCGCATGAAATGCAGGAATTGCTGCAGCCCGGTATGCGTGTGGAGGTAGCGCTTGGTAAGAACAAACAGTATTCCGGCATCATAGAACGCCTGCACAATGAACGCCCCGAAGGATACCAGGTAAAGCCGGTGAGAAGCATCATAGATGATGAACCGGTAGTTAATGAAAAGCAACTGCAGTTCTGGCGCTGGATCACACAATACTATGTAGCTGCACCCGGTGAGGTAATGCAGGCCGCGCTTCCCGCACATCTGAAGCTAATGGGCGAGACCCGGCTGGAGTGGGTGGGAGACGAAAACATAGTGTATGACTGGAGCAACGAAGCTTGGCTTGCTGTTGATGCCCTGATCATGCGAAAAGAGCTCACCATCAGCGAATTGAGAAATACTATAAGTGCGCGGCACTTTGCAACCGTTCTCAACGAACTGCTTGAAAAAGAAGCGATACAAATAAATGAATCGCTGGAGACATCCTACAAACCACGGCGGGAGAAAGTGGTGACACTGGCGCCGGAATATAAGGAGGAACGGGCACTAATGGCTTTATTTGATAAGCTGTCACGCGCACCAAAGCAATTGGAGCTGCTGATGGCTTATACCGAAATCTCCATGAAGCTGGGCGTAGTGCGCCAAAACGATCTGCTGGATCGCACCGCGGCATCTGCTGCGCTAGTAAAAGCGCTGGCAGATAAGGGCATTTTTATTATTGAAGAAAAGAATACAGATCGTCTGCTCTATGCATCTATAAAGGAAGCAAAAGAGATAATATTTACTCCCGCCCAACAAGCAGCCTATGACGAGCTGAACGCCGGACTGCAGGAAAAAAATGTAGCCCTGCTTCACGGTGTGACGGGTAGTGGAAAAACGTTACTCTATGTTCGCAAAATAAAAGAGTGCCTGGCCGCTGGTAAGCAAGCCATACTGCTGTTGCCGGAAATAGGGCTGACCACGCAATTGGTAAGCCGCCTGCACGCATATTTTGGCGATATACTCGGTGTATACCATTCACACTTCAGTAATAATGAACGGGTAGAGATATGGGAGAAAGTGAGGAAGGGAACATACAAGGTAGTTGCCGGACCACGCTCTGCACTGTGGCTGCCTTACAATGATATTGGTGTCATTATAGTAGATGAGGAACACGATAGTTCTTACAAACAAAAAGATCCTTCGCCGAGGTTCCATGCCCGTGATGCCGCTATTTATCTCGGGTCTTTATTCAATACAAAGGTCATACTTGGCTCGGCTACTCCTTCGGTAGAAAGCTTGTTCAATGTGCAGCACAGCAAGTATGCCTACATCGCGCTGAAAGACAGATACCTGGGAGTGGAGATGCCGGTGATAGAGGTGATCAATGCGAAATCGCTGGAGATGGTGCGCATGCAGGGGATAAAGTTAATTACACCCGAGCTAAAACAGGCCATGCTGGAAGCGTTGCAGCAACGCAAGCAGGTGATATTGTTTCAGAACCGGCGGGGGTATGCGCCGTTCCAGTTGTGCACGATCTGCGGATGGACACCGCAATGCAAGAATTGCTCCGTATCGCTCACTTATCACAAGAGCACAGATAAAATGCATTGCCACTACTGCGGCCTCAAAGCAGCAATAACACATGCGTGTCCGCAATGCGGCAGTAACAAGCTGATCAGCAAAACGTTTGGCACGGAAAAAATAGAGGAAGAAACACAACAGATATTTCCTGAGGCCCGTGTAGCCCGGATGGATGTAGACAGCATGCGTGGCAAGCACAGCATGACCGAACTGTTGGACCAACTGGAAAAGCGGAAAATAGATATCCTGGTTGGCACACAAATGGTGGTGAAGGGTTTAGACTTTGCATCGGTAGGCCTGGTTGGTGTGCTCAGCGCCGACAGCCTGCTTAGCTATCCTGACTTCAGGGTGAACGAGCGCGCCTTCCAGCTTATGGAGCAGGTGAGCGGCCGTGCCGGGCGTGTGGATGGAAAGGGCCGTGTGCTGATACAGGCCTATAATGTGCAGCACCCTGTTTTGCAGTGGGTTAAGGACCACGATGTACATTCATTTTACAAACAGGAAATAAGATATCGGGAACATTTTGGTTATCCACCATTCAGCCGCCTGATAAAAATATCTTTTAAACACCAGGACGAACCAAAGGCAATAGCCGTAGCCACACAAATGGCAGAAGCACTAAAAACCATGGACAATATAGCGGTGCAGGGACCAGGCCCGGCGATCGTGCCTCGTGTTCGCAATCAGTTCATACACGAGATATGGATAAAGTGCCCGCGCGACAATAAATTGCTCGACTCCGTAAAAAGCTTCATCAAAACACAGCGGTCGGTAATACTCAGTAAAAGAGGATATACAAATGTTCTAGTGGCTTTTGATGTGGACCCTTATTAGATGCTACATTTCCCGTAAATCATAAGCAGTTCTTATCGCCTCGGTAAGATGTTTCCAAAGTTCCGTCTCAAATTTGCCCTGCTCAGCGCTGAAAAGTATTTCCTTTCCTTTAAAATAGATCCTCACATAATCTATGGGGTCATCCCAGCCACTATCATATTCCAGTGCCAGGTAGTCTTTCTCATGCTTGCAATAGTCATCATAACAGGCTTCATTAATATCGCGGAAGCCATGGTGCTTTATCAGTACTTTGTCAAACGGCACTGCTATCCGCTCTTTGGCAATGCCCAGGTATTTTATCTGAATTACTAACGATTGAGGCGATACCTCAATGCGGAACCGGCAGATGAATGGCAGGATGAACAACAGGACGGCACAAACGGCAGCAAAGACGATGCTATACTTGAACCCTGACATTAAAAGGAGCGTAATGGCAACAGGTAGTAATATTAGTGGGCCGGCGGTTTCTATTCCAAGCACGCTCCCTGTTATTAAAGTAGTGCCTTCGGCAGGCAGCGTGCGTATTATTTTATATGGAATAGCGGGTATTTTCATGATGTTCGTGCCCGATCACAGAGCCGCATTACTCACCATCCTCATTGTGCTCGGATGCGATACCTGTAAGGTCGTAGATCTTTTGTATGTCTTTCAGAATTTCCTTGAAATTAATTTTGAGATCGATCAGTATTCCTGTATGCAGGTCAAATACCCATCCATGCACGATCGGGTAGCCATTTTTCTGGTAGCTCTTCTGCACATTTGCGGTCTTGATCACATTAGTTGCCTGCTCTATGACGTTCAGCTCTACCAGCCTGTTGTATCGTTGCCCTTTATCGGTGATGGAGTCGAGTTCGTTATGGTGCATCCTGTATACATCGCGAATAGTGCGTAGCCAGGGATTCAACAAGCCCATATCTTTAGGCATCATAGCAGCTTTCACACCGCCGCAGTCGTAATGACCGCAAACGATAATGTGTTTTACATTCAGGTGCTTTACCGCAAAGTTTATGGCCGACATAACATTAAGGTCGGTATTATTCACCAGGTTGGCCACGTTGCGGTGCACGAACACATCGCCCGGCTCCAGTCCCATGATCGCATTGGCAGGTACACGGCTGTCTGAGCAGCCTAAATAAAAATAGTCTGGCGTCTGGTCTCCCGCCAGCTTTTCAAAAAAATCAGCATCCCGGGCGGTCATTTCCGCCACCCACTTCCTGTTATTCTCAAAAATCTGTTCGTAAGTAACCATTTCGAAGGTCAAAAGTAAAAAATCGGAAGTCAAAAACGCTAATAATATACCGTATCATAAAAAACCATCCTAAAAGTGTTTAAGGAAACTATAAAACGGATAAAGTTATTAGGTTAAATTTGCCGCCAAAACCAATCCGGATGAAATTAGTAACCTATTTAAATGATGGCGCCGAACAACTTGCATTTTGTATAGACGATAAACTGTATGACGTGCACGATGCCAATGTCTTATTGCCTGATAGTATGGAGGAGCTGCTCGAATTCTGGGAAGAGAGCATTGAGGATATGCGCAAAACTGAGGCTGAGATAAAGTCGGGGAAAAACAAGGTTCAGAGTTTTTCAATGAAGAAAGCTAATATCATTGCCCCGGTGCCCCATCCCACATCCTGCCGCGATGGTTATGCATTCCGCCAGCACGTGGCTGCTGCGCGCCGCAACCGTAAGGTAGATATGATATCCGAATTTGATCAGTATCCTATTTTCTACTTCACCAATCACAATGCCATACAAGGCCCCGGCCCGATACCATGTATGCCCGACCATTTCAAAAAGCTGGACTTTGAACTCGAAGCAGCCATAGTGATCTGTAAAAAGGGAAGGAATATAAAAGCTGAAGAAGCAGACCAATACATAGGCGGATACATGATCATGAACGACATGAGCGCCCGGACATTGCAGATGGAGGAGATGTTACTAAATCTTGGTCCTGCAAAAGGCAAGGACTTCAGTACCGTGATAGGCCCTATGCTGGTGACGCCCGATGAACTGGAAGCGTATAAGATACCTGCAAAACCTGGCCATACCGGCAATGCTTATAACCTTAAAATGACCTGCAAAGTTAACGGGGTACAAGTGAGCGAAGGCAGCATGGGCGATATGGACTGGACCTTTGCCGAGATAGTAGAGCGTTGTGCTTATGGCGCGGATATACTGCCGGGCGATGTAATTGGCAGTGGTACCGTAGGCACTGGTTGTTTCCTGGAGCTGAACGGCACTGGTAAACTGAACAATCCCGACTACAAAGAACAATGGCTGCAGGATGGCGATGTAGTAGAAATGGAGATAGATGGCCTCGGGCTTTTGTCGAATACGATAGTGGCGGAGAAAACGGACTGGAGTATATTGAATCTTAAAAAGAAATAGGTTGAACCGCTGAGGCGCTAGGGCGCAAAGATTTTACCTTGTTTATAAGTATATGCAGAACGCAAAGGGTATTTATTAAATCTAGATGCACGACAGGAATAAACTGAATGGCCTTAGCACACAAATACTGGATGCATGTATTTGTGTACATAAGGAAATGGGACCTGGCCTTCTTGAATCTGTTTATGAATATGCCTTGCTTAAAGAACTAGAATTAAGAAATATCAAAGCAATCAATAGGGTTGGGTTAGAGCTGTTTTACAAAGGATATTCGACCGGCAAATCATATGAAATTGACATTCTTGTTGAAGATGAAATAGTTATTGAGTTAAAGGCAGTGGAGATTATGCACCCTGTATTTGATGCGCAGCTAATTTCTTATTTGAAACTAGCGGACAAAAGATTGGGTTTTCTTGTTAATTTCAATGTTCCCAAATTAAAAGACGGTTTCAAGCGTTTTGTAAATAATTTTTAACCTTTGCGTTCTTATTTGGATAACAACATTTATCATAACCCTTGCGTCTTAGCGTCTCAGCGGTTAAACAAATTAGCAATATGATAGTAGGTGTTATTGGATCCGGCGCTATGGGTGCTGGAATTGCTCAGGTAGCAGCCATGGCGGGACATAGGGTGGTTGTATATGATAACAACACCACGGCGCTCGTTAAGGCGAAAAAGAGTCTTATAAATACACTGCAGAAATTGCAGGAGAAGGGAAAGATAACATCTGCCGACGAGCTGATCCAGCATTTTTCTTTTGCAGATAATATTCAGGCGTTTCAGGGTTGCGGCCTTATTATAGAGGCCATTGTAGAGCGCCTGGACGTAAAAAAGGCCGTATTTTCAGACGTTGAAAATGTGGTTAGCGATACCTGCATATTGGCGAGTAATACCTCTTCCCTTTCCATAACATCAATAGCTGCTGCATGTAAAAACCCTTCGCGGGTTCTTGGCTTGCATTTCTTTAATCCGGCGCCGCTCATGGCGCTGGTGGAGATAATACCGGCTATACAAACCAACCCTGATCTCATTCCCCAGGCAAAAGAGCTGATGTTACAATGGGGCAAAACGCCGGTGATCGCTAAAGACACCCCCGGTTTTATTGTGAACAGAGTAGCTCGTCCGTTCTATAGCGAAGCCATTCGTATTTGTGAAGAAGGTATTGCCGATATGGCCACTATCGACTGGGCGATGACCGAGATAGGCGGCTTCCGGATGGGGCCGTTTACGCTCATGGACTATATAGGTCATGATGTGAACTATGTGGTAACGGAGACGGTTTTCACATCGTTCTTCTTTGATCCGCGGTACAAACCTTCTTTTTCACAAAAGCGGCTGCTGGAGGCGGGTTGGCTTGGCCGCAAGACCGGCAAGGGCTTTTATAATTATGCAGAGGGCGTAGAAATGCCTGCGCCAAACAAAGACACCGTACTGGGCGCACAGATCTTTCAACGTATACTGGTGATGCTTATCAACGAGGCCGTTGATGCGTTATACCTCAATGTAGCATCAGCAGCCGACC
>CANJQU010000076.1 GCA_947476485.1 Chitinophagaceae bacterium
CCAGGTTAGCCTTGCAAAACGATAGTTCTTTGGCTCTTGCAGCATCATCGGGCAGCACCAGCACCGAATCATATTTATGATAGCCCACGCTGCTTGCCCACGATGGATATACTTTCCACATATCCAGCACAAAATTTTCTTTGTACTGGTCAAAGCGGGCATTCATATCCGGAGCAGGAGTTTTGGCGGTAGCAGCATTCATAAAACTAAACAAGGCTAATACAATGAAAAATAAAATTCTCTTCTGCATACTTTTTCTTTGAGGTACAAACATAGTGCAAAACTGCTCCCTCTGTCTGAATCGGAATTTACTGAATCGTAGCATTTGCGGAATTACAGTGCTTCAATTTTAGGTGAATTGCGGGTATGCTGAAAAAAATCTGCTTCATGGCAATGTGAATGCTTTCGTTTGTTTATCAGTTAGTTATACAAAAAGAGGTTGCGGGAAATTGCGGGATTTCTTCCGGTTTTTGCGGGAACCGGAAGTGCCGGTGACCAATGTTACCTTGAGACAGGAAGCATCCTGTCTCTACAACCGGTCCAGATTTCTTACACCGCTTCCGGTTTGCCGGAAAAAATAATATTCGCTGGTGTCTCTGAAGCTTTTGCTGGTTACCAATTACTTGCACAAAATGTGGCTTCAATATTTTTTCCGACTTTTTCCGGTTTTTTCCGGTGTCGGAAATTCGGATGAAGGGTCTTCACCTTGCCAGTTGCAAACTGGCGAAACTATTAAGGCACAAGTCAGGTTCGCTCATGGCTCTGCTACAGACCCGCGCCATTGGATAACAACTGCATTAACAAAAAAGTAAAAATGCAATCGTCTAAATTAGCGGTAATAACCGCCTGGTCTGCCAAAATGGAACTCTGAACAAGCTTCATGCTGGCAATATTAATGCAGCAATTAGTGTACCAAACAGGGGTTTGGCAGAGAAGAAGATACCCACAAATTTCATTCTCTATTCAGCTGCGGTGCTTGCATGCCTCCGAGTCCTGCGAAAAAAGCAGAGACTCGACAGGGGAAGAGCGGACATTGTAAACCCTGTAACAATAAAAGCCCCAAAGAAAAGGGCGAATGCAAAACCAGGACAAATAGAGGGAGCCGAACAGGTCCCCTTTTTGTTATATTTGTATAAACTAAAAGCGATTTATGAAAAAGATATTATTGCTCTTCATTTTTGCGCCCTTGTTTTTGGTTGCCCAGCGAAAGCTGCACGATAATACTTTTAGTGATATTCCCAAAGATTCATCGGCAAAAGTGGAAGAAGAGTTGAAGATGGCTTTTGACCATGAAATCGAAGCTCAGAACGAGAAAAAAGCGCTAATATTCAAAGAGGCTCTCGATAAAAGAAAACAGGTAATATTAACAGAATCAGCTATTATAATATTACTCACTTCTGTCACTTTAATGCAAGCGATGAAAATTAAAAAGCTCAAAAAAAATAGTTAACAGTTCGCGAAATTTCAAACTGAGACTTGGAGAGGACAGAACATTAAGTAATATCTTACCAAGATGAACAAGGTAACTTCATTCTTAAAAAAGAAGGATCTCTACCTGGGAATCGTGCGATACCTGCTGGCAGGTGAAATGATGGGGTATGGGCTCCTGAAGGCCATCGGCTTGCAAGCGGTGTTCGTGTTCCCATTCTCTGCATGGCAGCGCCCGCTGGAGGAAGCTATCGGCAGCCAGCTTACCTGGGCATTTATCGGTTACTCCACCTGGTTCAGAGTCCTTCTTGGCCTGTTCGAATTCATCCCTGCGGTCTTGTTACTGTTCCGGCGAACAACATTGCTCGGCGCTATTTTATTGCTACCAATGACCATTGGCGTTTTCCTCATTAACCAGGCAATGGAGCTATGGCTTTATACCCGGTGGCTCACCGCAGGATTGTTATTGCTGAACTGCCTGATCTTCGTTTTTGAATGGCAAAAAGTAAAGGCACTCAGTGGTATAGTCATCAGCAAAGCGGGTCAACGACGCTATTTCTTACTAGAGCTGATCATCAATTCGGTAGTGGTGTGTATGCTCATCTGGATTATTACCTACCGCGGCTATTACAACAAAGATGAGCGAAATGCGTTGACCGGTGATTGGGCTCATCACCACCCATATGAGTGGACGCTGATTTCAGAAAAAATAAACGATACGCCTGCGCCCCATCGACTCATACGATCCTACTACCAACCTAAAGAAATTTATAGTGAGATAAACGACTCCGTGAATAACGGCGGCGGTTTCATCAAGTACGCACTGGATGAGAAAGAACACCGGCTCTTTTTCAAATTCATCCGCAACGACCGGAACCAGGGGAACTACTATACCTTTCACGACACACTCAGTTACAGTATTGTTGCAGATACGATTTTGAAACTGGAGAAAATAAATGATACCGCAGGGGGCAGCAGACACACCTGGACGTTCCGGCGAAGGATCATCAACGAAAACAGGTATAACTAGGCTTTTACATCAGGGCATTCACCGCACACCAGGCCATCATCCCCATCCCTGTTTTCATGGATTCCTCATCTATGTCGAAATGGGAGTTGTGAACAGGGGCGGTGAACTGCTTGCCATCCCCGCTGGTACCTATGCGGAAGAAGCAGCCGGGAACATGATGCGTGTAGAAACTAAAATCTTCCGCTGCCATACGCATTTCCAGCTCATGCACATTTGCTTCGCCCACAAATTCCTTTGCCCATGATTCTGCTTTCGCAGTAAGCGCCGGATCATTAAAAAGAGCTGGATAGCCCGAAGGTATTTCCACCACAGCCTCGGCGCCGTAAGCAGAACAGGTTTGCTCCGTAAATTCCTTGATCCAACGGTGCGCCTCATAACGCCATTTTTCATCCATCGTACGGAACGTGCCAAGGATCTCTACCTTATCCGGTATCACATTGGTAGCATGCCCGCCAGCTATTTTCCCGAAGGTAAGCACCGAAGGGATCAGCGGATTGCCCTTTCGCGATATGATCTGCTGCAGGCCGGTGATCACCAGTGCGGAAATAGCGATCGGATCAATGGTTTGATGGGGCAATGCAGCATGACCGCCCTTGCCCTGGATGGTAATATAAATTTCGTCCGCACTTGCCATGTACTGCCCGGCCCTGAAGCCGGTAGTGCCGGTAGGCAAATGAGGGAATACATGCAGCGCAAAAATGGCTTCCGGCTTTGGGTTTTCCAATACCCCTTCTTTTATCATAATGCTGGCACCACCGGGATGCTTCTCCTCACCGGGCTGAAAAATAAGTTTCACAGTGCCTTCAAAACTATCTCGCAGATCATTCAATATATGTGCTGCGCCCAGCAGGCAACTGGTATGCACGTCATGACCGCAGGCATGCATAACGCCATTGTTCAGGGAGCGGTACGGCACATCGTTGGCTTCCATTATCGGCAGTGCGTCCATATCTGCACGCAACGCTACGCAGCGTTTTCCGGGATTTTTACCGGCTATCAGCGCCACAATGCCCGTTCCGGCAATTCCCTGCTGATAACTGATACCAAGCGCTTTCAGTTTCCCGGCAACATAAGCAGATGTTTTGTGCTCATGAAAAGAAAGCTCGGGGTTGGCATGTAAATGATGCCTGATCTCCTGAACTTCGGAAAAATATTGTTCCGTCTTTTCGAGTATCTGTGTCTTTAAGTCGTAAGTCATAAGTCGTAAGTCATAAGAACGTGACTGCAGAAGCAATGCGGGCAAGATACCAAATGTATAAATCCAAAGTTAAGGTTAAAGCAGAATAACTACCGAACCGGGAAACGGTACGCTCCAACCCCTCACCTTTCGGGCTAAAGCTCAGTTAGCATGTATGGTGACCTGGTCCGGTACGATCATGCATGGCGTACTGTACATATCATTTGCCTCGTTCAGCATGCCCTGTGCATCGCTTCGGTTACGGTAGTCTCCCACCCTTATCTTGAAATAGGGCGCGGCGTAGCTGAAATAGGTGCGCATGCCGGTATACCGTTGCATAAATTCTGCTCTCACTTTCACGGCTTTCTCCCGGTCATAACCATTATATATCTGCACCCGGAATCCCTTCCCGGCATACACCACTTTCCCGTCTCTGTGTGTAGGCGGCACCACGATGTAGCGCGGCTTCTCGGCTGAACGGCCTGTGGCAGTTGAGGCCTCATTCACTTCCGCATCACGTCTTGGAACAGGAACTGCGGGGTTCGGAGATGAAGGTGATGCCATGGCCAGCTCCTTGCCATTTACCTTAGCTGCATTACGGTTCTTTTTTGAGGACAGCGCATCAGGATTCGCAACACGCGTAGGTGGAGGAGCTGCAACAGGATTCTTTTTAAGGAGGACAGACAGCCGGGGATCAGAATGCATGACCACACTACCTGAAGAAAACTGGGCTTTTGCGGGCGCAGCAAAACACACTAAGAAGGCAAAGGCTGTTATATAATACCTGCTGTTCATTATTTCTACAAAACCCGGAGCAAGGTCCGGAAAAAGGCAAATTTACAAGCCAATAGGATATAAAAATCCTGCCAGCCTCTAAAACTTTACATTAAGCTCGTTTTACCGCGTTCTGCTTTCCTTCATGATGTGCATGCTGGCAGAACTGCCTATTCGGTTGGCTCCGGCATTTATGAGATCCGTCGCAAACGCAAGATCACGAATGCCGCCGGAAGCCTTAATGCCTGTTTTCGCGGGTAAATGTGCGCGCATCAACTCTACTGCATGAACGGTCGCGCCTTTATCTGCAAACCCGGTTGAGGTTTTCAGGTAGTCAATTTTGTAATTGCTATAAAGATCACATGCTGACACAAGTTCGCTGTCCGTCAGCATCCCGCTTTCAACGATCACTTTTAGTACTTTACCCCGTGCATATACCGGTGCCAGGCAGGCCGCGATCTCATTCTCTAGGTACTTCCAGTCTCCGCTTTTCAATGAGCAAAGATTGATCACCATATCCACTTCGTCTGCGCCCATGTCCAGTGCATTCTCTATTTCCTTTACCTTGATATCAATGGTATTGTACCCCATCGGAAACCCGATCACTGTGGCGATCTTTACCTTCGACCCATCAAGCATCTTTTTTACATCAGGCACATACTTAGGCGGCACACATACCGCTACAAAATTCTCCAGCGATGCTTCCACACATAGCCGGTCGATCTCCGATAGAGTAGTTGTCTGTTTTAATATAGTGTGATCTATATATGAAGCAATATTCAGGGACATAATAATTTAAGGGGCAACTTCGAATGCAAAATTAATTTTTTTTACATAACGTAGGTAATTATTTAAAAAAACTCATTTTACTGCATTTTCATGTTTTTTATCACCTCCCCTGCAAATTCGCTGGTTTTAAGCAGTGTCGCATCATGCATCAGGTTGTAAAAATCTATGGTCACCCGCTTACGCATAATGGTTACAGACAATGCTTCCTCAATGCAGGCGGCAGCCTCGTGCCAACCCATATATTCCAGCATCATTACACCGCTGAGCAGCAGTGATGACGGATTCATGGTGTCCGTGTTGGCAAAACGTGGCGCAGTGCCGTGTGTAGCCTCAAACACAGCATGCCCCGTCATATAATTAATATTTGCGCCCGGCGCGATGCCTATACCACCCACAGAAGCAGCAGCCGCATCTGAAATATAGTCTCCGTTCAGGTTAAGCGTAGCCACTACTGAATAATCCTTCGGTGAAATAAGTATCTGTTGCAGGAAATTATCTGCTATCACGTCCTTAATGATCAGCCTGCCCTGCGCCTCAGCTTTCTTCAACCTCGCATTAGCCGCATCCTCGCCCTGTGTTTTCTTTGCATTCTCCCATTGGCCCCAGGTATACACCTGCTCACCAAATTCACGCTCTGCAAGCTCATAGCCCCATATTTTAAACGCGCCTTCCGTATACTTCATGATGTTGCCCTTATGCACAATAGTCAGAGATGGCAGTTTATGCTCCAGTGCATACTTTATCGCGGCCCTCACCAGGCGCTCACTGCCCTCTTTTGATACCGGCTTTATCCCGAATGCAGACGACTCAGGAAAGCGTATTTTTTTCTTTACACCTAATTCATTCGAGAGAAAATCAAGTAATTTCTTCGCTTCGGGGCTCCCGCTGGCAAACTCGATACCGGCATATATATCTTCTGTGTTTTCCCTGAAGATCACCATGTTCATATTTTCAGGATGCACTACCGGTGATGGTACACCCTTATACCATTTTACCGGGCGAAGGCAAACATACAAGTCGAGCTCCTGCCTCATTGCCACATTCAGCGAGCGTATGCCGCCGCCAACGGGCGTAGTCAGCGGTCCTTTGATCGACACTAGGTATTCCCGCGCTGCATCCAGTGTTTCAGCAGGCAGCCATTCTCCTGTTTTATTGAACGCCTTTTCTCCGGCAAGAATTTCTTTCCATTCTATCTTTCGTTTACCGCCATACACTTGCGCAACGGCAGCATCCAGCACAAGCTTACTTGCACTCCATACATCCGGGCCGATCCCATCTCCTTCAATAAACGGGATAATTGGATTATCGGGCACCTGCAACTGGCCGTTGCTGCCCATTGTTATCTTCTGTTGCGTCATGATCATCTTTTTGAGGGTGCGAAGATAATGATAGATCGCAAGCCAAGTGGCATTATTGAAGCTGGTTTTTCTTTCTACCCCACCTTATGTAAGCACCACCCCACATGGCATTATTTTTGTGAATATTACAGAAATAAGCATGAGACGGTTGCACAATTGATTGTTTCTTGTAGATTTACAAAAAAAAATAAACTATGGTATGCGGGCAATAATACTCAGGATACGAAGATGTGTTTTTCTTGTGCTGATGTCAATGTTGGCAACCGTTTCCGTGATGGCACAGGAGACAACAACAGCAGACTCTTCAACAATTAAAGATTCGATTGAATTGGCCACTAATGACACTTTGCCATCCTCTGCCTACGAACTTCAGGTACCCGTTCACACCCCGACATTTTATACACTGCATATGCAAGGTATATTGTTTACTGTGCTCATATTACTTATGGCCTATGTCAGTTACCGCTACTGGAATGACAACAGGGCGAAGAAAAATGTCAGCGATAGCACAAACGGATAAATTAGCGCTCCGCGTCTTTACGTATCACTTATCAACTTATAACTTATCACTTACTCAACTTATCATTGGCCTGCATCATAGTCATTTCCTTGGCCTTGGTGAGGAACTCTGAGGCGAAAATAAATTCATTCAGCCGCTGGTCTTTGCTGAAAATGATGTCTTTGTTAGAGCCTTCCCATTGCTTCTTACCCTGGTAGAGGTAAACGATATGATCTCCGCTTTCCATAACGGTATTCATATCGTGGGTGTTGATAACTGTCGTTATGTTGAATTCCAGGGTTATCTCCTTCACCAGTTTATCTATGACGAGCGATGTCTGCGGATCAAGGCCGGAATTAGGTTCATCGCAGAAAAGATATTTCGGGTTTTGAACTATAGCACGGGCCAGCGCCACGCGTTTTTTCATACCACCACTTATCTCGGCAGGAAATTTTTTGTTTGCGTCTTTTAGATTCACGCGGTCCAGTACTTCATTCACTCTTTTTAGCTTATCCCGGTGATGCAGATTGGTGAACATATCCAGCGGGAACATAACATTTGCTTCCACCGTCTTACTGTCAAACAATGCGCTTCCCTGAAACAGCATGCCTATCTGCTTGCGGAGGTCCTTTAGCTCTTTTGTTTCCATCTTTGTAATATCCCTCCCCTCAAACAACACCTCGCCGGAATCGGGCGGAAACAGCCCGATCAGTATTTTCATGAACACCGTCTTGCCACTGCCACTGGTACCAATGATCAGGCTCGTCTTGCCGGGCTCCATCTTTGCGGATACACCCTGCAACACCACCTTGCCATCAAAACTCTTTTTTACGTCTCTTACTTCGATCATATACCCCAAACCCCTAAAGGGGCTTCTCTTATTTTTCTACTCGTACTTATCCGAAATTATCTTATCTCCTGCTCCACAATCACATAATGAGGGAAAGCCCCCTTCAGGGGGGTGGGGGGTTAAACCTGGAACACCCCCATCTTAAATTCCTTATTCACCTGTGCATGGTTAGCGGCATTGACACCTTCACTTATCACCGACCTTGTCTCAGCAGGGTCTATGATCTCATCTACCCACAACCTTGCTGCAGCGTAATAAGACGAGGTCTGGCTGTCGTATCGGTCAATGATTTCTTTAAGCATTGCAGCTTCTTTCTCAGGCTCTATCACTTCACCCTTTGCTTTGAGTGATGCTACCTGTATTTGCAATAAAACCTTCGCCGCCTGCTCACCACCCATCACAGCTATCTTGGCATTAGGCCAGGCATAGATAAAGCGAGGGTCGTAAGCTTTGCCACACATAGCGTAGTTGCCCGCACCATAAGAATTGCCGATGATGATGGTTATCTTTGGAACTATTGAATTGGCCACTGCATTTACCAGCTTTGCGCCGTCTTTTATTATTCCCGAGTGCTCGCTGCGGCTGCCGACCATAAAACCAGTAACGTCCTGCAGAAAAACAAGCGGTATTTTCTTTTGATTACAGTTCATAATAAAGCGTGCGGCCTTGTCTGCGCTATCGTTATAGATAACGCCACCCAATTGCATTTCACCCTTACCGCTCTTCACGATCTTGCGCTGGTTGGCTACAATACCTACAGCCCAGCCGTCCACACGGGCATAGCCGCACACGATGGTCTTGCCATAATCTTCCTTGAACTGGTCGAACTCCGATTTATCAACTATACATTTTATCACCTCCACCACATCATACGACTTACTGTTTTGAGGTGATACGATGCCATATATCTCATTTGCTTCTTTAGCAGGCGCCACAGGCTTTATACGGTCGTAGCCCATGCGCGGCTGCTCGCCCACCTTCTCCATTATCCGGCGCACCTGGTCCAGGCATTCCTGCTCAGTGTCAAATTTATAGTCAGCTATGCCGCTTATTTCCGTATGCGTTTTCGCACCACCAAGCGTCTGTATGTCTACATCCTCTCCAATGGCAGCCTTTACCAGGTATGGCCCTGCCAGGAAGATAGAACCATTGCCTTCTACCATCAGCGTTTCATCACTCATAATAGGTAGGTAGGCTCCACCCGCCACGCAACTGCCCATTACCGCAGCTATCTGGGTAATGCCCATTGCGCTCATCTGTGCATTATTGCGGAATATCCGGCCAAAATGCTCTTTATCGGGGAATATCTCGTCCTGCATCGGTAAATACACGCCGGCGCTATCTACGATATATATCACCGGCAGGTGGTTTTCCATGGCGATCTCCTGCATACGCAGGTTCTTCTTACCGGTTATAGGAAACCACGCACCTGCTTTAACGGTATTGTCATTAGCTACGATCATGCACTGGCGACCATGTATATAGCCGAGCCCGGCCACTGTGCCGCCCGCCGGGCACCCGCCATGCTCTTTGTACATATCATAGCCCGCAAAAGCACCCAGCTCTGTAAACTGGCTTCCTTTATCAGTAAGATAGGCTATTCGCTCACGGGGTGTCATTTTGCCCTTTTCCCTGTTTTTTTCTATCGTCTTTTTTCCTCCTCCCAGGCTTATTACACCAAGGCGCTGTTTCATCTGGCTCACCGCCAGCCGCATCGCATCATCATTTTTATTGAATTCGAGGTTCATCCGGCTTTTTTAATTTGGGTGCAAAAATACTTGTATAAATTGAGAGTAAGCAAATTAGGCATTATTTGCACTCAAAAAGAATAATTCTATCGATGTGACGTCACCCCCCTTTTTAACTGGTCCAAACATCACCGCTTTATAGCGATTCAAAAAACATTATTATTCCTCCTTTGCACTCCTGGATCCCTTCGTTAAACTAAATATGTATACCACATAACTCAGCATCATAAATATACACCCTACCGCATATACCACATCCTTTGTTTTATGCTGTTCAGGAAAAAAGAATATTCCGGCCAGCAAAAGGCATATCAATACTATAAAAACAATTCCAAGACGTTTCCCTCTTTTACCTTCATATATGTTGTCCTTCTTCAGTATTGGTTCGAGGCTATGTATCGCATTTCTGGCTGCTATCATTGCCATAATGCGATCACTCACTATTGAGAAATCATTCGCCTGGTCTATCTCTCCTTTTGCTGCCCTGAATTTGCCTCCGTCTTTTAAGTATACAGTCAGGCTTTTACCCTTATAGTCAATTGTTTCGTAGGATAGAATATCATTGGCCGCTATTGTCCTGTTGCTTTCCTTATCAAAGAACGGCTTTGACGTATACTTCACGCACATCGTCTCACCCAAAAATGTAACGGTCATTTTTTGCATAAGGACGTTCTTAAATAAATAATAGATCAGCACAGCTAAAAAAGGAAGCCCACACAACAAAGCGATACCATTCTTTACTAATACTGAGCCGGCAAGGATATACAACACAGGGACAACCAATGCGATCAACATGCCTACCGACAAAGCCATAGTCGACATATTTTTCAAGTAATACACTACAGGCGCCGGGGCAGCAGGAATTGGCGAAGCCTCAGAATTACTCATTGAAAACAGGTTTTATTAAAATTACGCTCATAGTCCCGTAAGTTCAAAATTTTCCACATTCAAGTGTTATAGTTTTCTTCGAAATACTCTGCACAATTTTTTGCGTAAAAACTATATTTGCAGCATGAAATTCCTCATCGTAGGCTTGGGAAACATAGGCATGGAATATGATGCTACCCGTCACAACATCGGCTTTGAAGTAGCAGATACCTTCGTGATAAAGAACGGCGGCAGCTATACCCTGGACCGCCACGCCTACGTAGCTGAAGTTAAATGGAAAGGCAAGATATTCATAGTCATTAAGCCAACCACCTACATGAACCTCAGCGGCAAGGCCGTTAAATACTGGCTGGATAAAGAAAAGATACCCGTAGAAAATATGCTGGTTATCGTAGACGATCTTGCGCTGCCGCTCGGCACATTGCGCGTCCGGGCATCAGGCAGCGATGCCGGCCACAACGGACTTAAAAATATTCAACTGGTGCTGACAAGCGACAAATACCCCCGCCTGCGTTTTGGCATAGGCAGCGATTTCCCCAAAGGCCGGCAGGTGGAGTTTGTACTGGGCAAATGGAAACCAGGGGAAGTTCCACTTGTGAAAGATATGCTACTAAAAAGTGTTGATGCCATTGAGTGCTTTGCATCGCAGGGAATAGGTAAGGCGATGACAGAGTTTAATAAATGATAGTATTTAAATCGAAAAATAGAATATGGTATAGTAGCCGCAGCATTCAGGCCAATATCGTATAGTTAAGTGAAATGATCCCGAAGGGATCACATGTCTATAGCAAATAAACGACAAAGAAAACGCGATGCCGAAGGTATCGAATGTTCTGTAGCTAAATTGAAACCCATAACCTAAGAGATTTGTCTTAAGCAGGGAAAAACAATACACCTCCCTTAGATCGTTGCCGGGATATAAATATCAAACGTCGCACCGTGGTTCAGCCTGCCGGTTGCGGTAATGATACCCTTGTGGTTCTCCACTATCCGTTTGCAGATCGCCAACCCTATACCTGTACCCTTGTATTCGTCATACTCATGCAGCCTTTCAAATACATTGAATATCCTGTCTTTGTATTGGGGATCGAAGCCAATGCCATTATCTGCTAAAGCGAGGTGACAATAAACAACATCCGGACTAAGGTCTCTGTTATTAAGTTTGCTACCCGCGGTGGTAACACACTTCAATGTGATCACCGGTTTTCTCTTAGGATCAGTAAATTTCAGCGAGTTGCTGATCAGGTTGAACATAAGCTGCCGAAACTGAAAAGGGATAATGCTGGCATCACATAGCTTACCCACCTTTATAACGGCTTTCTTTTCATCAAGCGCTTCTTTAAAGTCGCTCACTAATTCGTTAACAATAATTTCAAGGTCGGTTTTCTCAAAACTATGCATCGTATTCTTAACCCTGGAATAGGCGAGCAGATCTTCAATGAGTTGCTGCATCCGCTTTGCAGTATCATGCATCCGTTGCAGGTACTCCTTTCCGTTATCAGACAATTTCTCCTTCTCTTCATCCAGGAGGATCGAGGAGAAATTCTTTATCTTTCTGAGCGGCTCCTGCAGATCGTGACTGGACAAAAATGTGAACGTCTCCAGCTCTTTGTTCATCTTCTCCAGGCTTATATTCTTCTCCTCCAGCGACCGATAGCTTTGCTTCAGTTCTGCTGTTCTTTCATTTATGATGTCTTCAAGCCCTTCCCGCTCGGCATTGCCCTTGCGGTTGCGCTCCGTGGTATCGGTAAATGCAAGCAGGATCAATTGTTCGTGCTGCACTTTTTGCAAAATTTGCCGCGCATTCAGCAGCATTGTCTTCTTTCCTATTTGCGGAAATACGTACGTGATCTCATAGTCATAGAAAAAGCTTTTCTTAGGAATAATATCTTCTAATAATTCCCGCAGTGGCGGTATATCCCACTGATGATTGCCAAGTTCATACAGCAGTTTTCCTTCCGTATCCTGCTGCTGCACCTGGAAGTGCTTGTAGAATGCACTATTGGCCGACTTTACCCGGAGATTCTTATCCAGTATCAGCATCGGTTCGTGCAGCGTGGTCACTATCGCTTCCGACAGATCATACGCTTCCACAACCTGGTCGTTGCGGGTCTGCAATTCCTGGTTCGTAGTCATTAGCTCTTCGTTGGCCGACTCTATTTCCTCTTTTGATGTTTCTAACTCTTCATTCATGCATTGAAACTCTTCGTTGCTGGAGAGTATTTCTTCCTGTGCTGCCTGCAGCACCTTATTTGCTTTTTCCTTTTCTTCACTCACAGAGGTCAACTCGGCACGTACAACCGCTATCTCTTCCTTCAGCCGCTTGATATTGGTGTTCTTCTGCGTGACAATGTCCTTTTCTGTGCTGGTATTTCCGCCCTGCCACTCCGCATGCGTCTGTTCCTTGAATACAATGAGCAACTGAGGCTGCGTTCCTGCTATTTTCAGCGGTATTACATCCAGCGCAATGACAGACACGGAAGTGCCATTTTTTATTTCTATATCCGACTTTTGAATTTCCTGGTTGGTAAGTATTGCCCTGTTGATCGCATCAAGCAACTCAAACGCTATCTCCGGCCGTGCCATATTCAGTATATGCAGTGTTGCTTTGCCTGTTGTGTGCTGAAGGTATTTATCCGTTGGCCCTTTGAATTCCTGGATCACCATTGCATGGTCTATTACCACGTAGGCAGGAATGTACCGGGAAAAAAGAATGGAATTTATATTAGTATCCGGTAGGTCTGGGATCACATTGTCAGGGCTTTTTTGCTCCGGCAGTTCTTCCTTGACCGTAATGCGCGGTGCAGACACATTAAGGTCCGGCAGACTGCGTACTCCGTCTTTTCGTGAGTATATTTTATATTCCCTGTCCTTGTTCGAAAAGAGTTTGGACGACGCCATGTTCTCCGATTTTCCAAGTATCAAAAAACCACCGTCATTCAACGCATAGTGAAACGTCGTCAACGCCTTCCGCTGCATAGCTGCATCCAGGTAAATAAACAAATTGCAGCAACTGATAAAATCGATCCGCGAAAATGGAGGGTTACTCAAAATGTTGTGTGGCGCAAACGTACAAAGATCGCGCACCGACTTGGCAATGCGGTAACTGCCATCAACTTCTGTGAAAAAACGTTCAAGGCGCTTAGCCGAAACTCCACTAACCTCCTGTTTGGAGTATTCTCCTATCCTGGCTTTCTTTATAGCTTGTTCGCTAAGGTCGGTTGCAAATATCTGCACCTGCTTTCCCGGATATTTGTTGCCAAGTATCTCTATCAGCAGAATCGCCATCGAATAAGCTTCCTGGCCGGTAGAGCAGGCCGCTACCCATATTCTGAGCGTTTCATTCGGCGCCTTGCTTTTTAGTAGCCTTGGGAACAGCGTAGTTTTAAAATACTGGAACGCTTCTGTATCCCTGAAAAAATCGGTGAAATTGATCAGCAGATCATTGTAGAGTACGGTTACTTCTGCTTCTTTGGTCTTCAGCAGTTTCACATACTGCTTTATCGTGTTGAACTTATAAAAAAACATTCTTCGCAGAATGCGCCTTTTTATGGTGTTCATTTTATAATGCGAAAAATCCACGCCAACGCCTTCATACAGCAACCTGAGCACGATCTTCAGATCCGGGTCATTATCTTCAATTACATCCCCGCTCCAGCTCTTCAGCGATTTGTTTCCTCCGGTAATATACTTTGCAATACGACCCAATTCGATCGCGATCTCGGCGGGAGATAAAATAAAATCAGCAACACCCTCGTTGATCGCAGACTCCGGCATGCTGCCATATTTAGCAGAATTATCCTGGGCAAATGTGATCCCGCCTTCCTGCTTGATCATTTTTAAACCCTGTGTTCCATCAGATGCGTTTCCGGATAGCACCACACCAATAGCATCCTCTTTATGCGTTTCGGCAAGCGAAATGAAAAGAATGTCAATGGACATGGCAGGCCCATTCTTTGTGCGCGGAATTAATTGAATATGCCCGTCTGTTACTTCTATCCCCTTATTGTATGGGATCACATAGACATTGTTGGGCTCCATGCGTTCCATATCTTCTATTTCCTGCACTGCCATCTTCGTAGATTTCTCCAGGAGTGAAACAAGCAGGCTTTTATAATCAGGGCTGAGATGCTGGATAAAGATAAACGCCATGCCGGTGTCAGGCGCAAGGTTTTGTAATAGCTCTGTTATTGCCTCAAGCCCTCCCGATGAAGCGCCAATGGCAACTATCGGGAATGAAGCCTCCTTCCGGATCGTCTTTTTTTTCTTTCCGGTAGTGTCTGGTTTTAACATGTGGCGCTATTGAGCTTATGCTTCCTGTAAATTCAGCATGAATTTACTCCTGGCAGGCTGGTATGGATTTTTTTCAAGCGACTCTAACGCCATCTGGATGCACTTTATGAGTTCAGGAAAGTCGCATTTGTGAAGATAGTAGTGAGCCCCGTTTTGATATAGCTCATTGGCAAAATCATCTCCCAGCGATGTTGAACACAGGATCACCGGAATTTTCTTTAATCGCTCATCGCTTTTTATTTCAACAAGGCATTCAGAACCGGTCTTGCGCGGCATATTGTTGTCAAGAAAAAGCACATCCGGAAGATTGTCTGAGTTTGTCTTCAGGTATTTCATCAGTTGCGCTCCGTCATTTACCGTTGTAAAATTGACCGAAGTTGGCAACCTGCCTAGCGCCTTTTCAAAAAAGTAACGATCATCCTTGTCATCATCTGCGAGCAGAATGTTCAACGGGGCATTTGACGATACGCTTTTTATGCCTAGTACTTTTAAACACTCTGCAAAATAGTGGCAAAGAGGTAGTGAAATAAAATGCCCGGAATTCCATCCAAACAGAAAAAGTGAAAACAACGCAGAAGTGAACTATTGATCAGTCACAAAAATACCTCTCCTAGTAAAGATACACTTTAATACGGGCAATATGCAGTAAATAAACCGTGGGATAAGAGTATTAACAAAACTGGCAGCTTTTTAAAGCTGCCAGCACTCTATAAGTTAAATGTATGCAATGATTTAATCCGCCAGGTGAAACGCATACCGGTAATCAGTCGGCGACACATAGGTTTCCTTGATCGTCCGCGCACTCAGCCAGCGATAAAGATTAAGTATCGACCCCGCCTTGTCATTGGTACCGGAAGCACGCGCTCCGCCAAATGGCTGTTGACCTACTACCGCGCCGGTTGGCTTGTCGTTAATATAGAAATTACCCGCACTGTTCACCAATGCCTTGGTAAGGTATTCTATCGCATGCCTGTCCTGCGCGAATATAGCGCCGGTGAGTGCATAAGGAGAGGTATTATCCAGCACTTCCAGTGTTTGTATCCACTGGTCAGCCTCGTACACAAATATCGTCAGCACTGGGCCAAATATTTCTTCGCACATCGTCACGTACGATGGATCAGTTGTCTCGATCACTGTAGGTTCCACAAACCACCCCTTCGAACTGTCGCACTTGCCGCCGCAAAGTATCTTGGCTGCTCCGTTACTGTTCTTTACGTTGTCTATGTACTTCGAAATGCTCGCGAATGATTTTTCGTCGATTACGGCATTAATGAAGTTGGTGAAATCGTCTACCACGCCCATCTTCATGGTCTTTAACTCAGCTACAAGTTTGGTCTTTATCTCATCAGCCAGGTTTGCAGGCAGGTACGCTCTCGATGCCGCAGAACATTTCTGACCCTGGTACTCGAACGCACCACGCGCCAAGCCAGCCACCACTGCATCCACATGTGCGCTCGGGTGTACAAACACAAAGTCCTTGCCACCTGTTTCACCCACTATACGCGGATAAGACTTATACCTTGCAATGTTATTCCCTATACTCTTCCACATGCTCTGGAACACACCGGTAGACCCGGTAAAATGCACACCCGCGAAATAAGGATGCGCATAGCAAATATCTCCCACCAGCGGACCTGACGGATAAATCAGGTTGATAACCCCGCCCGGTAATCCTGCCTCTATCAGTATCTCCATAAATACACTGGCAGAATATACCTGTGTGTTTGCCGGCTTCCACACCACCACATTACCGCACATCGCCGGGGCAGTTGGTAGGTTGCCCCCTATCGCTGTAAAATTGAACGGCGTTACAGCCAGCACAAAACCTTCCAGTGGCCGGTACTCCATCCTGTTGTCCATACCTTGCGGCGAAAGTGGTTGCTGCTTGTATATCTGGCTGAGGAAATGCACATTAAAACGCAGAAAATCTATCAGCTCGCATGCGCTGTCTATCTCAGCCTGGTAGGCATTCTTGCTTTGTCCCAGCATAGTGGCAGCGTTCATCTTAAAACGATACTTTGTTGCCAGCAACTCTGCAGCCTTCATGAAGATAGCCGCGCGGTGCTCCCAGCTAGTTGCAGCCCAGCTCTCGCGGGCTGCCAGTGCAGCGTCTATAGCATCATGTACCTGCTGCTCATCTGAGGCATGAAAATGCCCTAGCAAATGACCTGTTTCATGCGGTGGGCGTATCTCCTTTTTAATGCCACTCCGCACTTCTTTTCCATCTATATAAGCCGGTATGTCACACTTTTGGCCCTTCATTTCCGCAAGCGCTTTCTGCAACGCTTTACGCTCATGACTGCCGGGTGCATACCCCAATACTGGTTCATTCTTTGGTTCTAAAAAATCAAAATATGCGTTGTTCATTTTATCACAGAATTTGTAGCCGCATAGATACGGCTGTTAATTATTAATTGGGGCTGCAAAGGTAGCCATTTTAGATTTATCAGGGAAACCACCCGCTGCCGGTAAATGGACTTTATAACTTCACAAGACCATTTTTTATCGCGAACAGTACCAGCCCGGTTTTGGATTTAATATCCAGTTTCGAGAACAGTGATTCGCGGTATCCGTCAATAGTCCGTGTAGACACTTTCATCAGCACGGCTATCTGGTCATACTTATACTCTTCTTTATCACACACCAGCATCAGGAACGTCAGTTCCCGCTCGTTGAGCAGGCTCAGGTCGGTGGCAGGTTTGTCGGCATCCTGAACATTTGCACTTTTCAACAGCGCCTTATGCGATATCTCGCTATGGTAGTATCCGCTCGTCATAATGTCATTGATAGCCTTCCTCAGCTCATCCTCCGTGCAGCTCTTACGCAGATATCCCCGCACGCCCATCCTTAACAACTCAATGATCGTGCTTTCCTCGGTGTCTAGCGTCAACACCAGTACCTTCAGGTTCGGTTTGAACTGCCGTATCCACCTGATCGTATCCTCGCCATTCATTTCCGGCATATTAAGATCCATGATCACTATATCAGGGTCTGCCATATGAAGCGAATTGACCACAAAGTCTTTTCCATTATCATACTGTGCCGTAACCTTAAAATCCCCCAGCACCTCTATCAGGGATTTAAGACCATTGCGCACAATAGTATGATCGTCAACAAGCGCTATTGAAACTGTTCTTGCCATTTCTTTCGGTTACTGTATTATTTGTTCCAGTGTAAATGTAGTTCCGGTGCCCCCTTCCGCCTTCGGCTTTGTATTAATACTGCACTTCAATCTGGCAAGTTCGGCACGCTTCAAAATATTTTTTAATCCTGCACCCCTGGCCGTATTCATCACCTTGTCCAGGTCAAAACCTTTACCATCGTCCTTCATCACCAATTTAAAACCGTTATCGCCGGAAAGGCTCACATGAATATGGTTTGCCTCGGCATATTTCAGCAAATTATTCAGCGTTTCCTGGAATATTCTGAATATTATCACTTTCTGGTCCTTATTTAGTGCCGGTTCGCGGTCATGTTCCCAGTGCACCTCATATTTATTCAGTAGTTGCAGCCGCTCCACTTCCTTCTCGATGGTATACACAAGCCCGTTCTTTTCAATAATATCACTGTTCAGGCTTCTGCCGAGTATCCGCACTTCTTCAATGGTGTGCACCACCATCTCACTCACTGGCTGCAAAGCTGCCGCTCCCGATGGGTTAACAGCTTTCTGTTGCAGGAGTTGCAGGTTCATAAAGGTGAGTCGCTGCCCTATGTTATCATGTAGTTCCCTGGCCACATCCGCCATTACCTCATCCTGCAACTCTCTCAGCCCTTTTTCATGGTCCAGGTGCATTTGTGCGATCTTCACTTCTTGCTGCACATTTTTCTTGTTCGATAGTACCATAGTTATGATCACAACGGCTATAAGCAGCAACATCATCAGTGTTGCTGCCAGAACAGTGAGCGCAATTGGATTTGAAAACATATATTAAGCGGCGTTTAAAACAACCTGCTTTTGCCGTCCCAACAAGATAAAACTTATTGCAACAAGTGGGTAGCGGATAACATCCAAAACTGTATTGATAAAAATTAGCTTATGCCCTAAACCTGGTTGCTTCACCATCAGATAATTGTGAAGCAACCAATATGGCATGCCGCAGGTACAATATAAAATTGTAGAAAAGGCCAACCAGAATATGGGCTGATTCAATATCTTTTTATTCACGAAAATGCCGTTGGTAAAAAGTACTGCAAAGTACATTACAGTCATAAACAACTGGCATACCACCATAGAAAAATTCGCCAGAACATAGATAGAGTAGTTTAAAATATTAATTATCCATATGGCTGATGCCGCTACCATCAATAGATAAAACATTCGTTTTAACTTGTAATTAGTAACAAGGTAAACCGCAGCCAATCCCATCATCCATACCTCTGCCATAATATAATAGTTAAACACCCATGAATTATATTCATGCAAATGTTTTACAATGTAATAGCCGTAGCTCTCGCAAAAAGCAGCTACGGCTATCACATAAACAACCAACCTATATGGCGGAGATAAATATTTAAAGTAGTATCCACCAGCAATTAAAGCAAATAACTTTCCTAACAGAAAATAAAACAGGAGCGGCATACTTCTTTTTTCACTGCGAAATTATGAAAGCCTGACAATCTCTGAGTTATAAAATTGCTGTTAATGGTAAAAATTACTCGCTATGGCAAAATATAGACATTACAGTTAGGGGGGCAAATGGTTCCAAAATCCGCCGCCTTATTCTTAAATGGCTGCGTATAGGTCGTATTGTCCAGCAAGGCAACTCCGTTCCCGTTACGCAAATAAACGGCTATCGAATGAGGATAAGTCACCGCAGGACTGGAATTGCCGGGGGAAACAGCGGCAAAGCAAATAGTCGCATTGTTCGGCTGCCCATCGTCCGTATATACCTTCTGCACTTCCAGCCCCCATGGTAAAACCAAATTCCGCACAAACACGGTTTCGGAAGTATCAGAAGCAAGGTTAACCACGGTATTGGCGCTGCAGGTCCCGCTATCGCAATAATAGAAATTATCCAGGTAATTCTGGTCGTAAAGGTCTGTAACTGTGGTAGTTGCGATAGAACCATTCGTTATCACATACCAGGCGCAGTTAGACGTGACCAGGTTATAGGTGCCCTGGCCGGCGGAGGTCATCGTGCATATCTGCATTCGCAGATACAATGCGTTGCTATTTGTATCATAACAAAGTACAAAACGCAATGCCACAGCATTGGCGGCACACCCACCTGCCGTCATAAAATTGTGCACTGCGTTGTAAAATGAGCTCCAGGATATCTGGATGTCTTGCCCTCCGAAACTTGAATTGCAGTTGCTCAAAAAATAGTGCTGCTGGAAGTTGGTACGCATATCATTAAAATGATCAAGTGTAACAACCATGGGATTAGTCGGCATAAAAAATAGTTTAGATTGTGAACAAGCAAGTTACGGGCTATTTCAATCGCTCCATACGGGGAAAACACCCTTTTTTATACGGGGTTTTTCCCCTACTACGAAACGAAAGAAGTACTTTCTTTGTGGAAGTTTCCATTAAGCTCCTTACCTATCACTATGAATATTCTTTAAGATCACCAGTGCCTGTATTATAGTATCAATGCCAGTCCTTTACCTGTCACTATGAATATCTTTTTCACCGGTAAATGATTATCACTCAAAGCCTCCGGTCCGGAGGCTTTTTTATGGAATTCTATTTGCTTTCCGTCTTTAAGATAACACAGTATCTTGCGAACCGATATATACTGAGCAGCAACCGATATGAACAGTAATCTCACCGACGAAGAGCTACTCCGGAACTACAGGGCTGAGAGCGACAACCAATGGCTTGGCTACCTGCTGCTGAGGTATACTGCTTTGTTATTCGGTGTCGCGATGAAATACCTGAAAGATAAGACACTGGCTGAAGATGCGGTGCAGCAGGTGTTTGAGAAAGTACTTACCCACATGCCGCACGATGAGATACACAACTTCAAAGGCTGGCTGTACATACTGATGCGCAACCATTGCCTGCAGCAATTGCGCGATAAGACCCGGTATTCCGACGAAACAGCGTTAACCAACATCTCTGATACTACCACAGACACCGATGAAATGCTTTGGCAGGATAATACATTGCAGCAGATGGAGGAAGCAATCTCGCTGCTAAATGAAGAGCAAAGAAAAACCATTGTGCTGTTTTACCTGCAGAAGTATAGTTACGAGCAGATAATTGCAGATACCGGTTATACCTTTATGCAGGTAAAAAGCTTTATCCAGAACGGCAAACGAAACCTGAAAACTATTTTACTAAAGAAAATCACCCCTCGGGAATCATGAGCGACCAAAACAACATATCGCCTTTCGGGGAAGGAAAGCAGAAACTTTCAGAAGATATGCTCCTGGCATATCTTGAAGGTAAGCTATCGCCTGCCGAACAACATGAAGTAGAGCTATGGCTGGCAGAAGAAGGCATGGAGAGCGATGCAATGGAAGGGCTGAAAGCATTGCAGCCACACGAAACAAAGCACACGGTAAATAAGCTGAAACATGAGTTGCGCAAAACAATGACCGGCAAAAAACGTAAGCGCCGGCCATTTAAACCGGACGTTACCCAGTGGATAGCTATCGGTATCATACTATTGCTCGCCGTTGTTGCTTATATTGTCATCCGTATCGCCAAATAAGATATTTTTGCGCGGAGAATCGACCGGCAAACTTTATGGTTTTAACTTTTAATTTTTGACTTTGAAATACATACCACAGCGTCCTCCGTTTGTAATGATAGACGACGTTATAAGCGCAGATGAAAAACATACGCTTACTTCGTTCACAATTGCCCCTGATAACATTATGGCTGAAAACGGATTTTTCACCGAAGGGGGCCTCGTTGAAAATATGGCGCAGACTGCAGGAGCAGGAACAGGATACATGGCCATCAAACATGGAAAACCAATGCCCATGGGTTATATAGCGGCATTAAAAAACGTAACGATCACCGGGTTGCCTAAGATAAACGATACAATACGAACCGAAGTTAACTTTGGCCAGATCGTTATGAACTTCCACCAGGTGCAGGGCCGTGTATATTCCGGCGATCAGGAGATAGCAAGCTGCGAGTTTAAGATATTCGTTAACCCCGATCAACCTGCCGGCTCGTAAGTGGCTTCAGTTTACGCAATAGCATCTAATATTATCTCCTCTTTAGGTATGGATACTGCCGCGCACTGGCAGGCAGTATCAACCGGCAGAATAGGTATCAGGCGTTATGAAGACACCGCGCTAAGCAATGCCCCTTTCATGGCATCAAAGCTTGACCCTTCGCAGTGGCAGGCAATTCAGGCGCAGGCGCAGTCCTCAGTATCGCTTACACCCTTCGAGCAGTTGGCATCGTATTCGGTAAGAAAAGCCATCGGGCACCTTGACGACGAGATTGATCTCAACAAGACCGTTTTCATTCTCGCGACAACCAAGGGCAATATAGAGCTGCTCGGTCAGGTGCCGGATGAGCGGCTTTTATTACACCATTCCGCTAAGGTCATTGCAGCTTACAATTACATTCCCACCCAGCCTGTTGTCATTTCTCATGCCTGTGTGTCCGGGGTTATTGCGCTGCAGCATGGATTGCGTTTACTGCAGTCAGGAAGATACAAACATGCGGTTGTCACAGGTTGCGACCGTTTCTCGCGCTTCGTTTTAAATGGCTTCCAATCCTTTCAGGCTATCTCTGATGAGCCCTGCCGGCCCTTCGATGCGGCCCGTAAAGGAATATCACTCGGCGAAGCAGCAGCCACGATAATCTTGTCTGCGCAGAAAACAGAACAGGTACTTGGAGTGCTTGTTGGTGGCGCTACCTCCAATGATGCGAATCATATCTCGGGTCCCTCCCGCACAGGCGAAGAGCTTGCCGCTGCCATTACCCGTGCCATTATCGAGGCCGGCATATCCCCGCAACAAGTAGGCATGATCTCCGCCCATGGTACGGCTACTCCATATAATGACGAGATGGAAGCACGGGCATTTGAGCACAGCGGTTTACTGCACAGTCCCGTGCACAGTTTCAAAGGTTATATCGGCCATACCCTGGGCGCAGCGGGTGTGCTGGAAAGCGCTATGGTACTGGAAGCATTACGCCACCAAATGCTCATACCTTCCGCCGGCTATGAAGACCTCGGCGTACCCAAACCAATAAATGTGACCCGCAAATTGCAGCATGCCACGATAGACTACGCATTGAAAACTGCATCGGGTTTTGGCGGCTGCAATGCTGCAATCGTTTGGAAGAAATAGTCACGCTCAACTTACTAAAATGCTCTGTTCACGCCTATCACATACCGCAACGTAGCATATTGGTTATTCCCGAATGGTGGCCTGTTCAGGAATACCGGCAGATCGAGCCTTAAGGTAAGCGGCTTTGCTTTTTCAAACATCCCCCAGCTCCTGATCGTAAATGCGAAACCAACTCCGGCATCCACGTGCACGCTGCTCCATACAGTGCTCGGTATTGTGAAATAA
>CANJQU010000077.1 GCA_947476485.1 Chitinophagaceae bacterium
TACTTGCTGGCAGATAAGCAGATGCCCTGGTATGTGGTGCTGCTGGGCATTATGGCTACGCAGGCCAGCGCTATTACTTTCCTTTCCGCTCCGGGTCAGGCTTATACCGATGGGATGCGTTTTGTGCAGTACTACTTCGGCCTGCCCATAGCTATGATCGTGATCTGCGTTACATTCATTCCCATCTTTCGCCGGCTCAATGTCTATACCGCTTATCAGTACCTCGAAGAACGTTTTGATAAGAAGACCCGATTGCTTGCTTCGTCGTTGTTTCTACTTTCCCGTGGCCTCTCCACTGGTATCAGTATCTACGCCCCAGCCATCATCCTTTCCTCCATCCTAGGCTGGAACATCTACCTCACCAACGTGGTAATGGGTGGATTACTTCTTATATACACATACGCCGGCGGAGCCAAAGCCGTAGCGCATACTCAAAAATTACAATTCCTCATCATTCTTGGTTCTATGGGTCTTGCCGGCTATCTCGTTGTTCACCAACTACCGGCAGGTATCGGTATGAAGGATGCGTTATATATAGCTGGCAAGAGCGGCAAGCTCAATGTGATCACGACCCATTTTGACTGGAAGGATAAATACAATATCTGGAGCGGACTGATCGGCGGTTTTTTTCTCGCCCTGTCTTACTTTGGTACCGACCAGAGCCAGGTAGGCCGTTACATTACCGGCAAGGATGACCGTGAGAGTAAACTGGGATTGTTGCTCAACGGCCTGGTAAAGATCCCCATGCAGTTCTGCATCCTGCTTATTGGCGCGCTGGTATTTGCTTTTTATAGCTTCCAGCCCGCGCCATTGTATTTCAATACAGCCGCATACAACGCTTACAAAACTGCCGAACCAAACGAGACATCGATAGCCGAATCAAGATATAATAAGTTGCATGAACAGTCTGAAAAACAGGCATTTGCAATTGCTCATTTCAATAAAGAAAGCAACACTACAGAAGCCGCCGCTCTCGAGTCCTCAGTCCAACAATTCACCCAAACCCGACACCAGATCCAACTCCTTCGCGACAGCGTATCCCGCCACATAGCAGCGAAAAATTACACGCCTGATAAGAACGACACCAATTATATTTTTCTCTACTTCGTGAAGAATGCATTGCCGAAAGGTATCGTCGGATTATTGTTTGCTGTGATCATCCTGGCATCATGGGGTTCTATTTCTGCCGCACTCAACTCTCTCACAGCTTCCTCTCTTATGGACGTGCAGGCAATGGGCGGAACTGTACTCACCGAAAAACAGGAACTATTCTATGGCAGGCTCCACACGCTGGGATGGGGTATATTCAGCATTTGTATCGCCATGTTTGCTGCAAAGCTTGGCTCGCTTATAGAGGCGGTTAACATTCTTGGTTCTCTTTTCTACGGTACTATACTAGGGATCTTCCTGGTAGCATTTTACATGAAGCGCGCAAACGGAAACACAGTCTTCACTGCCGCCCTCATCGCAGAGGCCAGCGTCATCATCATCTACTGCCTGGATATCGTCTCCTTTCTGTGGCTGAATGTCATTGGGGCGCTGATGGTTGTGATTATAAGTTTCATACAGACAGCAATTATAACTAATAGAAAATCAAATAGTTAGTTGCTTTATCTGATACCCTTAACCATACTCAATATTTCCTTATCGCTAAGACTGTCCTGCTCAGATTTATCATAAATGGAGCAAAAATACTGTTTGGCCAGCCACATAAACATGAGTGATTATTCTTGCTCCGCCGGATTTGCCTCTACTTTTTGAAGCAATCGCTATTCTGATTTTGTAACAGTCATTGCCGATTGGGGGTTCCAAAAAGAGGGTCAGCCTTTAAAGTCGTAATAAACCCTGCATATTCATTTTTAAGAGAAGGGAATTTCTTTAGTAGTTTCCTGATCTCTTTCTCAAAACGATCGGTTACTTCTATATTATAACTCATTTAGTAACTGATCTGCAGATTTGAGTTTTATTTTCCCCTGTTTTGCGAGGTTTACCTGGTCAACGGCCTCCTTTAGTTCGTGAAGGAGTTTCTCCTTTTTAGACTTAGGTTTTTTCGCCCTTTTGATCTGCACAAAATCGAGGTTTTTAACCAGCTTAATAAAAGAGGGGAAATCTTTATCAGGTACAGATAAGGTTATATCTTTCATACTAACTCCCTATGTTTTCGTTTTCAATAATGCATTGCAAAAATACAACATTTACATGAATACATACAAATGTCCCACACTCGCGAGAGTGGAGAACATCTAACTTAAAAAAACTGCCGCGAGGTAAATCCCTGCGGCAGCGCTTTTTCATTTGCACGTCAATTATACTTTCCTTGGTACGTCCTGGGTTACTGATACCCGTGTGTTGGTAACTCTGGCTACCTTTTGTTCTTTACGTTCTATCTTTCTTATTTTTCTTGCAGCCTTTTTATAAGCATGTTTAGATACCTGCTTATATTGCTCCTCTGGCCGGCCAGGATAAAAACCCGCATAACCGGATATTTTCTCAACATTAATGTTTGCATTAACTACCGCTGCAGAGTCCGGGCAAACAGTCACGCTCTGATCTGGATCATTCACTGTTACCCTGAAGGTTTCAGGCACAACATCTGTTTTCATTTGTGTGTTGAGCAACAGGGGTTTTGAGGGGTTCTGGTCGGGTATTCCTGCCATAGCGAATTTTGGGTGTTTCTTATGACGCTTCATGTGGTAATACACGTACACCTTGTCTGTAACTTCATTCTTCTGCCCGGTAGCTGTTATCTCTACCGGTTTAGCCGAAATGTTGACAGGAGTCGATATGCAAGCAGTTCCTTTTGCATTATTCGGGTAGAATGCGTTACCGCATTTGGCCAGGAAATAAACATAGCCGGTAGGGCCTGTTACTTTCCACGCCTTTACACCATCGTCACCCAAATTCAGTCTTGTATAAGAACTGCTAAGGCTGCCATCACCCATATTGCCGGTGGTGCCTGATGGCAGGTTAGCAGAGGTGATATTTGAAGCCTCCACGTCCTTTGCGCCATTCATAAATCCAATACCGCTCAATATGTTGTTGAATTCAGCCATCTCACGATTATCTTTGTCTGCGTTTCTCTTGATGGCCTGGTATACTTGTTGTTTGGTAGACATATTCTTTATAAATGGAAATTCGGGGTTAGTGCCCAGTCTGTCTACTTCCTTTGGTGCGCCCACATTGTAGAATGAATACAATGAGTTCCTGTTCTGGTCTTGTGCGTAGGTGGCGGCGCCAATCATCATCAGTCCGAAAATTAATAGTGTCCGTTTCATAGCCTTTGTTTAAGTTATTTAATTCGTCTAATTGTTCGCGGTACTCTTAAAAATACAATGCCACTATTAGTCGTGGATTGTTAAAGATTTGGGGTGAGTTGTTCTCCATATTATTGTTCGAACGCAGCGCAGAAACGCAACTATCTGAAAAGTATGAGCTTAACTATTTCCGTGTTTTTTGTGTATGTTTGTATCTGTGATTATTTTTTAACAATTGGCATGATCGTGTAATTAACTGTGTGGAATGGTACAACGATAGTTGGTGTCTGTTATATATAAGTCGATAAAGTTTTTTGCACACTTGCTCTATATAAACATATTTAAATGGGATGTGGCAGTTGCGGATCGGGTGCCAGTGGCAAACCGGGCGGGTGCAAAGGTAATGGTGGGTGCAGTACGGGCGGGTGTAACCGTCTCAATGTCTTTGACTGGCTGAATGCCCTGCCCCTGCACGATGGGGCAAAACCTTACCCGATAATAGAGGTGTCTTTCAGTAAAGGCAGCCGTAAGGAATTCTTTAAGAACAATACCCACTACATGCTGGAAAAGGGTGACTGGCTGGCCGTTGAGGGGCTGGGTGGTTACGATATTGGCCAGGTGAGCCTTACGGGCGAGCTGGTGAAGCTACAGCTTAAGAAGTACGGTGTAAAAGAAGGTGAGGTCACCAAGCGTGTGCTCCATCCTGCTACCGAAGAGGAGCTGGAAGCTGCCGCCAAACAAAAAGAGCGCGAGCCTGAACTGCTTACCCGCTCACGTGCTATAGCCCGCAGCCTGAAACTGGACATGAAGCTTTGCGAAGTAGAAGTACAGGCCGATAGTAAAAAAGGTACGTTTTTCTACACTGCCGACCAGCGTGTGGACTTCCGTGAACTGATACGTGTATATGCCACCGACTTTAAAATGAAGGTGGAAATGAAACAGATAGGCGCCAGGCAGGAAAGCGGTAAAGTGGGTGGCATAGGCTCCTGCGGCCGCGAATTGTGCTGCAGTACCTGGCTTACCGATTTCAAATCGGTGAATACCACTGCTGCCCGTTACCAGAATTTGTCGATCAACCAGACTAAGCTAAGTGGCCAGTGCGGCAGGCTTAAATGCTGCCTCAACTACGAGCTGGATACCTATATGGACGCCTTATCGGTGTTTCCCGATCATGCAGAACGGCTGGAGACAGATAAGGGTATCGCACAGCTACAGAAGAAGGATATCTTCAAAAACCTGATGTGGTATAGCTATTCCGACAATAATAAACAATACCCGCTCACCATAACCCGCGTAAAGGAGATACAAAAGATGAACAAGGCCGGCCAGAAGGCGGATGGCCTGCAACCTGTGGAACTGGAAACAAGGGAGAGCAAAGCAGGCATCAAGCCTGATATGGGCTATGTGAATGACGTAGGCCAGATAACGCTGAAGAACCTGGAAAACAAGAACAAAAAGAAGAAAAAATCAGGCGGCGGAAAGGGCAGTGGTGAACCACAGGCAGCCCGCGGCCCTCAACAGGCTGGGGGAGAGCAGGTGGCACGCGCTCCGCAACAAGGCAATAAAGGTCCGCGCCCGCAACAGCAGGGTGGTGGCCAGCCGCAAGGTAATAAAGGTCCGAGACCACAAGGCGGTGGTGGTCAGCAGCATGGAAATAGACCAGGCGGAACCGTTCGAACAGATCAACCGGGCGGACAACCCCAGGGTAACAAACCACAAAGGCCACCAAGGCCGGAACAACAGGGTGGGCAACCACGCCCTCCACGTCCGGAGGGTCAAGGAGGTCAGCAGCCAAGGCCACCGCGCCCTGAGCAGCAGAACAGACCGCCTAAGCCACCGGCAGATGGTGTACAGGCCGCTGATGGCGCTAGTGCGCAACCACGGCCAGAGCGTCCGCAGGGGCAGCAACCACGCAGAGACCGGCCCAACCGGCCGCAGCGCAGAGACCGCCCCCCGGGTGAAAATAAGGAGCCGCGAAACGAAGGCGGAGCGCCACCTGCGGCAGAGTAATAGCAGGCGAACCGAAGCATAGTTTGTAAAATATATTGGCCTTGTTGCAGTTATTTGCAGCAAGGCCTTATTTTTGCATCCCTTTTATATTAAAATCATACGAATGAAAAAAATAATACTACCAATTCTGCTGTGTTTTTCTACTATCTACTCAGCAAATGCCCAGCTCAACAAGAACGTAGATGATCTTAAAAAACTGCTGGAAACAACAAATAAGGATACAGTAGCGTGGACACACACCGGGCTGTTCTCAATCGGTATCAATGAAGGCTTTCTGCACAACTGGGCTGCGGGCGGCGAAATCGCATCATTGGCGGTAAATAGTATCTTCCAGGGCAACCTAACTTATCTCAATCACGGCAGCATATGGAGCAACACTTTAAACCTATCTTATGGCCTCAACTATGTCTACTCTAATAGTTTTGTTCCGCGTAAAACGGATGACCGCATAGATTTCACTTCTAAGTTCGGAAGCCGCCTGAACCATTCTACCGATTTTTATTATTCAGCGCTCTTCAATTTCAAATCGCAGTTTACTCATGGCTACGATTATACCGTTCCCGGTTGGCAAAAGGCACCCACATCTGATCTGTTCTCTCCGGCCTACCTGACACTGGCGCTTGGTATGGAATACAGGAAGGGAGCCGATATCAGCTTATTCCTGTCGCCACTGGCGGGCAGGGAAGTGCTGGCAAATGCCCGCTATACTTCTCTCACTGCGCAGGGTGCATTTGGTATCGATTCAGGTAAAACCAATAAGTTCCAGCTAGGAGCTTACTTTTCCGGCAGGTACAAGGTGGATGTAAAGAAGAATATGACCTTCACCACCCGTCTTGATCTGTATAGCAACTACCTGGCAAAGAACACCACCAACGACGCGGGTGTTGTGGTAAAGCAAGACAATCCGGGCAATATCCAGTGCCTTTGGGATAATCTCTTTGTGCTGAAAGCCTACAAAGTACTCAGTCTTACTTTTGGCCTTACTATGGTCTACGACAACAACTTCCCTTACAGCTCCACATACATCGATCAAACGACAAACCTCCCGGTTAAAAAAGTTCAGCCTGGCGAAGGCCTTGGCTGGGTGCAGGTGAGCCAGGTGTTTACGTTCGGGATCGCTTATAAATTTTAGTTGTAAAGCTGTGGGTGCATGCACCTGGTTGGTCTGGCATAAGCGTTTTGGATCGTTTTATGTAATGGCATAATATGTGTTTCACTGTTGGGGTACCAGGTAAATAACTGCATTTTTAGCGTTATTTTTGTTCCCCCACATACGTACCCGGGAGTGGTTTTGAATTTTGAATTTTTACTTTCGAATTTATAAATGTCCGCATCATACCAGATAAAACTGCCGCAGTTTGAAGGGCCCTTTGACCTGCTCCTGTTCTTCATTGAACGGGATGAGCTGGATATTTACAACATACCTATTGCCAAGATCACCAACGAGTTCCTTAGTTACATACATTCCCTGGAGAGCCTTAACATTGAGCTGGCCAGCGAGTTCATACTTTTTGTATCTACGCTTATGCGCATCAAGGCGCGTATGCTGCTCCCTCGCCGCGAAGTGGATGCCACCGGAAAAGAGATAGATCCGCGACAGGAACTTGTAGACAAAATACTGGAATACAAGCGCTTTAAGGATGCATCCGAAACCATGATGGTGATGGAGGCCGACCGCCTGATGCAGCAGAAACGCGGCAACATAAAGGGCGAAATGGACCGACTAGGCGAGTCGTATGCAGAGGGTACAGAGATACAGACTGTGACCATGTACAAGCTGCTGCAAGCCTACGAAAAGGTGGTGAAGAAGTTCAATGAGCGCCACGCCAAGCCGCAGCACGTAGTTGTAAAGTACAATTACAGCCTTGAAGGCCAGCGTACTTTTCTTATTGATCACCTGCAGGAAAAGAAGCGCGTACCTTTCGAATTGCTCTTTGCCTCCTGCGAAAACAGGATCCACGCCATTTTTACCTTCCTCGCCATGCTGGAGCTCATTCAGCAGAAGTTCATGGCAATACTCATAGGCACCGGCAGAAACAATTTCATCGTTGAATGGAACCCTGAAAACCAGCGCGAAGATGTGCCACTTGTTGAAGAGCGTCCGGAGGGTATGATTCCTGCTGCAGATGAGGAAACGGGAATAGTAACCTAAACAGTTACCATTAGCTCAAGGGCAGTGATATATAAAACGTACTCCCGCTATTCTCCTTGCTCTCCGCCCATATCTTGCCACCATGTGCCTCTGTGATCTGCCTGCTGATGGACAATCCCAGCCCGATAGACTGTTCACCGCTTGTGCCGGGACGTTTTGCGGCCGTGAACATGCCAAACAGGTCAGGTAATAACTTATCGGGTATACCTATACCGTTGTCCTTGATGAGTATAAGCACGTTATCCTCTTCGCGCTTCACTTTTACGATGATGTTGCCGCCTTCTTTTGTGAACTTTACGGCATTGCCCACGATATTACTTACCACCCTTCTTATCTTTTCTTTATCAATGGCAATGATAATCGGCTCATCCGGCAGTTCCGTCTTAAGCACCTGCTTTTTCTCTTTTACTTTGTGTTCCATTAACCGCAGCGTTTCTTTTACAAATGCCACAAGGTCCATGGTTTCTTTTTTCAGCTCCATGTGTTCATCACCTCTTACGGTCACGAGTTCGCCTATAAGCACAAGTGCATTTTGAGCTGCCTCTTTGATCATCCCGATCAGATCCTCCCGCATTGCGTCATTTTCTTCCTCTGCCACCAGGTCCGCAAGCGCCACAGTGGCGCCAACAGGGCTCCTGAGGTCATGGGCCACGATGCTCAATATCCGGTCTTTTTCCCTGTTGCTCTTTTGGAGGGCTGCTTTCTGGTTGCTTATTTCTTCATTCCGTGCGGCAAGCATTCGTTCGCTCTTTCGTGTTCTGCGGTAGCTGGTAAATATGAGTGCTAAAATACCCAGCGACATCACCGCAAAGCCGATGACCCCCATCAGCATGGTACGGTGGAAACGATTGTCCTTCTGCAACAACTGTATTTTATACTGTTGTTCCTTTTCTCTCAGATCGTGCAATATGTCTGTCTGCCCGTTTTTCCTGCCCGCGGCCTCTACCGAATCATTGCGCTTTGCAAAGGCCAGGTATGTGGTCAGCGCCTTCTCAAACTGCCTTGTGTCCTGGTAGTAACGCCACAGCAGATCCTCTTTTTCCAGCGCTACATAAATATTAGGAAGCGTATCGAGCGTGGCATCAACATCCATTATTGCCGAATACATTTTAGCGTAGTTCTTCTGCGCGCTGTAGAATGCTGCAAGCCTGATTTTTCCTGATTGTGCCCGCTGCCTGTCAAACCCCGGCTGCTCATTTAGTTGCACACTTTTTTTAAGCAGGTTCTCTGCGCCGTCAAGCTTTCCGGCCATTACCAGCGTCATCGCTTTATTTTCATAGGCTACCGACCGCGCCTCATCTGCCGACTTCTTATTACTGAAATTCTGCTCGTGCCTGTTTATGAATGACAAGCACGAGTCATAAAAATAAACGGCACTGTCGGCTTTGGCCTGTTGTGTGTAACATAGTGCGGTGTTATCCAGCATTTCCTGCATGCGCTGGTAAGGCCGATCTACGGTATCGCAGGTCTGGGCGGCTATAAATGCATCTTTAAAATAGCCTATCGCCGCTGGGAACTGTTTCTCACGGTACAGTGCCATAGCCACCAGGTAGTAGTACTCATTAAGGCTGCAACTGCTCACCAGTTCCCGCGCTTGTGCTATTGCCTTTACATAATAGTCATGCGCTTCATTATATTTATTTTGTGCTGAGAGTATATGCCCTTTTTTCCAGCAACGTATGCACATATTCCTGCGGGTAACTATGTTGCAGTTCCACATTCTTCATCATATCCAGTGCGCTGTCTTCATATCTTAAAGAGGCATCCAGATCATTTTCGTGAAAGTAGAAAAGCGACTTAAAATTATATCCCAGATATTGTCCATAGGGCGTTATCACCGGTAGCCGGGCGTAGGCTGAGTCTAAATAGACGAGAGATTGCTTAATTTTTCCCTCGCTGAATATCCTGTTAGCTGTATTGTATATGCCTTGCGCGCGCTTGTTATCCTCAGCATTCCCCATGCGCGGGTTGGTGCAACTAAAAAAGCACACACCAATGCAAATGCATATGAGGCACATTTTAAGGGTGTTGCAGTTCAAGTTCATGGTTTTTAGCAGAGCAACAGGCCACAGGAAGAGGCTCAGTTCAAGTGCGAAAAATACAACACTTTCTTGTATTCCCATCGTTCCCTGTGGCGAAATTGAAAAATGTTGTTGACCCTGATCCGGATTTTCAGTATCATAGGATTTCAGGGATTCCTGCATATCACTTCAACTTCTAACGAGGTGGAATGCCCCATGTCTCATGGGAAAAAAAATGACAAATGGGGCATTGCAATGTCGTGAAACCCTTTATAGTGGCTAATATTATTCGTTATTTACATTTCCCATAATACCCCAGGCTTATCGGAACGTCACATTAACCGGGATTTACCGGTAGTGTTTCCTGTTTCGCAAATCACGTTATTATACCCCATGTCTCACGGAAAAAGTAATTTACAAACAGGATTGCAAATGTTGCGAAACCCTTTATAGTGGCTAATATTAATGAATAATCACATTTCCCGTTATGCCCCAGCCAGTTTTCATTTTTCATTTTTCAGTTGGCAGGTTACTGATTTAGTGGTTTCTAATTTTCCGGTTCTGGCCTGAAACATAGGCGGTTTTTTAAAAATGCCCCACACTCCAGGGAAAAGGAAATTCACAAATGGGGCATTGCTATCTCGTGAAAACCTTTGTGGTGGATGATATTATTGATTAATAACATTTCCCATTATTACCCAATTGCTATTTACCGTTGGCAGTTATAGTTTGCAGTTGCCGTTGCAGTCTAAGCTGAATAGCACATTTTTGCCGAAAAAAAGTTTGCACAGGTTTTTGTTGATAAACAATGATTTGCGTTCAAAAAATATCACATTCATATCACACGAGTATCACACGCTTTTACAGATTCATTTTTTTTGCCCTGCGCGTAGCGCGTTTATTAACCTAAATGCCCAATTTCTGCCATCGTTTGTTCTTCGACGTCGCTCAGAATGACATCTGGATTAATCGGATTTTGGATTTCGCAGTTGGAGCTGCATTGGGTAGAAACTGTCTTTTAGGAAACAAAGGTCTATTAAATATGAATACGCTCCAAGACGAATAATTTATTGCGAGTTTGGTAAAAACTATGGCTAGAACATTAGGCTGTAGGGCAATCAGGAGATTGAGCTCCGCCGGGACGTAGTCGTGAGACGTACGCCCAACTGTTATTTTTTTTGGGAGACTACCGGCAACCGGGGGCACGAATACTCATCTGCGCCGCCATTCTGCTAATGTTTTTTCTCATCTGGGCAGAGCTTGCCGTTTGCCTGTTCGGCACACCGTTTGCCGGAAGTTAAAAATGTGACCATGTGCAAAATTAAATTCAAACTTTTGAAATTATAAAGTTATACTTTAGTTTTGCATAAATATTCATGAAAACATTATACAGAAATATTACGCCGAAAATACTGGATGCGCTAAAGGTTAGCCCTGTCGTGTTCCTGAATGGTCCGCGCCAATCCGGTAAGAGTACACTTGTACAGGAGTTAGCAGCGGAGATCGGAACAAAGTCTGCTCCTGCTGTATATATCACATTTGACAAACCAACCCAGGCTGCGGCTGCGGCAAACGCGCCCGAGGAGTTTTTGTCTGGTCACAACACCAACATGATCATTGATGAAGTCCAGATGGTCCCCGGAATTTTCAGAGCGCTGAAAATAGTTGTTGATGAGCTTCGTTTAAAGAATAAGGCAAAGGCCAATGGCCGTTACTTGCTTACTGGTTCGGCTAACATACTCGCACTTCCTGCCCTGTCTGATCCATTGGTCGGGCGGATGAGTGTAATGACGTTATATCCGTTCTGCACCGCAGAGGCCACCGCTGGAAAAGGAACAGGGCTCGACAGGATGATGAATCTCGATTTTTCAGGTATCAGCAGCCGCAAAATAAACCTTAACGAAGCAATAAAACGGGCCACATTTCCTGAAATATCAGGTAAAAAAAATAGCGAGCGGAGTATTTGGTTCGATGGATACATCACAACAATATTACAGCGTGATGTACGGATGATCGCCGAACTGGAGAAAATGGCTGTTTTGCCAAATTTACTGAGAATGCTGGCTACGCGGGCGGGAAGCCTTATCAATGATGCGGATATTTCGCGCGATATAGGACTAAACGCCGTAACCGGTAAACAGTATCGCAATATCTTAAAGATGATGTTTCTTTCGTTTGATGTGAGTCCGTGGTATAGAAACATTGGCAAGCGGCTGGTGAAATCGCCCAAAGGATATTTGTTGGATACGTTGATGCTGTGCCATATGCTCGATCTGGATTTTGATAACCTGGCAATCAATAAACCGGTACTGTTTGGTCATGTTTTGGAAAATTACGTGGCAACAGAACTTACCAAATTGCTGTCGATCGGCAACACAAAAGCCCAACTGCTCCATTTCAGAACGGGCGATGGAAAAGAAGTTGATTTCGTGTTGGAAAAAGCAGACGGTTCTGTGCTGGGTATAGAGGTGAAAAGATCAGAGTCAGTGGGAATTGCAGATTTTAAAGGCTTGACCGCCCTTGCCGAATTGGTTAAAAACGATTTTATCGGGGGCATTGTTCTTTATTCCGGCAAGGAAGTCGTGTCATTTGGCAAGAACTTATTTGCGGTTCCTTTTCATATTTTGTGGCAGTAGCTACCCCTGCTTTTCATATTTCGCAGGGTATTATAAACTGTTATTATCCCTGCAAATACCTGTCTTTTGCTACTTTACCTGTAATAAAATGCATGGCTTGCTGATCTGTTATTTTGTATGCAAATCCCATTTCTTATGCTCAATGATTTAGCTTCGGTTCACTGAATTCCCCTTCGGCAAGCTCAGGGCAGGCTCTATAACGGCTTTTATTCTGCGTTCCTGATCAGAACAATACCCGGGATACGCTCCAGGGCGAATAATTTATATAGCCGTTGGTAAAAACTATAACCATGTTGCCCAGTAACCGGAAACCGGATTGTAGGAACATGAGTCGTTCCCCAAATATCAGTTCCCCCATCAGGCGGTGCAATCAACCGATGCCTGGGTGCACAAAAAAAATCCAATTTTTGGGTGTTATGCAGCCGGAGGCTATCTAATTTAACGTTAATTCAGCGAACGTTTTGTTTAATATAATGTTGTGAAAAGGTGAACAATGTTATTTGCTGTTGGAACCTTTATTTCTATAGGCGTATAAAGCGCCCCGTGTGGCGTAATGAAAAAAAGCCATCCCGAAAGGGATAGCTTTTTTTACTACACTATAAATCAAACGTTATTTCTTATTGATCTTATGAGTGCTTACTACACCATTTTCAGTTTCGAGCTTCACGATATAAATGCCCTGAGATAAACTGCTGATGTCTATCTTATTTTGTGTGTTGTTATTTATCTCAGAGCGTACCCTGCCTGTTACGTCCATAATAGAGATCCTGGCGATTCGCTCAGTGGAAACCACGTTGAAATAGTCGCCAGCCGGATTTGGGTATACCTGGATGTTACCGTTATTGTTCAAGCTGTTTACGGCGCTGGGTATAGCAACCGATGGCAGTGGTATGAGGTTTCCGCCCTGTGGCAATGCTACCCACAAGCCAAATGACCTACCATTGCTGTTCACTGTTGAATCAAGGAAGCCGGATGCTACTACTGTTATTGCAGAATCCCCAAGATTGAGTGTGGAAAGCGGAGCTGAATACCTCTTCACGATGGTAGTGCCTGTCATATCTGTTACGTCGAGCGTGTAATTGGCAACGGGTACACTTATATAACCGGTGCTACAGAATTCACCAAAGGATATATTGTTCACTAAAGTGGAAGTAGCAGCTTTTACATCTACCGTAGGTGCATCTGTGCTGCCATGGGCAACAAGAATATCTGTATTGCCAGCAGTGGTTGCGGTGAGGCGGGCCATGTCATAGACACTTAACCTGAATGGCACCACAGAGGCAGCCGGGCTGTAGCCTGTTGGGCTTACAAGGCCGTTAGCTATTAATACGTATTTTTTTGCGGCATCTAATGTTACAGTAACACTGTAGATGGTATCAGCAACACTGGCGCTGGTTTTAGGTGCTACACCCAGCGTAAGTGGCACGCCGGTGGGCGCATCTATGAAAGGTGTCGCCGTACGGAAGGCGAAATTGTCCAGCAGTTTAGTGCTTCCAAGATACACGTCTACAGAGTCGGCTATCGCGTCTGCGCAATTGTGGATCACTTGCAATTTGGTTGTCTGGGCATTGGCTGCTACCTGAGCTGCCAGCATGATGGAAAGTGTAACTAGTTTTTTCATTTTGTTTATTTTTTTTTACAAAAATATGAACAAAAAATTAGAACAGAATATTGGATGGTATGCTTTTTACTTATTGCTGCATAATTATTATCGATTTTAAATACCGAGATTATAATAGTGTAATAAAGCCAAATGGACTTTAAAAGTGCACTAAACGCAGTTACGTAAAGCCTTATGCCTGTATCTAAAAAGTAAAGGGAAGCTTCTGAGCATTGGATAAATGAGTACCTGAATAAAAAGAGGGTGTCCCGGACTTCTGAGACACCCTCTTTATATTTAAAAATTTTGGCAGATACTATGCCATTACATTCGGCATTTCCTGCGGGTAGAGCTTTTTGTCGAGCTTTTCGCGCACGGCATCGAATGCAGCCAGAGTTTCGTCGATATCCTGGTCGGTATGGGCTGCGGTTGGTATGATTCGCAGCTCTATCTGTCCCTTAGGTATAACTGGGTATACGATCACAGAGCAGAAGATGTTATAGTTCTCGCGCATATCGTAGGTGAGCTGAACAGCATCGTAAAGGCCGCCTTTCATGAATACAGGCGTTACGGGCGTGTTGGTGGTGCCAAGGTCGAAACCGCGGGCACGGAAGCCTTCCTGCAGGCGGCGCACATTGTGCCATAGTTTTTCGCGCAGTTCTGGCATGGTCATCAGCAGCTCCAGGCGTTTAAGGTTGCCGGCTACGAAGGCCATAGGCAGTGATTTGGCGTATATCTGCGAACGCATATTGTAGCGCAGGTAGGTGAGTATTTTTTTATCTGCAGCAAGGAAGCCACCTATACTTGCCATAGACTTGGCGAAGGTGGAAAAGTAAATGTCTATGTCGTCTATACAATCCTGCTCATCACCGATACCTGCACCACGCTTACCCATAGTACCGAAACCATGAGCATCGTCTACAAACAGGCGGAATTCATATTTCTCGCGGAGGGTAACGATCTCGCGGATCTTGCCCTGGTTGCCGCTCATGCCAAAAACACCTTCGGTGATCACCAGTATGCCGCCGCCGGTCTTCTTCACCATTTCGGTGGCGCGGGCAAGTTGCTTGTCGCAATCGGCTAAATCATTGTGCTTGTATACATAGCGGTGGCTTGGGATAAGACGTAAGCCATCTATGATGCATGCATGCGACTCGGCGTCGTAAACCACCACATCGTGGCGGCCGCAGAGGCTGTCGATAGCAGAAACCATGCCCTGGTAGCCATAGTTGAACAACATGGCATCTTCCTTACCTACGAATGCGGCAAGTTTGTTTTCCAGTTCCTGATGGATATTTGAGTTACCACTCATCATACGCGCACCCATGGGGGAGGCGAGACCGTACTTAGCTGCTGCATCGGCATCTGCCTTGCGTACTTCCGGGTGGTTGGCGAGGCCGAGGTAGTTGTTGAGGCTCCACACGATCTTTTCCTTACCCATGAATTTCATGCGGTTTCCTATTTCTCCTTCCAGTTTGGGAAATGCGAAATAACCAGGTGATTTCTCCGCGTAGTCGCCTATCGGGCCCAGCCTGTTCTCAAATTTTGCAAATATGTCCATAATGTACTATGTTTACTCTAAATGAATCTTAAAATCGAGTGCGAAATTAATAAAAATATAACTGCCTGTTCCATTTGAAATTTGCACTTTTGCACCAAATGTTATTAATGAAACGTTATCTTATTTGTTTTCTGGCCTTAATTGTGGCTTTTTCTTCATGCACGAAGAAGGCGCGCAAGGTAACGCGCCCCAAGCTTGTTGTAGGCCTGGTGATCGATCAGATGCGCTGGGACTACCTGTATCGTTACTATTCGCGGTTTGGCAATGATGGCTTTAAGCGGCTGATACGCGATGGCTATAACTGCCAGAATACCATGATAAACTACCTGCCAACGTTCACGGCCCCGGGCCATACCTGTATTTATACCGGTTCGGTGCCTTCGATAAATGGCATAGCCGGGAACAATTGGCACGATAACGTGACCGGAGAGAATGTGTATTGTGTGGATGATGATAAGGTATACCAGGTAGGGGATAGCAGTAAGAAGGCATCATTCAGCCCACGCAATATGCTCACCACGACTATTACGGATGAGTTGAGATTGGCTACAAATTTCAGGTCGCGGGTGTTTGGTATTGCGTTGAAAGACCGCAGTTGCATTTTGCCTGCGGGACACACTGCCAATGCTGCATATTGGTATAACGACAGATCGGGGAACTTTGTGACCAGCAGCTATTATGACAGCGCGTATCAAAATCCATCCTGGCTAATAGCGTTCAATAAAAAGAACATGGCTGACAGCCTGGTGAAGATGAACTGGGACCTGACAGATTCCCTGCTCAACTATACAGAAAGCACTTGTGATAACTGCCAGTATGAAGAGCCATGCAAAGGCACTGATGAACCGGTATTCCCTCACAAATTTGATATGATGAGCAAAGCCGAGAGGCTGGGTGCGATCAAGGCGATGCCTGCCGGAAATACCCTCACATTTGCCATGGCCAAGGCGTGTATACACGGTACGGACCTGGGAGCGGGAGAAGATGCCGATTTTCTATGTATCAGCTTGTCCAGTCCTGATTATTGCGGTCACCAGTTTGCCCCAAACTCTGTGGAGCAGGAGGATATGTATATAAAGCTAGACAAAGAAATAGCGGCATTTCTCGATAACCTTGACCGGGACATAGGCAGAGGCAACTACCTACTGTTTTTAACTGCGGATCATGGCGGTGCGCATAACCCACAGTACATGAAGGACAAGCATATACCTGCCGGTATTGCCTTTAATGTTACCGATGACCTGAACAATTATCTGAAGGGCGTGTATAAAAAAGATGTGAAGCTGGTGAGCTCTATCATGAATTACCAGGTATTCCTGAATGATTCGATATTGGCGAGTGACCGAACCATTAACAGAGATGAGGTGAAACAGAGTGTGCGCAACTGGCTCATGAAGACCATGCCGCAACAATACAGCGTGCCTGTATCTTATGTAATTGACCTGGAAGACATGGGCAGGATGGCTGTTCCTGAGCCTATACGCACTATGGTGATAAACGGATATAACAACCGGAGAAGCGGTTGCTTACAGATCATCTGTAACCCCGGTTGGTTTGAGAGTGATCATTTTGCCGGCACAACGCACGGAAGCTGGAACCCTTATGATTCTCACATACCGCTGATATGGTATGGCTGGCACGTGCCAAAGGGCGAAACTCATGAAGTAGTAAACATGACTGATATTTCGGCAACGCTGGCTGCCATGCTGCATATACAAATGCCGAATGGCTGTATTGGAAAGCCCCTGAAAGGCCTGATAAACTGATGATGGTCAATTAAACACTAAGACCAAGGTGTGGCCCTAAATAGTCGTGCACCATTTCATCTGCATTGTGGATAGCATCCTTTTCATCCGTTCCGAAAACCACGAGCCAATTGATGAATCTTTTGGCTCCTTTTTTAGAACATTCGATCATGTTCTGGTAACTTATTCCTTTTAAAGCATCAGCCTCTATCGCTTTATTGTTCCTGAACGAAACTTTGTATTCTCTCAGTATCATACACACGTATTTGGTGTAGAGAACGAAAAAAGCGTGCCAAATATTTCATAGAAAATGTGAAAAGCTGTAACTAATTATTTTCTAAATAGTATCACATTGGTTTATTTATATAAATAACAAATAAAATATGACTGTCAGTTAATTTGGGTAGAATATGCCCCAAAAAAAAGGCCTTTAATGAGCAAGCAGCATCGTTAAAGGCATTTTCAACAAAATAAAACGGACTATCATTTGCTTGGTTTGTTCTTCTTACGCTCCGCTTTTATCAGCGGTAAGGCTTCGTTAAAGGTTGTCAGCGTTTCTGTAATCCTGGTCACCATCTCGTCCTTGCCGGTTCTCGCCCGGGCGAGCTGGTCTATTTTGGCAACATTATCATACATGCCGCGTACTTTTATTACGTTGGAGCTTGATTTCAGCGAGTGTGCCCTGCGCTGGATCGAATCGAAATCATCGGTTTCCCGGATCAACTGATCAAGGGTTTCAAGACTTTTAGGAACCGTGTCGAGGAACAGGTTCATCACTTCATACATGTATGTGCTGTCATTTTGCGAGATTTCCTGCAGATAACCGAGATCTAATAGAGGCGATTCCATAAAAGTCGTTTTTTAGTGGGTAAACTTATTTTCATTAATTGTGTTCAAAATGAGTTCGCATAGGTTATCAGGATAAAAAGGTTTCGATATACAAGTGTTCATTCCCATTTTGGTGCATGCTTCAAAATCGTCTTCCCAATGGCTGGCGGTGACGCCGATAATGGGGATATTATTTTTTAAGACCTTGCGAATGTATTCCGCAGCTTCAAAACCATCCATTTCCGGCATATGCAGATCCATAAGCAGCAGGTCATAACTTTCTTGTTGCAAAAGCTCAACTGCCTCTTTCCCATTTAACGCAGCTACAACAACAGCCCCCTGCTTATGCAATATCAAATAAGCAATCTTCTGGTTAAGCACATTATCCTCAGCGACAAGTATCTTTTTCCCGGTAAGCAATTATTAGATATTTTACTACTGTTATTACTTGTAACTTTCTTTGTTTGCTCTTCCACAAGATAATTAATCGTGGGAAGTATTGCAAGCGCTAATGAGAAAAATACTAAAAAATCACACTAAATGCTACTAAATTTCTTACTTCAGTTTGCTATGCTTCTTGCTATAAGCGAAATAAACCACTAGTCCAATTGCCAGCCAGGCGCCAAGGCGCAGCCAATTGGTCCATCCGAGGCCTGCGATCATTGCCGCACAAACCAAGATGCCCAGCGTAGAAACAACCGGCACCATAGGTACTTTGAACGAGCGCTGTAGCTCAGGGTTGGTGATGCGTAAGATCCACACACCTGCACATACAAGAATGAAGGCAAAAAGAGTTCCAATGCTGGTCATATCGCCGACAATATCTCCCGGTACAAATGCGGCAAAACCACCAACGAAAATGAGGAATATCCAGTTAGAATGGTGTGGCGTCTGGAACTTCGGATGCAGGTTCGAGAATGTTTTTGGCACCAGGCCGTCGCGGCTCATAGAATAGAACACCCTGGATTGACCCATAAGCATAACGAGTATTACAGAAGAGAAACCGAACAAAATGGCTACAGTAACGAGATTTCCGAGCCAGCCATAGCCGTGCATGTAGGTTTGAATAGCGTAAACGACCGATCCCTCTTTACCAGCAGTGCGGAAATCGTTTACACTTGCTACGCCGGTAAGCACGTGGGCAAACAGGATATAAAGAATAGTACATATCACAAGCGACCCAAGGATGCCTATAGGCATGTCTTTCTTTGGATTTTTGGCTTCCTGAGCTGCGGTTGAAACAGCATCGAAGCCGATGAATGCAAAGAATACAACCCCTGCAGCGCCCAGTATTCCCCATATACCACCGTATTTGTGGATCACGCCATAGTTGTCGGTGAAGGTGGTGGCAGCGGGAATGTAGGGAGTATGATTGGCGGGAGTCATGTAATTCCAACCCAAAATGATGAATACTATGACAATTGCAACTTTTGAAATGACGATAATGCCGTTTACAAAGGCGGATTCCTTTGTACCCCTGATAAGCAGCATAGTGAGCATCAGGATGATGAAGAGGGCGGGGAGGTTAATGAGGCCATGGGCGCCGAATTCATCGGGAAAGTAAGGGGAGGTAACATGAACGTTACAGATCTCAAATGGAGAGTGGCACCATTTGTAGGGAATCTGCATGTTGAATATAGCAAGAAGTTTGTTGAGATACTCGCTCCAGGCAATGCCGACCGTTGCCGCACCTACTGCATACTCCAATACGAGATCCCAGCCGATGATCCATGCTACCAATTCTCCCATTGTAGCATACGAATAAGTATATGCGCTACCTGCAATAGGTATCATGGAAGCGAATTCTGCATAACACAATCCTGCGAAGGCACAGCCCAGCGCTGCTACCACAAATGCGATAGTGACAGACGGGCCTGCATTGTTGGCAGCGGCGGCTGCTGTTCTTACAAAGAGACCGGCGCCAATGATGGCACCAATACCTAATGCAACCAGGTTACCGGCAGTGAGTGTACGTTTCAGGTTCGTTTCTCCGTGAGAAGAATCGTGGATGAGACTGTCGATCGGCTTTTTAGTAAATAATCCCATATTATATTTTGATGAGTAAAACCTGCATGCAGGAAAAGCTAAGATAATAGATAGTTTGATACTTTTTAAACAATTACTTTCTAACAGTTTGTTGGGTGTAGAATTATTCGCAAGCCACTCTACATTCAACCACTATCGTGGTTGCGTACGTTCAGTCTACAATCCCCCGGATTTCATCCAGGGCTATTCACATTTAAGCCCTACCGGGCTTTTCTGCAAATTTATTTCACTTATCAATATGCGAAGCGTTGACATGCACTAATAGGTTGGCAATTTATTCGGGAATTGGTCATTTTACAGTAGGTTTGGTATATGATTCCAGGGCAACCTGCTTTACGCTTTATTTTTGTTTTCCTCCTGTTGCTACGGGTGTTTAGTGCGGCTGCGCAGCCTACACTTCCAGAGGTAGCCGGGTCGGCAGATAAAGGAGTGGTGATACTATCGTGGGTTTGCCAGTATGACAAAGTGAAGTCGATAGCGGTGATGCGCTCCCTTGACAGTACGAAAATAAACCAGAATATAGGTTTTGTGAAGATGGTGGACAAGGGATTGCAGGCATTTGCGGATGCCCACCCCGAAGCCGGGCGGAACTTTTATAAGCTAATCATCCAGTTCAAATCAGGGCTGTCGTGGAGCAGTAATCGGGTTGGGGTGAATGTTGATAAGACGATGCTGGAACAATCGAAGCATACATTGCCAGTAAATGATTCGCTGCAGCACTTTGTGATCACAGAGGAAATGACAGATATTGGTAAGACAAATAGCTCTGTGCCGGCACAGCCAGTAAAGTCCGGCAGCGTCTCCCCCAGTGGAGATACGGCTAGAAAGCACAAAGTTTTGATCTCTTTTGAGTTTGACACAAGCGCCGTGAATGAGCAGGCACTTGCGGCCAATGCAAACAGGATAGCACCCCCGAGAAAAAAAATAACGGTGGCTTTTGACGACCAGGGCAGCAGCGTGCCTGTGGCTGTAGTGTCAAAGCTGATCTTTACGGAGCCCGAGACAGGGCATGTGCGTATGAACTTGCCTGAAGATATTTTATCGCATCACTATTCCGTAAAATTCTATAACGAACGGAACATTATGATCTTCGAGGTACCGAAAATCAGTTTGCCTAAGATCATTATTGACAAGCGGAATTTTCAGAAGCGAGGTATTTACAAATTTGTAATCAGAAGAGATGTGGTAGAACTGGAGAGCGGGTATGTGCATGTGATACCGTGAGAGACCTCTCCCCAGCCCTCTCCGAAGGAGAGGGAGAAGTAGCGTGAGTTACGTAAAACCTCATTATAAATAGTAAACTAAAGACTATCGGATACTTTTTCAAAATATGGGAAAGCCCCTTCAGGGGTTTGGGGTTTAATCAATTCCACCCTTTTCTTTAATATAACCCGATGCAGCGAACCCCGGCTTTAGTAAACGAAGCATCTGCAATGCGACAGAAAGCAGAATGAGTCCCATGCCAAAAAGAAAACCCCAGTTAAGGTTCTGGGTGCCTTTGTTGAAAATGATCTCAGTATTCTCATTGTAGCAAACGAAAGCTAGCAATATGCCATAGATAGGTTCGAGGTTCACCGATAGTGTTACTGTAAAGGAGCTGAGCTTTTTAAGTGCATTCAATGAAAGAGACTGTGCCCATACTGTGCAGCAAAGACTCATGATCACCAGCCATAGCCAGTCGTTATGAACCAGACCTGCGAAAGTCATATCACCGGAGGCGGGCCAGAACACCGTATCGGGGCGATAATAAAATACCAACGGGATAAGCAGCGAAATGAATACCCAGCCGGTAGACATCTCGTAGAACACCATGGTGCGCGAGGGATATCTGTCAGCAATTTTTTTGTTGAGGACTGTGAATACCGAGCTGAGTATAGCGGCGGTGACACCGCATGCGATTCCCAGCCCATAAAACTCCTGGAACCGGTAGATGAGATATACACCCACTATGGCCAGCGAACCGAGCATTACCTCCTTTATATCATGCTTGCCTTTATTAACGAACGGATCTAGCAGTGAGGTGAAAACACTGGCTGTGGAGAGACAAACAAGAGCGATGGAGATATTGGCAAATTTAATGGCGCCATAGAAAGCCACCCAGTGCAAACCCATGAGGCAGCCTACTATTGCGAGGTTGCCCACGTCCTTACGCTCAACCGGCACCCACTGTTTGCGATAGGTAATAATGACAGCGACAAATACCGCCGTCATCAGCATACGGTACCATACCAGCACCGGCGCATCGAGCGAAATAGCCCTGCCCAGCACGCCTGTAAAGCCCCATAAGACCACCGCAATGTTCAGTTGAATAAGTGCGTTCTTCATTCGGGTGCAAACTTAGGGTATTTTGACGGGAGGTATATTGTTGTGAATTGCCATCGGCCAGGCGAGACATATTTTACAGCCACGCTCAATCAGCATTTTGAGTATGCAATAATGCGATGCTTTATTATTATCTTTGATCATAAATATTTTTCTATCATATTGTTTAGCTATCAATAGGATTACATAGTATCCAGGTTACTGCCATTATGGAAAAAACTCTGCGTATTTTATTAATAGAGGATGATGCTGATGATGTAGAATTATTACAGGATTCATTGGAGAACAACAATATTGATTACCGGATGGATGTGCTCAGCGATGGAGGAGCGGTATCTGGTTACCTGAAAACAATGACGGAATTCCCGGATATTATTGTGATGGACCTTAACTTGCCTAAAGTGCATGGTAAGGAAATTCTAAAGGAAATAAAGTCATCCATGTTGTATAACCAGATACCTGTAGTGGTTCTAACAACGTCCTCATCTGCAGAAGACAAAAATCAATCCTTGTCGCTTGGTGCGAGCGCTTGCCTCATTAAGCCTACTACTACCAAGGGACTTTCTGAAATTGTAGCGGTGATCGTTGATGCAGCTAAAGGGGGGAGTACCCAGGGGCAATCCAATCATTAATTAAAGAGGCCGGCATGTGTTGCCGGCCTGGGGGGAGTTGTAATCATGGTGATAGTTAATGTTTTCGCATCTACATCCAATCTCTGAACACAAAGCTATTGTATAAGGCTATTGCAGTTGGACGAATGTTGGCATTTGCAGGCGCGTTGTTGCGAAATGGATATTTTTTGTTGAATTGACCCCGATATATGCCATAGCAGGGTAGTAAACACAGTGACCTGATCATCCCAATCTCA
>CANJQU010000078.1 GCA_947476485.1 Chitinophagaceae bacterium
ACTTATCGCCAATAGCTACCGTGCGTGCCGGCTTTACATTGAGTCCATTGTATTTTACTTTGCCTTCTTCAATTGCATCGGTTGCCTGCGTGCGCGTTTTGAAGATGCGTATGGCCCAGAGGTACTTATCGAGTCTTAATTTCTCCATGGATCAGGATTTTGGAATTATAGGATTCCGGATGCCCATGATACAAAGTTCAGGAAAATCCGTTCAGCGCAGGCTATATATTTCCCGCAAGTGCTTCGCAGTAAAGTTAACACCTGTACCGCTTTTTGATACCCAAAAGAGGCATACGTCATAGCTGTCTTCCGCTACATCGACCCAGCCGCAGAGGCAAGAGTCCATGCCGCGGCTAAGGAGGCCATGGGCGGTAAAGAATAATTCTTCGGCATCGAAGGCCCCGGTGATCATGCAGTGCTGCTCGCCTTTTATTCCATGGCGGATGCAGATCTCTCCCAGCATGATGTTGGGCAGCGTATAAACAAACAGCGCCGGGCTGGGAATGGCTATGCCTGCCTGGTAGCGCTTGTCTACATCTATGCAGCCATGAGCGGTAGTGAGTGCAACGGCCACTCTGTTCTTGTCAGGATTTGAGGCGAGGTTGTTGTTGTACAGTAAACACTCTGTGGCTGCGAACGCCCATTTGCAGAGGCTATCCATTTTATAGAATTTAGGATAGCTGCATTGCAGGGCTGTGTATAGCGCTTCGGGAGATATGCCAGTAGTGGCATCCAATGCAGGTAGTATATGGTTACCTGCGCGTATGCCGGTTTTGTTGATCGTTATCCAGTTATTTATGATCATTACTGCGCCATTATATTTCTTTGTGTGTTCGGTGTATTTCGCCCTTTCAAGGCTTTTTTTTAAGTTCAAGAATGGTGTGGCTGAGGCCAATGTTGTTGTTCTGGCTAACAACCTCAAATCCTGTTTCGTCGATCACTCCCAGGTACACCTTGCTGTCATACATCTGGCTGTTGCCATTGGCCATAGTGGTAAAATACAGCGATGCCATCTGCAGGCTGAAAGCACCCGCTTCATATTGCTGGCAGTCCCAGAAGGTCTCGTTGATGATAATGCGGCCATCATCGTGCAGCATATCATGACACTTTTGCAGTATACCGATGATCTGCGTATCGGTAAAGCAGTTGAGGAACTGGCTCATGAATACGAGATCATATCCATCGGGTAGTTCCTGGGTGGTGTCGAGTATATTGAACGGATGATAAGTAGCTCTCCCGCTGAATCCTGCAGCATCTATCGTTTTTTTTGCTTCGTCAAGTTGCCCCTGCAGGTCCAGCAGTCCAATGTGCACATTTGGATCGTATTCCATGCAGGCCAGCGCCCACTTACCGGTATTGGCGCCGATATCCAGTATGCGGGTGGGGGAGTGCTCAAAGACAAATGGAAGCACCTCAGGAAACGCGAGGTCTGAGTAATAATGATCAAAGGCAAACCAACTGCTCCTGGCAGGCTCTGCAATTACAGACAATCCTTGATATATGGTATCCCAGTTGCCGAATTGTTTCAGCCCATTGGGCCTGCCTTCCAAGATGGATGACTCAAGGTCGGCAGCGCCGTTCTGGCACACGTCGCGCATAAAATCAGTGTTGATGCGCGCCATTGGGTGGTTGATGAACACATGGCCTGTCTTGGTCAAAAAATACCTGTCGCCGTGGCGATAAAGCAATCCAATACCTAAGCCGGCTTCCATGAGTACGCGTACTCCATAATAGGGCATTTTAGTATGGTCTGCCACATCTTTTATGGTGCGGCCTTCTGTGCGTGATTGCTCTACATATCCGAGGATGCCGCGATCGCGAAGGATAACCGAAGCCTGGAAAACATAGGGTGCGAAAGCGATGAACTGCGCATCGCGGATAGCCTGTGCAGCGTGTTTTTTATCGTCTTCAAAAAAACGTTTTGTTGTCTTTTTCTTCTGTAGGTCCAAAGTGTTCATTTTCAGGAATGTAGATGTGACCGAGTTTAAACGCGAGTCAACCACCCCGGATTGTCGCTGGCGACAATCGTCCCCTCCTAAAAACAGGAGGGGAGGTGTTGTGCAAGATACTAATGTTGCGTAAATTCTTTAATTACCTACTTACAAAAAGCAAAAACCCCGGTATCCCGAGGCTTTTGCTTTTTTGTCCCGATAGCTATCGGGATTATTTTTGAATTTAGTAGTCCATGCCCATTCCGCCTGGCATTCCGCCGCCTGCAGGTGCAGATGACTTTGGCTCTGGCTTGTCGGCAATGACGCACTCGGTGGTCAGGAACATGCTGGCGATAGACGCTGCATTTTCAAGTGCCACACGGCTTACCTTAGTCGGGTCGATAACACCCGCTGCAAGCAGGTTTTCATAAACCTCTGTGCGGGCGTTGAAACCGTAGTCAGCTTTACCTTCACGTACTTTCTGCACGATGATGGAAGCTTCCAGGCCTGCGTTGTTCACGATCTGGCGCAATGGCTCTTCAAGTGAACGGCGTATGATAGCAACTCCGGTCTTCTCGTCGAAATTATCAGTAGTGATCTTTTCCAGTGACTCGATAGCGCGGATGTAAGCGATACCACCGCCCGGTACGATGCCTTCTTCAACAGCGGCACGTGTAGCATGCAGCGCATCGTCAACGCGGTCTTTCTTCTCTTTCATCTCTACTTCAGAAGCGGCACCGATGTACAGTACTGCAACACCGCCGCTGAGCTTAGCGAGGCGCTCCTGTAATTTTTCCTTGTCATAATCGCTGGTTGTTGTTTCTATCTGCGATTTGATCTGGTTAACGCGAGAAGTGATCGCTTCTTTCTGGCCTTTACCACCTACGATAGTAGTATTGTCCTTGTCGATAGTGATGCTTTCAGCCTGGCCAAGAGCAGCAATTGTAGTGCCCTCGAGCTTGTGGCCCATATCTTCGCTGATAACAGTACCGCCTGTGAGTGCAGCAATGTCCTGCAGCATTTCCTTACGACGGTCGCCGAAGCCCGGAGCCTTAACAGCAGCGATCTTCAATGAACCACGCAGTTTGTTTACCACCAGTGTAGACAGCGCTTCGCCATCAACGTCTTCTGCTATGATCAACAATGGGCGGCCGCTTTGTACCACACTTTCCAGTATCGGAAGGATGTCTTTCAGCGTGCTTACTTTCTTTTCGTAGATGAGGATGTATGGGTTCTGGAGTTCTACCATCATCTTCTCTGTGTTGGTCACAAAGTAAGCGCTGAGGTAGCCGCGGTCGAACTGCATACCTTCTACTACTTCTACAGTAGTTTCCGTACCCTTAGCTTCTTCTACAGTGATAACGCCTTCGTTGCCTACCTTGGCCATAGCCTGGGCAATGAGCGAACCGATAGCGTTGTCGTTATTTGCAGAGATAGAAGCAACCTGCTCTATCTTCTTGTTGTCGTTACCTACTTTTTCAGACTGCCCTTTCAGGTGTTCTACAACAGCAGAAACTGCTTTGTCGATACCACGCTTCAGGTCCATTGGGTTGGCGCCTGCAGCTACGTTTTTCAGACCTTCGCTGATAATAGACTGTGCGAGAACAGTAGCGGTAGTAGTACCATCACCTGCAAGGTCTGCAGTTTTGGAAGCTACTTCTTTCACCATTTGCGCGCCCAGGTTCTCAATAGAATCTTCAAGTTCTATTTCCTTTGCCACGGTAACACCGTCTTTAGTAACGGAAGGAGCGCCGAATTTTTTCTCGATCACTACGTTACGGCCTTTTGGACCAAGGGTTACTTTTACTGCATCAGCCAGTATGTCTACGCCACGCTTCATACGGTTGCGGGCATCAATATTGAAGAAAAGTTGTTTTGCCATTTTGTTTAGATTTGATACCCTGACACCCCCGGCCCCTAAAGGGGAGCACTGGAAAATATGTTCTCAGCTAAGGAGATGTATCAGGCTAGTTAAGAATAATTGGTTTTAATTTTTTAGATAACATGAGTAAGCCCCCTTCAGGGGGTTGGGGGTTATATAACCGCCAGTATATCACTTTCGCGCATGATGAGGTAGTCCTCACCTTCGAGCGATACTTCTGTGCCGGCATACTTACCATATAATATGGTGTCGCCATTTTTTACAGTCATTGGTTCGTCTTTTTTGCCCGGGCCTGCCGCTATAACGGTGCCACGTTGTGGTTTTTCTTTTGCAGTATCGGGGATGATGATTCCTCCGGCAGTTTTCTCTTCCGCTGGTGCGGGTTTCACTATTACCCTGTCGTGCAATGGGGTAATGCTTACATTTTTAGCCATGTTTGTATGTTTTTAAATTTTTAAAATGTTTAAGGCGGTTTTCCAACCTATTTCAGGTTGAACATTTTCTATGCCATTTTCCGGCGGGCTGCAAATGTCGCTATTTTGGCAGAGAAATGGCGTTAAATATTTGTTTTTGGCAGACTTTGTCAGTTTTGGTTGCGAAAAAGTGGCAAGTGTTGTAACTGTGTTTCCAGCGGACTGGGAGCATTGCGCAATCTTCCGGTAATTTTTTTTTAGGGGTTATAAGGGATCTTTATTTAATAATCAGTGAGTTTCGTAAAATCCATCCACAAATTATTGCTCAAAAGTTGCTCAACCCTTGCTCACGTCATATTAAATACATGTTTTTATTTGAGAATGTCAAACCGAAGATCCATAGGTGGTGATATCATTATGTTGAGGGTAAAAGACCTATCTTTTATACGGCTCCCCAAAGATCGTGAGCAGCAGCTGAAGGAAAAAAATAGAGTTTTATGATAGCGCGCATTTGGAAGGTGATATTCAGCATGCGGAATATGATGTAAATTTCTTTACAAGCTGGATGCGGGTTTTAGGGTGATTTAGGCTTCGACCACAAGCAAGTCTGAAAATGGCGGACTTCGTTAACCACCTAAAAAGATATGAGGGTAAATGTTGATCTAAACACAAAGTCTTTGCGCTCAATCCTTGAAAGGTAAAAGGTGATTTATAAGTTTCAGCTCGACGATCCTATTTCTTTAAAAAAAATTGCGTAAGTAAATACTTACACATATATTTGCGTAAGTAAATACTTACAAATTATGTCACTAGCAGCGAGAAGAGATGTGTTCCAGGCAATAGCTGACCCGACAAGGCGGCAGATCATCAGCATGATCGCTCAAAAGCCGATGAATCTAAACGCTATTGCAGACAACTTTGAAATGAGCCGCCCTGCTATATCCCAGCATATAAAAATATTGACAGAGTGCGGCGTAATAATAATAAAGCGGGTGGGCCGGGAAAGGTTTTGCGAGGCAAAACCTGATAGCATGAACGAAGTATCTGATTGGGTGCAGCAATACCGGCATTTGTGGCAAGAGAAGTTTAATTCGCTCGATGCTTATTTAAGTAAACTTCAATCAACTAATAAACGAAAAAGTGATGGAAAATCTAACGAACAAAAATGAAGGACTGAAAATAGTCCGTGATTTCAAAGCACCAAAAAATCTGGTGTTCCAGGCGTTCTCGACAGCCGAAGCATTTGCAGAATGGTGGGGACCGGCAGGTATGCAAATGACCATGAAACACTTTGATTTCCGGGAAGGTGGGAAGGTACATTACAAACTGGATGCAGGCGGACAAACTATGTGGGGTCTCTTTAAATATGGCAAGATCACACCGCCGGACGTTGTGGAGTATGTAAGTTCGTTCTCTGATGAGGACGGTAATGTTTGTAAGTCACCATTCCCGATGGACTTCCCATTGGAGATCTTTAATCGAATGACGCTGGAAGAAAATAATGGGGTAACTACACTGACGCTGCAGGGACACCCTATTGGTGCAACCGCGGAACAGGAAACTATTTACTATGCAATGATAGAAAATATGCAGGGTGGTTTTGCCGGTACGTTTAACCAACTGGATGTATACCTGGCAAAGGTTCAATCCTGAATGATATTGTAATTCTGCCCCCGCCAGACCGCTACAGGGCCGGCGGGGACAGTATACGAGGTGTCTGCATTAGTGGGCAAACGAACGAAACTACTTCTTCAAAAACAGCAATTGCCCGAAATGCGATGCGAGGTGGTTGGTGCGGCTGATGATAATATTCAGCTTGTTGCGGTGGGGCTCTTTTGCAAAGTCTTCTTCAGAAACCGAAGTGTGCCTGCTGAACCAGTCTTCGGGCTGCATGGCTGCGAACTTATTGGCGAGTGTGGCATTTACGTCTTTCCAGTTGTCCCTTAGATCAGCGACAGATGGCATGTCGGTGACGGTTTTGTCAGGCTTGCTGAGAAAAGTGTCGTCAAGGTGGGTATATAATTGCGGCCCGAGATCCAGCAGCGGCAACATACGATCATGCACTGCCGCCAGGTGGCCCAGGAGGTAGACGCCCCTGTTTCTGCCGGGTGATACTTCGCCCTGTAATTGTTCGTCCGTAAGCCCGTTGAAGAGCGCATCTGTCCTTGAGATATTGGCAAACCATGCATCGAGCACGAGCTTTACCGGTAAGTCCTGATTCATTTTTTTGGTGTTTAGTGTGTGAGATTATTTTCCAGGAAATGAAATTACGAGGTGTGATTTCAAGTGACGGAATATGGGTATAAGGGAATTTTATTGTCGGACTAGGATTTTTAGGATTCGAGGATGATTGGATGTGCGAGCAGTGTTTTGAGTTCCTAATGACGTGTTTTGGAATCACCAATTCCGAACAGAAGGAAATTACTAATATCTTTGTATCCAAACGAGAATTATGAAAACCGTGGTAGTTAATGCAGAGGATATTAAAGTAGCACAACTGCAGACAAACCTTGCAAAAGAAATGGGACTCAAGTCGTATGTGCTGGATGATCAGAAAAAGGAAGATGTGGCGTTGATGCTTGCCATTGATGAAGGTATGACCAGTGAAAAACTGCTATTAGAGTCCTCTTACGAGATAATAATAAAACGACTATAGCTCGTTTCTTACACCAAAGAAATTTACCGATATTTTCCTTAATCTCTCCAAATTGTTTCACGCGCCGTAATGTGGCAGGAACGAGGTATTCTAGATATACTACTTAAACACACTATTCATCCCCGTCCACCACGGATGTATCTCGTAGCCCAGGCGGCCAGCTTTTATCATAGGGTCGGTGGCGAGGAGCTTTTCCACTTCTTCCTGTGTATCTGCGTCAATGACGAAAATACCTTTCCACTTTGTATCATCGCCAAACGGGCCGGCAAGCACAAGGCTACCTTCTTTATTGAGCCGCGATATATTGGCCATATGGCCGGCCTGTAGTTTTTCTATTTCTTTCTTGTCAGTTATCTCGGCTCTTTTCGGCCCTTCTATCAGCATCACAAAGAAGTATTGCTTTACCGCATAGCTGTCAGCGCCGGGCGCTGCGGGTGGCATATGGAATATTTGCGGGTGTTTGGCTTGTGCGTTTCCTTTTAATGCCAGCGCCAGTGCGCAGATCGTCAGTATGTGTTTCATATATTCCAAATTATTAGTAGTTAATTAACGTTCCTGTGGTTTTCGAAGGGTTTATTTCCGTACTTTTGCACCCTGAAAGAAAAGGCCCTTCCTGATTTCTCCGCCGGGAAGGGTTATTTTTAGGGGAAAGGTATATAAAATACACCTCGAAAACGAGGGTAAGGAAAGAGGGATTTTTATGGATATTCGTAACATTGCCATTATTGCGCACGTTGACCACGGAAAGACTACGCTGGTTGATAAGATCTTACACACAACCAACGTTTTTCGTGACAACCAGGAAACCGGCGAGCTCATCATGGACAGCAATGACCTGGAGCGCGAGCGTGGTATCACCATCCTTGCCAAGAACGTTTCTGTTACCTACAAGGGCGTAAAGATAAATGTAATTGACACTCCTGGTCACGCCGACTTTGGCGGTGAAGTGGAGCGCGTATTAAAGATGGCAGACGGCGTATTGCTGCTGGTGGATGCATTTGAAGGCCCTATGCCTCAAACACGTTTCGTGCTGCAGAAGGCGCTGAACCTGAACCTGCACCCGATCGTAGTTATCAATAAAGTAGATAAGCCTAACTGCCGCCCTGACGAAGTGCATGACGCAGTTTTTGAATTGTTCTTCCAGCTTGATGCTACCGAAGAGCAGCTCAACTTCCCAACGATATACGGGTCTTCAAAGCAAGGCTGGTTCAATACCTCGCTGGAGCCAACACAGGACATAACAGTACTGCTGGATACTATACTTGAAAAAGTACCAGCTCCTACCGTAGTTGACGGTCCGGTGCAGTTGCAGATCACATCTCTTGACTATTCTTCTTTCCTTGGCCGTATAGCCATCGGAAAAATAACACGTGGTGTTTTGAGGGAAGGCCAGCAGGTGATGCTGTGCAAGGTAGACGGTACCATGCAGCGCAGTAAAGTGAAAGAGCTTTATGTGTTTGTGGATATGGGCAAAAAGAAAGTAACTGAAGTGCAGTGCGGTGATATATGTGCGGTAGTGGGTATCGAAGGTTTCCAGATCGGCGAAACGATAGCTGACCTTGACAACCCGGAGGCAGTGACCATCATACCTATTGATGAGCCAACCATGAACATGCAGTTCAGCATCAATAACTCACCATTCTTTGGTAAAGAAGGCAAGTTTGTGACCAGCCGCCACATCCGCGACAGGCTCATGAAGGAGCTGGAAAAGAACCTGGCATTGCGTGTGCAGGAAACTGACGATGCGGATAAATTTATGGTATACGGCCGTGGTATCCTTCACCTGAGCGTATTGGTGGAAACCATGCGCCGCGAAGGTTATGAGCTAACGGTTGGTCAGCCACAGGTTATCACCAAAGAAATAAATGGTAAGAAGAATGAGCCTTATGAAGTGCTGGTGGTGGATGTACCTGCTGAATTCAGCGGTAAAGTCATAGACCTGGTTACACAGCGTAAGGGTGAAATGCACGTAATGGAAACAAAGGGCGAAATGCAGCACCTTGAGTTTGATATTCCATCGCGCGGACTTATCGGTCTTCGTTCGCAAATGCTTACCGGCACACAGGGTGAGGCCGTTATGGCGCACCGCTTTGCAGAATACAAAGCATGGAAGGGCTTTATACCCGGCCGTAACAACGGTGTTCTGCTGGCGAAGACCGCTGGTAAAGCAACAGGTTACTCCATTGATAAATTACAGGACCGTGGTGCATTCTTTATAGATCCGGGACAGGAGCTGTATGAAGGCCAGATAATAGGAGAGCACATCAAACCGGGAGACCTGGTGGTGAATGTTGCAGAAACCAAGAAGCTGACCAACATGCGCTCAAGCGGTACGGATGACTCAGTGAGGATAACTCCTAAGATACAGATGACACTTGAGGAGTGCATGGAGTACATACAGCAGGACGAATGTATTGAGGTTACCCCTCAGAACATTCGCCTCCGTAAGATCATGCTGAATGAAGAAGATCGTAAGAAATATCAGAAGATAATGAAGGCGGACGCTTAATTAATATGTAAATAAGAAAATGTGCAAATGTGAAAATGCTCTCAGTTTTGGGAGCATTTTCGTTTTTTGGAATTCCAGTCGCCTGAAAGCAGTAGCCGGAATTCACGATTTTTCTTTTATTCCCAGCGATTAGCTTGAAGATATAGTATATTTTATATTGCATAGAGACATAAGCTGAATAATACATTTTGAAATAGCGATAATGTAAGTAATATATTTTCAGTCAAATCTACATATATCATAACAAGTAAAGTGGTTTGTTGTTTTTCAGCACCAATTATTGATTATTTTATTTTAACAGTTACCCATCCAAATCTGTTTTTATGCTGTCTATTAGTATGCCCTATTACTTTCTATTTATATTTATTTATAAAATAAAAATACGTCTCTTAAAGAAGAAAATCCTTATGTTTATAGGCTGTATTTAGGAACTGTAGTGTAATTTATTTGTCTTTTTTTAAGAGTCGTTTATTTTATCGCGTATCATGAAGCACTGTTTTACGTTGTTGATCATAAGCTGCATTCTCGTTGTAAGCGGGTCTGCGAGCGCCCAGTTGGTGTCAGATAATGCATTCCTGCAAGGTAGATTCCTTGAAGTTGCTATTGCTCCCAATGGCGCGTGGGGTAATACGATCACTGTTCCCGCGGGTTATCATACCCATGCGGGCGGTGGTGGCGGATCGTATATAGATCCTGTAACCGGCACATCCTATACGGGGGACGGAATGGACTTTTCGTATGATGCAGGGCATGATAACTGGACCTCTGGTTCTCCGGCTGGCACACCTTGCTGTTATTATGGCCCTTACTTCATGCCTGGCACACCCTTTGATGGCTGGAGCATGCAGGTAAACGGAGGAAGGAGTGATGCATTTTTTACTAACAGCGGCTTCTGGAACGGAACACCTGCTGCAAATACACTTACAGGTACAGTAGCAGCCTATACATTTGTTCCCGGTTGTCCCGGTCTTACACAGAGCTTCAAAACGGGTACATGGCAGGGCACAGCCGGCCCTGGCGGCGGCTTAACAGTGAGCCAGACCAATCGCCTGGATACAGGCGCGTCGTGGGTTGTGGTAAATACCATATTTACCAATACTACTGCGACAGCCATGACGGGATTGTACTACTTCGTGACCGGAGACCCGGACAATGATGAGGTTACTACCGGAGGAAGTTTCCCTACAAATAATCACATTACTTATCAGAACGACGCTATACACAGAGTACTTGCCTGGGGCCGTCCTCCATCATTACACCAGGATGCGTTCTCATCGCTTAGCACAAAGGATTGCCGCGCCAAGGCGCTGATCTATACGTCGTGGGCGCCATATCCTGCGGAGTCTCCGACAAACACATTGGACCAGATATATGCAGGCACTGCAGCATGGCTAGGGACACCTATTTATACGCTTGGTGCAACAACATTCAGCCAGGATATTGCATTCGGTCTTATCTTCAATCTTGGAGATCTTGCTCCGGGTGCAAGCACGTTTGTGAGCTATGCATGGGGTTTCAGCGATACTACTGCGGTAGACAGCGCGTTCAAGCAGCCCCAGATGAATGTGAATTGTTTCCTGGCTCCCAACAGTTATACCATCAGCCCGTGCCCGCTTACTACGCTACCGGTGAGGATAGAAAATGGTTACTGGGGCACAACTACCTGGAACTGGTCTCCGGCTATCGGTCTTTCGTCAACAACAGGGACATATAATACTATAAATGTGCTGGCGCTTGCGGGCACAACTACTTATACCATTACCCCATCTGATACTGCTTCTTGCAATCATTTCCCGCCGTTCTTTCTTACGGTTGTCACGTGCTTCAGCGCTACCAGCAATTCGCCATGTCTCGGCGATACGCTGAAACTGCAGGCACATGGAGACTCAACGGGCGCAACCTATACCTGGTTTGGTCCGGGTCTTGGCGGTCCTGTATTGGGTACCGGCCAATATCTCAATATATACCCTTCAACATGGGCCGATACAGGAATAGTATATGTGATAAAGACCGTAGGTAGTGTTAGTGATACTGCATCTACGCATGTGACCATCCGGCCAAGGCCTGTGGTTGTAGCTACCAGCAATGCGCCGATCTGTTCGCAGACAACACTCAACCTGTTCGCAAACCCGGATTCTACGGGGGAAACATTTAGCTGGACCGGCCCGAACGGATTTACATCCACGCTGCAAAATCCGACAATTGGTACAGTGCCTGTGATTGACTCTGGTATTTACCATGTTTATGTTAACTGGAATGGTTGTATAGACAGCGCTACTGTGCATGTCCGGATCGACTCTACACCAGCGGTTCCTGCAGCAACCAGCAATTCTCCGGTATGCTCCGGTAACACGCTTTCTCTTAGTTCTTCGGATGCTACTCCTGGTGTGACCTACCAATGGTCAGGCCCGCCGGCATTTAGTTCAACTTTACAGAATCCGACTATTACACCGGTTACAACAGCCTCATCCGGTACGTATACGGTGACCGCCATCCTTGGTGCATGCCGCTCGTCCAATACGACAGTGGTGGTGATCCGACAGACACCGCCTGCACCTACGCTGGGAAGTAATTCACCGATATGTTCAGGTAATGCACTCAATCTCACCGCAACAACTACAGCGGGTTCTACCTATAGCTGGGTTGGTCCTAACGGTTTCAGCTCTACTTTGCAGAACCCGACCATAAACCCTGCGACAACACTGGCTACAGGTACTTATTCGGTTATAGCTACTTTAGCCGGATGTCCTTCTGCGATGTCATTGATCGCTGTAGTAGTAGACTCCACCCCTGTTGCGCCTGTTGCAGGCAGCAATACCCCCGTTTGTTCCGGCAATACACTGTTGCTTACAGCTACGGATGCCACAGCAGGAGTAAACTACACATGGGCCGGCCCGAACCTGTTTGCATCTACTTTGCAGAACCCGAGCATTTCACCGGTTACCACAGCGGCATCCGGAGTGTATACGGTTACGGCTCATCTTGGTATGTGCAGTTCGTTCTCTACCACAACGGTGGTTATTAACCAGACACCAGATGCACCTGATCTTACGAGCAACTCCCCTGTATGTTCCGGCTTTGCGCTGATCCTTACTTCTTCAAGCGCCGTAGGTTCTACTTATAGCTGGAATGGCCCGAATGGTTTCACTTCAGTTTTGCAGAACCCGACCATAAACCCGGCGAACACGCTGGCTACCGGTACCTATTCAGTTATTGCAACGCTGAATGGCTGCCCGTCTGCGATGGCGACAATATATGTGGAAGTGGATTCTACTCCTGCATCCCCTGTGCCAAGCAGCAACTCACCTGGTCTCCCAAGTATATGTGAGGGAGATACGCTGACCTTATTTGCAACTGATGCAACAGCAGGTGTTACCTATAGCTGGTCAGGTCCTAACTCATTCTCATCAACAGAGCAGAACCCGGTTATCTACAATGTTACTACAGCGGCCATAGGCCTGTATACCGTAACCGTGAGCATCGGCGGAGGCACCTGTACCAGTTTCGCGGTGCTGGCTGTTAGTATTGCCGCCACACCTGCGCTCACTGCAACCAGCAACAGCCCGGTTTGTACCGGCACTGACGACACATTATTCCTCTATGCAGTAGCTCCTCCGGGATCTACTTACAGTTGGATTGGACCTTATGTGTTCTCATCCGGAAATCCAAATCCACAGCGGGATTCAGTGATATTTGAATATGGCGGTGTCTACCAGGTCACTGCAACGCTCAATGGTTGTACAAATACTGTGAATGATACCGTAGTGGTGGTACGGACGCCCGGACCGCCGATGCTGACATGGCTTACCTATTGTCAATACTATCTCGCTGCTCCGCTTATGGCAGGAGGTGAAAATATATTGTGGTACCCAACAGACACGGCAAACGGCATCGGCTCCCCGGTTCCACCGTTGCCGCCTACAGATGCAGATACAGTAATGTGGTTCTTCGTAACGCAGACAGTGAACGGATGTATCAGTCCTTTGGATTCAATAAAAGTTACGGTTAATCCTAAACCACATGTATGGATCACACCGGTAGATACATCGGTATGCCCGCATGACACCGTGGTACTCACAGGACACGATGTTGATCCAAGCGCCAGCTATCGCTGGACGCCGTCTACGTACCTGAACAGCACGATTACTCCGATCGTGATCGTGCATCCTGAAAACGGGATACTTTACACATTGGTCGCCAGTAATCAGTACGGATGTACGGATACTGCTGTCGCGCATGTATCGGTTTACCCGGCGGCAGTCATTAACCTCGGAGACTCCGTGACATTGTATCCGGGAGAGAGCTACCAGCTTGATCCGCAGACGAACTGTTCGTCATTTATGTGGACACCGCCGGGAGGGCTGACGAACCCGTATATCTCTAACCCGGTTGCGACGCCACCGATCAGCACAAAGTATGTGCTATATGGCGAAACCGCACAGGGGTGCCATACGCGCGATTCGATCAACATAGCAGTTAGCGCTGAATCGCTGCTGGCTTTACCAAATGCATTTTCTCCGGGTAACGGACCGAATGCTGAGTTCAAGATCCTGATAAAAGGCATTGCGAGCCTGAATTATTTCAGGATATGGGATCGTTGGGGCGTACTTGTATTTGAAACTAATGACATAGGTAAAGGTTGGGACGGCACCTATAACGGGACACCGCAGCCAATGGGCGTATTTGTTTACCAGGTGCAGGCCGTTACAAGTTCAGGACGTGTATTTGAGAAGCACGGAAATGTGACCCTGATCAGGTAAGTGTATGTGAATTTATTAAATACGGGTGTTTAAAATGATAAAATACCCCAACGAATAAGTAATAATTAATAACTTTGCAATTATTGCAAAAGGTTGTTACTTTTTTAAGGTGGAATGAAAAACTGGCAATATTTTTGATACTATCAATAATTAAGAGATGAAAAAAATTTACTTAGTACTAACGCTGTGCACCCTGTTTCTCGTAAAGCAGGCTTCTGCTCAATGTACACTGACGCCGAACAATGTAACGCTTGATTGTTCTACTCCATGTGCGACACTCACAGTGACGCCTATGCCTTTGGACTACAACGCTACCAATACTTATTCGGTATCGTCTATTCCGTTTACGCCGTATTCGTATACCACGGGCACGTTGCTTCCGGCGCTTTCGGATGATGTATACTCTAACGTTATCCCGCTGCCGTTCCCGTTTTGCTACTTCGGAACGACGTATAACTCCGTGCTGATCGGGTCAAATGCCAATCTGTGTTTCGACCTCAGCCTGGCCGGAGCCTATGATCCATGGCCCATATCGGGCCCAATTCCCGGCAGTAACAGCGATGCGACAATGAACGCTATTATGTTCTCGTGGATGGACTATCTGAATACGTCAGGCGGCGGTATATACTACACTACTTATGGTGTTGCTCCCTGCAGGGTGTTTGTTGTTTCCTACAACAACGTGGCATATTTCAGTTGCACAAGTACGCATGGCAGCCAGCAGGTAGTACTCCATGAGGGTACGAACGTTATTGAAATGCATACACAAAACAAGCCTGTTTGTTCAGGATGGAATTCCGGTAATGCGGTAACAGGTATAGAGAACGCCTCTGGTGCAACTTTTTTTGTAGCTCCCGGAGAAAACGGAGTTTCTTTTAGCGTATCAAATGAATCATGGAGGTTCGCTCCGGCCGGAGCAACCAGCCCATGGACATATACCTGGACAGGCCCGGGTGGGGCAGTGGTAGGTACTGGTACTTCTGTAACTGTTTGCCCTACTATTACAGCTACTTATACTATTACAGCTACTACAGCAGCCTGCACAGGCGGTGTTGCTATCCGTGGTGTTGCAACAGTGACTAAAACAAGCAGCGCTACACCAATCCTTGGTACTCCATCTATGTGCCTTGGCTATACAACTTCATTAAGTAATATTACCACAGGTGGTACCTGGAACAGCGCTGCGCCCGGCGTAGCTGCAATCGATGGTACAGGCCTTGTTACAAGCGTTTCCGGCGGCACTGCGACAATATCATATACTGTTGCTGGATGTACCTCTACAATAATTGTTACCGTAAACACCGCTCCGGCGATCTCGGGTATAGCGCCTATATGCATAGGAGGTACGACCACGCTTACCGATGCAGTCACGGGAGGGACGTGGACAAGCAGTAATCCAGGCGTGGCCACAATAGGGTTGTCGTCTGGTGTCGTCACGGGCATTTCGCCGGGAACGACTACAATAACCTATGTAACCCCTGCAGGATGTGTGACCACGGCAGTTGAAACAGTTGTTGTGCTGAGCCCGATAACAGGGCCGAACCATGTATGCCAGGGCAATAACATAACACTGTATGCCGGCAGCACGGGCGGTTCGTGGACGAGCTCTAATGCGGCAGTTGCCTCCATTAGTGCCGGAGGTATACTTACAGGACTATCCGGAGGGACCACAAATATTACGTATACAACTGCCGGTGGCTGCTTCGTCAATACAACCATCACGGTTAACCCGGTAGCTCCTATCACCGGAATAATGGATATGTGCCAGAATTTCACTACCGTTTTAAGTAATGCGCTGCCAGGCGGCGTATGGACCAGTAATAACCCTTCTGTAGCCACTGTAAACAGTGCTACCGGTGTTGTAACAGGTATTAACGGCGGCACATCTGGTGTTGGAAACACTGCGACAATTGTTTATACATTGCCTACGGGTTGTACCATGTCTACGGTGGTAACTATTCATCCGAAACCAGCTCCACCTACTCCGGCGGCTCCGTTCAGGTATTGCCAGTTCGATCCCTCTGGCCCAGTTAGTGCGTCAGGAGTAAACCTGTTGTGGTATGGTGCCGGCGTTATTACAAATACGATCGCTCCTACTCCGGTAACATCGCTTCCTGCAACGTTCACTTATTATGTTACTCAGACTTCATCGTATGGATGTGTCAGCGACAGCGCGATAGATGTAATAACAATCTATCCTCAGCCAGCTCCGCCGGTCACTCACGATACGCTGTACTGCCAGTACTACAATGGCTTTATTATGCCCCTGAATTATGAGGTGGACAGCGCAACCGGCTCTTCATTGAAGTGGTATTCGGCATCCGGTACATTACTTTCAGGAGCGCCTACTCCATCAACGTCTTCACCAACTTATCCGGCCGGCACCACATGGAATGTAAGCCAGGTAGTCAATGGCTGCGAGAGCCCACAGGCACCTGTTAAGGTTACAATTGTGCCGACTCCGAAATTTGATATTATCTACAGGAACTGGGTGTGCCAGCACGACTCGATCATCCTCTCCTTCAACCTGACAAGTGGTTCTATCCTGGTTTCTCCGATCTATTACTGGTCGTTACCAACCGGCGCTTCTGCTACTAACGGTACAAGTCAGTATGATCCAACGGTAGAGGTGAAATTTGATGCCGCAACGTCAACTTATAACGTTGGCTACCTGACCATCGGTAACCTTAATGGTCAGTGCAGCACTACAGATACATTCAGTGTAAGGGTTGTGCCTCAGCCGCATGCTCACGGTCATTGCAAACCCGATATCTGCCAGGGCGATACAGTAAACCTCGCATTGTCTGAGCAGTCTTCTAATGCAGCTTCTTTTAACTGGTTTGTTGATGGAACACCATTAGCCAGTACATCTGCGCTTAACATCATCTCTGCCAATTCTAACAGCGGCGGACCGTTCCGTATCTGCTGGAACGACTCGGGACGGCACATCATAACCGTTCATACCAGTACACATGAAGGTTGCAGGTCTGATCCTACTAATGACTCTATAAACGTACACGCAAAACCAGACGCATTCTTCACCCTGAAGCCAAAGCACACAGGTTCGTTGTGTCTTGAAGACAGCATTTTATTTTCAGCCCGTCACCAGGATGCTAACGCATCTTACCTGTGGGAGCCTGAACATTGCTTCAACAACAATAACAAGGCAAATATCTGGGGTAAAGTAGAGCAGGGAAGGACAGAAGTAACATTGACCGTTACAACGCCATTTGGCTGTAAGTCGATGTACAGCGAGCAACTGAATCCTGATGCATGCTGCACAGTGTTGTTCCCATCGGCGTTCTCACCAAACGGAGACGGCCGTAACGACCGCTTCCAGCCTATTTTCACAGGCTACCATAATTTCCACCAATTCCGTGTTGTGAACCGCTGGGGACAAACAGTATTCCAGAGCGCTAATTCTAATCCATCGTGGGATGGCTATATGAATGGTGTGCCACAGGATATGGGCGTTTACTACTTCTACATCAAGTATGATTGCGGTGGCAATACTATTGAAGAGAAAGGTGATTGCACACTTGTGAGGTAAGAAAGATCGAAAGTATATTTTTGAAAGGCGCTGCGTAAACCGTGGCGCCTTTTTATTTTTATTCTACTGCGTTTTCTGCTCTTCCCTTTTTACTTTTGAACCAATATGGTATTAGACTTATCAGGAAAGACCGCACTTATAGGCGGCAGCACACAGGGAATTGGCCTCGCATCAGCGCAGGCGCTTGCATCTCTTGGCGCGCGATGTATACTCATCTCACGCAATGAAGAAAAACTGAAAGCTGCGCTGCACACACTTAGCTCAGATGCCGGACAGGAGCACGGTTATCTCGTTGCGAACTATTCACAGCCAGACCAGGTGCGCGATGTAGTGACCGCTTTTGTGAAAGACACTGCTATTCACATACTGGTGAATAATAGCGGCGGCCCGGCAGGTGGCCCGGCCAGCAAAGCAAAGCCCGAAGAGTTTTTAGCAGCATTTAACCAGCATCTCATCTGCAATCACATCATAACACTGTTGGTGGCAGAAGGCATGAAACGCGAAGGCTATGGGCGTGTGATCAACGTGATCTCGACATCGGTAAAGATACCGCTCAAAGACCTGGGTGTCTCCAACACGATACGTGGTGCTGTAGCATCGTGGGCAAAGACCATGGCTAATGAACTGGCACAGTTTGGTATAACCGTTAACAATGTGCTCCCCGGCGCTACATCTACCGAGCGACTGGCAACAATACTCAGCAATAAGTCTGCTAAAACGGGCAAAAGTATTGAAGAGGTTGAGCGGGAGATGATGGAGGAAGTGCCAGCGCGCAGGTTTGGCAAGCCCGAGGAGATAGCTGCAATGGTAGCGTTTCTTGCAACGCCGGCAGCCGCTTATGTTAACGGTACGTCAATACCGGTAGATGGCGGGAGGACGGGGAGCATCTAAACAAAAATTCTAAAAGCATCCTGAAAGCTATCGGGACCAGAATACAGAACCATCAGAAGTTTGGATTTTTGCGTTTGGTCCTTTTGGAATTTACCGTGTGTTGTCTTTTTCGGAATTTTTTTCGTTTTAATTCGTAAAATTTGTTGTGACACTAAAATGACATTACAATTAAATTTATAACACAAAAGTGGCTGAAACCCGCGCCAGTATTGAAGAATTTTTTTTCAGAAATGTTACAAATTTTCGGGATTGTGTTGTAGTTTTGCCCACGCTTTTATATAAAGGAAAGTTAATTTTCAAATTTATTCCTGTGCCAGAATCATTTAAGCCATTGTATAGAGTATGCTTCCGCGGCATATTCGCCTTAGTTATCGTTTTGCTGTCATGCCAAGTTTCTGCATTTGCAGACCCCGACGGGAAGGCTCTTTTCATGTCAAACTGTGCGTCGTGCCACAATCCTTTTAAGGATGCCACCGGCCCTGCGCTCCAGAACATTGACAAGACATTCCCGAGCAAGGAATGGGGCTATGCATGGATACATAATTCTGCGGCAGTTATTGCCAGCGGAGACAAGACCGCTAACGAGATATTCGTTAAATACAACAAAACAGCGATGACCGCATTTCCGCAGCTTTCTAATGCGGAAATTGATGCGATACTCAAATATGTTGATGAGGTAAAACCCCCGGCGGCCGCCAAAGGCCCGGAAGGTCCTGCCAACGGAAATGCTCCTGCCGAAACTAATGGCTGGCTCTACACGGTTATCACTTTATCTCTTCTTGTTTTAGTTATTATCCTGTGGCGTGCTAACCAGGGCCTTAAGCGTGTGGCTAATGAAAAAGAAGGCATTCCTACAGAAAAAGAAATTCCACTATACAGGAGCAAACTGGTAATAGCTGTTGTTGCGATCATATTGTTCATCATGTCAGGCTACTGGTTAGTGAATGGTGCGGTGAACGAAGGCCGCCAGCAGAACTACCAGCCATTGCAACCTTTATATTACTCGCACAAAGTGCATGCAGGTATTAACCAGATCAACTGTCTTTATTGCCACGCAGGCGCTGAAAAGAGCCGCCAGGCAATGATACCTTCTACCAACGTATGTATGAACTGTCACAAACAGATCAACTCATACAGCGGCGAAGCAGAGCATCCTTTGGTTACTGCAGAAGGAAAGACCATCAATGGTACTGAGCAGATCCAGATGCTGTACAGGTATGCAGGCTGGGATCCGGTTAAGAAAGATTACAACCGCGATGCTGCGGGTAACATCCTCGCAAGCCCCATCAAGTGGGTTAAAGTACACAACCTGCCAGACCACGTTTATTTCAACCACTCACAGCACGTGAAAGTCGGCCAGGTACAGTGCCAGCGTTGTCACGGCGATATCCAGGAAATGGATGAGGTGTACCAGTTTGCTCCGCTCTCTATGAGCTGGTGTATCAACTGTCACCGCCAGACTGAAGTGCAGTTCACCAACAACAAATACTACGATGTTTTCGAATCTTTCCACAAGGAAATAAAAGAGGGCAAACGTACTGGTGTTACAGAAGCCGAAATGGGTGGTACAGAATGTCAGAAATGCCATTACTAGTCACCCTTCCCGATAGTTATCGGGACTAAAGGGGCAGCGCTGAGGAACTTTGATTAAAGATTTCGATTGCAGAGTAAGAGATAAAAATAAAAATTTAGAACTACAGAAGGCGTAAGCTTTCGACTTTCTACTAAAGACTTTAGACTATTAATTTGTATTATGAGTCAAAAACAATATTGGTCGGGCCCGGAAGAACTCACTAAGATCAACGCTAACATAGAAGTAGCTGGTGATGAGTTCAAAGAAGAGTTGCCGTTTGATCTGAGCGATAGCATTCTTGGTGCTACTACGCCCCGCCGCGACTTTTTGAAATTCCTGGGTTTCAGCACACTGGCCGCTACGCTGGTGGCAAGCTGCGAAATGCCGGTGCGCAAAGCAATACCATATGCGATCAAGCCGGAAGACATCGTTCCGGGTGTTCCTAACTATTACGCATCTACTTTTGTTGATGGTGGTGATTATTGCCCTATCGTTATAAAAACAAGAGATGGCCGCCCGATAAAAATAGAAGGCAATGAAATGTCGTCTATCACAAGGGGTGGTACATCTGCAAGGGTGCAGGCTTCTGTATTGAACCTGTATGATAAGGCGCGTATCCGTCATCCATATGCGGATAACAATGAAGCGACCTTTGATGCTATCGATCGCTCGATCAAGGAAGGTCTTGCCGGCAAACCCGGTTACCTGGTTACATCTACCATTTTAAGTCCTACAACGAAAGAAGTTATAGCGCAGTTCCTTGCGAAGTATCCTAATGTTAAGCACATCGTTTATGATGCATACTCTTACTCCGGTATGCTGCTTGCAAATGAAGCATGCTACGGCAAGCGCACATTGCCATCTTATCATTTTGATAAAGCCAGTACCATAGTAAGTATCGGCGCTGACTTCCTGGGAACATGGATATCACCTATTGAGTACTCAAAAGCATATTCCAAAGGCCGTAAGATCAGCGCGAAGAATATCAAGCTTTCAAAACACTACCATATAGAAGCAGTGCATACCATTACCGGTGGCGCTGCGGATCACCGTGCTACCTGCAAGCCTTCTGAAATGGGCAAATTTGCAGTGGCGCTTTACAATGCAATTGCCAATGGCGCACAACCATCGCTGAGCAGCCCCAAGCTGAATGAGATGGTGACCAAGGCTGCGGCTGACCTGAAGAAAGGCAATGGCCTTGTAGTGGGCAGCAGCAATGATGTGAACATACAGACTGTAATTAATGCGATCAATGACAGCATCGGCGCTAATGGTGTGACGGTGAACTGGACAGTGACCAGCAATTACAAGCAAGGTTTAGATAAGGACATGGCCGACATGATCGCCGCCATGGAAGCCGGAACAGTGGGCTCAGTACTGCTGCATGGTGTAAACCCGGTTTATGACTATTGCGACAGTGCGAAATTTACTGCAGCGCTTGCAAAAGTACCTGTAACTGTTTCTTTCGCAGACCGTCTTGATGAGACCGCTCAAAAATGCAAATTCGTAGTACCAGACCATAATTTCCTCGAAAGCTGGGGTGATGCTGAGCCAAAACCGGGTTATTACAGCCTGATGCAGCCGGGTATTGCGCCGTTGTTCAAGACCCGCGCCCTGCAGGACTCCCTGCTTATCTGGGCAGGGGCTACACAGAGCTATGCTGATTTCTGGAAAGATTACTGGATGAAGAAACTCGGCGGGCAGGAAGCTTTTGATCGTGCGTTACAGGATGGTGTGGTAGAGCCCGCAGGCGAAATGGCCAATGGCGGTGCGAAGTTCGCAGGCAATACCGGCGATGCAATAGCTAAGATACAGGGTAAGAACAGCCCTGCCGGTATCGAGCTGGTTGTATACCAGAAAATAGGTATCGGCACAGGTGGTGCGTGGAGCAATAACCCATGGCTGCTTGAAATGCCTGATCCGATCACAAGGGCTACATGGGACAACTACCTGTGTATGTCTCCTAAGCGTGCAGCGTCAAAAGAGTTTGATGCCCCGCTGGATGGATTTTCGGAAGTTGATTCTAAGAAACGTGTTGTTACGATAAAGGGCGCAAACGGTTATACGGTAACCTTACCGATAATGGTTGTGCCGGGTATGCACAATGATGTTGTTGCAGTTGCTGTAGGCTTTGGCCGTCATGCTAAAGTGGGCCGTGCTGCTGCCAGCGATGCTACCAAGGGTGGTAAAAATGCTTATCCTTTCATGTCTTACAATGGCCTTACAATGGAGCACCACTCTATTGTAACCCTTACCAAGACAGAAGAGAAATATGACATCGCTGTTACGCAGACGCATAATAGCTATGAAGCGCGCCCTGTGGTGCATGAGTATACCCTGGAGGAATTCAAAAAAGACCCCAATGTATTACTGAAAGAGCGTGGAAGGGAAATAGGCGAGTTCACCCACGATCCATGGATCGAGGAAGGAAAAGAAGCTAAAGAACCTATGCTGGATTCTACCAGCGATGAGAAGTTCCGCGAGCATGGTACCATGTACACTAACTACCAGTATGAAGGTGTTAAGTGGGGCATGTCCATCGACCTGAACAGTTGTACCGGTTGCGGCGCGTGCGTTATAGGCTGTATGGCTGAGAATAACGTATCTGTAGTAGGTAAGGAACATGTGCTTAAGGGCCATGAAATGCACTGGATGCGTATCGATCGTTATTTCAGCGGTATGCCAAACGATCCGGATACGATCCAGACTGTTTTCCAGCCTATGCTGTGCCAGCAT
>CANJQU010000079.1 GCA_947476485.1 Chitinophagaceae bacterium
ACCAGATACAACCTATTGTATGCAGGGTGAGGCCTAAACCACCTGACCTCCAAAAAGATATTTTCCGGCAAAGCCCAAGTCTCTTTCAGTAAAATCAGGCTTTCCCAGAGATATTTTGCCCTTTTTGAAAAAGTTCCGTATGTTTATGTTTTAATCATTAATATGCATTAACATTGCGTTATAATATGAGTAGAAAAAATCTTTCTTTGCTTATGGTTGTTTTTGCCGCATCGGTGGTACTGATAGCGGTAAATTTCTATACAATAAAGATACTTTCTTCTACACGGGCCTATATAAACGGTGAGTCGCAATATTCAAAAGGGCAGAAGGATGCATCGCTTTACTTATCGGCATACCTGCAAACTGAAGACACGGCTGATTGGACGGCCTTTAATGCAGCCATCAGTATTCCGATGGGAGATAACATTGCCCGTAAGTTGCTGACGGATCATGGGCCGGATAAGGAAATAACCCAGGGTTTTCTGGCCGGTAAAAATCGCCCGGACGATGTGCCTGAACTGATCTGGCTTTTTAAGACGTTTCACAAAGTATCGTTTATGAAAGCGGCGGTTAAAATATGGGAAGATGCGGAGCCGCTTATAAATGAGCTGAATAGTATAGCCGGGAACGCTCATGCGAAGATCGGCGAACACCGGTTAGCGCCGGCAGAAAAGCAGGTTACAATGAAACGCATCGGCAGTATCTCTTCGGAGTTATCTGAAAAGGAGAGCGCATTTTCTGAAGTACTGGGCAATGCAGGGCGAAAAATAAATGGTTACCTGCTGTTCGTTAATATTTTTTGCATTGTTTGCATCCTTGGAAGCATACTGATGTTCTCCCGGAAAATGATCCGGCATATGAGTATTTCCGAGGATATACTACAGATGAAAAATGTAGCGCTGACAAATTCGAATATCGAACTGGATACGCTATTGCACAGTATATCGCATGATCTGCGGTCGCCGATAACGTCTATGAAGGGCCTGATAGAACTGATCAGCACGGAAACGGACCCGGAAGAGGTGAAGAACTACCTTGCCTTGATGGATACTGTTGTAGATAAACAAAATATTTTCATTACTGATACGATCGATTTTTTTAAGAACAAGCACCAGCATGCCTCCTATACGGAAGTGAATATGACGGACCTTATTGACGCTGTAATTCTGAATAACAGATATACACCGGCAGCACAGGGCATTGTGATTGACCATGAGGTGAAGGAGGAAAAAGTGTATAGCGATGAACTGCGCCTTAAAATGATCATAAACAACCTGCTTACTAATGCTATTAAGTACAGTGATATACAGAAACCAACCCGCATAATAACGGTAAAGACAAATAAGATCAAGGACTGGTTTTATATTGAAGTAGCAGACAATGGTGTGGGAATGGATAAGCAGTACCTGGGTAAAATATTTGACATGTTTTTTGTGATTCCCGGGAACCAGAAAGGGACTGGTTTAGGTTTGTATATACTGAAGGAGAATGTGGAGAAACTGAAAGGCAAAATAGAGGTAGAATCTGAGCTGGCAATTGGTACAACGTTCAGGGTAGGTATTCCATGTTGATAGCCGAACAGTTGGTTTATTTCGATCGGTTGTCTGATCTTTTGGAATTTTATTTTCGTATTTTACAGGGTGCCTTTATGTTTCCTTGACGATTCTTTATGGTTTCCCCCGGTGGAAGAAGCCGAGCCGGACGGGCTGCTGGCTGTGGGCGGAGACTTAAGCCCGCAGCGGCTGTTGCTTGCATATCAAAATGGTATTTTTCCGTGGTACAATGAAGATGAGCCACCGCTCTGGTGGTCTCCCGATCCTCGGTTTGTCTTATTTCCGGATGAGCTTAACGTGAGCAAGAGCATGCGCCAGCTTATCAGGAGAAATGAATTCGAATTTAAGACCGATGCGGCATTCAGCGAAGTGATATGGAACTGTAGCAGTGTGAAAAGGCCCGATACGGACGGGACGTGGATCAGCAATGAGGTAATTGAAGCCTATAATGCCCTGCACAAAAAAGGGTACGCACATAGCGCGGAGGCATGGCAGAACGGACAACTGGTTGGTGGATTGTATGGTGTGCTGCTTGACAGAGTTTTTTTTGGGGAAAGCATGTTCAGCCTGGTCAGCAATGCGAGTAAGTTTGCGTTTATCAGTTGGGTGGAACTGCTGAAGACGAAAGGTATAGCGCTTATAGATTGCCAGGTATATACTGCACACCTGGAAAGCCTGGGTGCAAGAATGGTAAGTCGCGAAATTTTTATAGAAATGCTTAAAAATAACATTGAGGTATCTTTGCGTAATGAATAATGGCCCGCATAAGCAACGCAAAATTATTCACATAGACATGGATGCTTTTTATGCATCTGTGGAGCAGCGGGATAACCCTGCATACAGAGGCAAGCCGCTGGTGGTGGGCGGCCTGCCGCAAGGCCGGGGCGGGGTGGTGGCCGCTGCCAGTTATGAAGCGCGCAAGTATGGCATCCGCTCTGCGATGCCGTCTAAAAAGGCTGCAGAGCTTTGCCCGGAGCTAATATTTGTTATACCCCGGTTTCCGGCATATAAAGAGGTTTCGAACAGGATACGGGAGATATTTCACCGGCATACAGACATTATTGAGCCGCTGTCGCTGGATGAGGCTTACCTTGACGTGACTACCGATAAACAAAACATAGGGTCGGCCATAGAAATAGCAAAGCAGATAAAGCAGGCGATCAGGGTGGAATTGAACCTTACCGCCTCGGCAGGAGTATCAATAAATAAGTTTGTTGCAAAGATAGCGTCTGACCTAAATAAGCCGGATGGGCTGGCATTCATCGGGCCATCGCACATAGAAGAGTTCATGGAAAAACTGGCGGTGGAGAAATTTTACGGCGTAGGCAAAGTAACTGCGGCTAAAATGAAAGGCATGGGGTTGCATACAGGTGCAGACCTCAAAAAGCTTTCTGAAGATGAATTGGTGCGGCGCTTTGGCAAAGCGGGCAAATTTTACTACAAAATAGTAAGGGGCGAAGACGACCGGGAGGTGGAGCCGGACCGTGAAACAAAATCGGTGGCCGCCGAGGATACATTTGCCTATGACCTTACTACGATAGAGGAAATGAATGCGGAGCTGGATAAGATCGCAGTGCTGGTGAGCCAGCGACTGATACGTTACGGCTTGAAAGGAAGGACTGTAACGATAAAAATAAAATATCACGATTTCAGGCAAATAACGAGGAGCAGATCGCTGTTGAAGCCTGTTGCTGATGAAGATACAATAGCATTGGTCGCAAAGGAGCTGCTGTCCGGAACTGATATGACCGACAAAAAAGTGCGGTTGCTGGGCATATCTCTATCGAACTTTAAAGAGGGTGTTGGGCATAACAAGCAAGACCGCCCGGGGCAGTTGCGTTTATTCGGATAGCCAAGGAGGATTACTTTACTTTACTTTACTTTGGCATCTTCCATTATCGCCAGTATGCGGTTGATGATCTCCTGGTTCAGGCCGTCATCAAGGAACTCTTCTTTAACCACCACCTCCTTGTCTTCTATGAAAGGATGCATTACATGGAATTTCCATATGCCATCTTCAAACATCAACTGTGGGTGGCGGGGCAGGCCGCTGTCAAAATCGGCATGGATCTTTATTTCGTTTGCGGTTACCGAATAGTCATGGTCATTAAAATGAAGTCTGAAGCGCACATCCACTGTTCCTTTTCCCGGTACGTCTATTTGAAATTCCCTAAGTTCCATTGATCTGTTTTTTTGCTAATGCAATATAGCCTGTAAGAATTATATTTTCAAATCAAGGTAAAATTTTCATGCCAGTTTATCTTAAAAAAAAGTATTGCATTTAAATGGGGCATATGCAAAGACAAATGCCAGATAGTTTCTATTTTTTGTATGGCGCGAAAATATTATTAATATTTAAATAATCCTTTTGCCAATAACTATATTTTTCATTAAATTTGCTACCTAAGTATATTATAATAACAGCGGGTACAATAAGGATTGGCCGTGAGGCCATAGAGTGTCGTATCTTTCCGGAAATTTCGGAGATAGAGGTGTTGTATTTTACTAAAGGATCATTAATTAATTTTTTTTTGAAAAACCGGGTTATGAATAAAATTTATCTGTTGCTTGTTTGTTGTTTCATAAGTTTGGCTGCGTCTGCTGTAACTGTTTACCCGATCAGCATGACTACGCCATATGGGGGTGCGACACAGACGATCTGCCAGAACAGGCCAAATGTGGCAACGACAATTTTTTACTCGGTTTGCGGTACTTCTACTGCCGGTTCCTTGCTTACGGCAACACCAACGTGGTATTTGAACGGGGCTGTAGTTTATACCGGTGCGCCGATCACGATAGCAGCGGCCGGGGGCAGCTTTACATTACCTGCTGCCGCTTTTACCTATACAGCAACAGGTACATTTTCCGGTGCGTTGGGGTTGTATTGTCAGCTTGATTGGGTTGGCGCTTCGCCTTGCGGCGGTGTTACATCGATCGTATCTGCACCTACGACTGTAAATGTTTCAGTGACGCCTTCAGCTATTACTGGCACGGCATCTGTTTGTACCGGGCAGACAACGACATTAAATGCAACGCCGGCGTCGGGTGTGTGGACGAGTAATGCACCGCTTGTTGCGGGTATCGCTTCGATCAGCGGTGTTGCTACCGGGAATGCTGCCGGAACAGCAGTTATCACTTATACATTGGGTTCGGGCTGTTACTCCACACAGGTACTCACGATCAACCAGACACCTGCTGCGATAACGGGCTTAATAAACGTTTGCACCAATACGATCAATACGATGCATGATGCGACACTGGGTGGCGTATGGAGCAGCAGCAATCCTACGGTGGCAACAATAGGTTCTGCCACCGGTACCATGTCTGACTTTACACCGGGCATTACAACTATAAGCTATACCCTGAGCACCGGATGCCAGTCTACGATCTCTGTGACGGTGAACCAGTCACCAAGCATTATTACAGGTACTATGGCCATTTGTGCAGGTACTCAAACCACCCTCACCGATACCATAACCGGCGGAGACTGGACGAGCAGCACTCCCGGAGTTGCGAGTGTAGTTTTCAACACCGGCGTTGTAACCGGTGTTGCGGCAGGTACGGCACGCATCACATATACACTTAGCTCGGGTTGTAACACTACGGCTGTGGTAACGGTCAATCCGTTGCCTGCAGCTATATCAGGAGTTGCCAGTGTATGTGTGAACTCACTGACGATATTAACTGACGCAACTACCGGCGGCTTCTGGAGCTCGAGCAACAGCTCAGTGGTAAACATAGGCACCGGTTCGGCATTTGCCGCGTCAGGCGCTTCCGCCGGACTGGATACGATCTATTACACGCTTAGCGCTACCGGATGCCAGAGAAGCATCGTGGTTACCGTGAATCCATTGCCGGCGCCTATCAGTGGTACTCTTTCCGTTTGCGCTGGATTGACAACGGCGCTCACCGACCTTACCAGCGGTGGTACCTGGTCCAGTGGCACAACTACAATCGCTACGATCGTTTCCTCTACAGGCCTGGCTACGGGAGTAGCCGCAGGTACGAGCATGATCACTTATAAACTCGGAACAGGTTGTCTTATTACAGCGCCGATCACCGTAAATCCGCTACCTGCAAATATAAGCGGGGCTACAGCGGTATGTGTCGGTTCCGGAATTGTGTTAAGTGACGCAAGCGCCGGTGGCACATGGAGCAGCAATAACCCGATAGTGGCTACGATCGTTTCCGGCACTGGCGCGGTTACAGGTATGTCCCCCGGCACGGCGATGATCACGTATACGCTCGGAACCGGCTGTTTCAAGACGTTTGTGATCACGGTTAATTCGGTTCCGGTGGGTATCTCCGGGCCAACCAACGTATGTGTATCGTCCAGCATCACGCTGAGCGACGCAACGACAGGTGGTACCTGGATCAGCAGTACACCGACAGTGGCTACTGTAACCAGCACAGGTGTGGTGGCCGGAGTATCTGCGGGAACCACTACTATAACATACAGACTGACCGCGACAGGTTGTTTGGTAACCTACGTTGTTACGGTTAATCCATTACCACTTGCTATTACGGGTATAGGGCGCATGTGTGCGGGACAGGGAACATCATTGACCGACGCAACTATAGGTGGTACATGGAGCAGCACCAACGTTGGGGTTGCCACCATTGATGCCTCTGGAAATGTTTCAGGTATTGCGGCAGGCACGTCGTTGATCAGCTATGTCCTGGGTACAGGGTGTAAGACAACCTCTGTTGTGACTGTTAATCCATTGCCGCTGGCTATATCAGGTTTGTCTACGGTATGTACGGGGTTGACCATCACTGTCAGCGATCTGACTGCGGGAGGAACATGGAGCGTTACAAACCCGTCCGTGGCGACAATATCAGTTTCGGGAGTTATTACCGGAGGTTTTACTGCCGGCGCCGATACCGTTATTTACACTTTGTCAACCGGATGTAACACGACAAAAACCATCACCGTAAATCCACTGCCATCAGCGATCACAGGTACGACCTTTGTATGTGTTGGATTAACAACGCAACTCACTGATGCTACCACCGGCGGATTATGGACCAGCAGCAATACATTAAGAGCCACAGTTGACGGTACCGGCCTTGTGACCGGTGTTGGTGCAGGAACAGTGACGATCACATATGCACTTGCAACCAGCTGCCAGAAGACAATTATAGTAACCGTTAATCCTTTACCGGCAGCGATAACAGGGACGACATTTGTGTGTGAGGGCTCAACGACAAATCTTCTTGATGGAACATCCAGCGGAGGATGGACAAGTCTCAATACAGGTGTTGCCACTATTGCTCCATCCGGTGTGGGTGTAGTGACCGGCGTTTCCGCAGGAACTGCAATTATCAGTTATACGCTTTCCACAGGTTGTGCAAGTTCAACCATAGTGACCGTAAATCCATTGCCTGCACCCATCTCCGGTATCAAATCGGTATGTGTGGGCCTGACAACAAATCTAACGGATGCAACGTCCGGCGGGTTGTGGACCAGCAGCAGCGCTTCCGTAGCAAGTGTTGGTCTCAGCACCGGGCTCGTGAACGGAGTTGCTGCAGGAACTGCAAATATTACATATACGCTTGCCACCAATTGTAAAGTATGGACGGCTGTTACAGTTAATCCGCTGCCCGCAGTTATTACCGGGGCTACCAGCGTATGTATCGGTTTTTCAGTTACCTTGAATGACATAACGAGCGGTGGCGGATGGACCAGCAGTAATCCTGGAGTCGCCACGATCACACCGGGCTCGGGAGTAGTAGTAGGCGTTTCAAGCGGAACAGCCACAATGACCTATACACTACCTACCGGTTGCATACGCACGACGAACGTAATTGTTCATTCATTACCATCAACCATACTTGGCCCGGGCAACGTATGCCAGGGCATGACTGTTACCCTGAGCGATCCTGATGCCGGTGGCACATGGACGAGCAGCAGCACTGCAATAGCAACTGCCGGTGCTGCCACCGGGGTAATAACAGGTGTGAATGCAGGTACTGTAAATATTACTTACACATTAAGCACAGGCTGCTATACTACGAGCAACATGGTCGTTAACCCCGCACCTCCTGCTATTACCGGTGTGCTGTTCGTATGTGTCGGACGTACTACTACTTTAAGCGATGGTCTGTTCGTGGGTACATGGAGCAGCGCTAACCCGGCTGTTGCCACGATAGATGCGGGCGGTGTTGTAACGGGTGTTGCTGCCGGAACTGCGATCATTAGTTATACTTCCAGCGTCGGATGTTTTAAGACAGCTACGATCACTGTTCATCCGCTGCCATCTGCAATAATGGGCAATTTGTCTGTGTGCGCAGGGGTGACATCATCTCTGGCAGATGCTACACCACTAGGTAGCTGGAGCAGCAGTAACCCGGGTGTTGCCGGAGTGAGTGGAGGATTGGTTACGCCGGTTGCTGCCGGAACTACTACGATCAGTTACACCCTTACAACGGGATGCTATACTACATCAACGCTGACGGTCAACCCGGTTCCTTCCTCTATAACAGGTATAAATAATGTATGTGCCGGAGCGAGCACTACGCTGACCGATGCAACCCCAGGCGGGACATGGACCAGCAGTAATGCATCCATTGCATCGATAGACTCTCTTACGGGTACCGTGAGCGGTATGATTGGCGGGACGGTCACTATTACTTATATGCTGCCAACAGGCTGTAAACAAACTTTAGGTTTTACGGTGTATACAATACCTGCACCAATTACAGGTGTTCCGTTCCTTTGCCAGGCATTGACCACAACTTTGCATGATGTTACACCCGGTGGTGTATGGAGCAGCGGAAACACCCTTATTGCTACGATCACATCGTCTGGTGTTGTAACCGGTGTGAACATTGGTACTGCCACTATCTCTTATACCGGGGCATCAGGTTGTTCTGCTACTACTACCGTAACGGTAAATCCATTCCCGACAGCGATACTGGGTACCCTGACGGTTTGTACCGGCGCTTCAACACCGCTGAGCGATGCGGTAACCGGTGGCGAATGGACCAGCAGCAATCTTGGCAGGGTAACAATAGGATTGCTGACAGGTGTTGCAACCGGCGTTAGTGCGGGCACTGCAACGATAACTTATACTATGGGCACCGGCTGTACGTCTACAGCGGTGATCACGATAAACCAGTCACCGGCAGCAATTACCGGGCCGTCAACAGTGTGTGCCGGTTCTGTAATAAATCTTACAGACGTAAGCATAGGCGGCACCTGGAGCAGCAGCAACGACACTGTAGCTACGGTGGGTATTGGGACCGGGCATGTAATAGCGCAAAATGTGCCAGGCGGCACGGCTACGATCAGCTATACGATCGGGTTATGCAGCTCAAGCAAAACTATCACGGTGAACGCAAGCCCGTCACAGATATTCAATACGGTAGTGCCCGGTGCATTTGCGCTCTGCACCAGCACGACAACGGTTCTTTCTGATTCGGTAAGCGGCGGCACCTGGAGCAGCAGCAATACATCAGTGGCGACAGTGGGAGTAAGCTCAGGAATAGTCGGTGCCATATCTCCCGGAACAGCTAATATCTCTTATACGCTCGGGTCAGGATGTGCGGCATTCGTTACCATTACTGTGAACGCTAATCCCGGGCCGATTATGGGAGCTACGAATGTATGCCCTAATGCATCTATCACGCTAAGTGATGCTGCAACAGGCGGGACATGGATCAGCCAGGATGCAACTATCGCAAGTGTGGCAGCGGCTACTGGTGTTGTTACCGGCCAGTCGGCAGGCACAGTGGTTATTACGTATTCGCTCGGAATAGGCTGTATTGTCACAACAACCATTAATGTTAACACTGCGCCCCTTCCTATTACGGGTATACTGGCTATGTGCCAGGGTTGGACGGTTACACTAAGTGATGCCACGCCGGGCGGGGTATGGACGAGCAGCCAGCCGTCAGTAGCGGCAATAGGGCTGACCACAGGAGTGGTGTCCGGCATACTTCCCGATACGGCTACAATTACCTACAGGGTGCTTACAACCGGTTGTTTCGCAACGGCTGTTGTAACCGTCAACCAAAATCCAACTGCAATAACAGGAATTACCAATACCTGCGTGGGATCTACAACTACCTTGTCTGATGCCGTTCCGTTTGGGAACTGGAGTAGCGCGGATATAACTATCGCAGCTACCGCTGGTCCAACGGGTGTGGTAACCGGCGTGGATACAGGATTAACAACGATTACTTATACACTGCCTACGGGCTGTTATACTACAACACTGTTCCGTGTTAACAGTGTGCCTGTCGCTATTACAGGAATAAGTGAGTTGTGTGAGGGTGCTATTGCCACACTAAGTGATGTAACACCCTTCGGCACATGGAGCAGCAGCAATACAGCAGTTGCAACAGTAAACTCTGTTTCCGGCGACCTTACCGGTGTTGGCGCAGGTACGGCGACTATCACCTACCAGTTAGGTACCGGCTGTAATTCAACCTATGAAGTAACCATCAATCCGCTGCCGGAACCAATAGTAGGACCTACATACGTGTGCATCGGGTCTACGATCTTCATGAGCGATGCCACACCAGGTGGAACATGGAGCAGCAGTGATCCCGGAGTGGCTACGGTTTCCGGTGCAGTAGGCGATGTAACAGGTGTATCTGTGGGTATTACTTCTATTACTTACATGCTTGGCACGGGTTGCTTCCTTAGTGAACTGATAACCGTAAATGCAAACCCTACACCTGTAACAGGTGACGGAATGATCTGTTCATTGTACAGTGATACGCTTACATCTACACCGTTAGGCGGCGTATGGACGAGCAGCAATACGACAATAGCTATCGTAGACTCATTCACCGGGATTGTGACTGGCCAGGCACCGGGCATTGCAACAATTACATATACCTCGTTAGCGGGATGTAATGCCACTTTAAATGTGACGATCAATCCGATCCCAAGTCCAATAACAGGGCTCAACCATCTTTGCCCCGGCACATCGACCAACCTTTTTGATGCTACGGGCGGCGGTACCTGGAGCAGCAGTGACCCTACAGTTGTAACAATAACCAGTGTTGGTACCGTTACTGCGATACTGGCATCGAGTACTGCGGTGATCTCTTACGCCTTTGTTACATCGGGCTGTGCGGCTACTATGGTGTTCTCGGTCGATCCGCTCCCCTATATTGGAACGATCGGGGGAATTACCACTGTGTGCGAAGCTTCCACTACTGCATTGACCGACTCAGTGGCAGGTGGTACATGGAGCAGTGCAAATACAGGCATAGCGAGTGTCATTGGTTCGACCGGAGTTGTGACCGGCGTATCGGCAGGTACTACAACGATCACCTACATTGTTAACCAGCAGTGCGGTGCAGATACTGCAACGACCAGTGTGCAGGTAAACCCATTACCATTTGCCGGGCCGATCCTGGGCTTTACCCAGATATGCGCAAATTTCAGTGCCACGCTTTCAGATACCGTGCTGGGCGGGATATGGACCAGCAGTGATCCGTCCGTCGCCACGGTCGATTCATTCACCGGTGTGGTATTCGGAGTGTCCGGAGGTATGACCTTCATCACTTATACCTATACCAACTCGTGCGGATCTGCTTACGTTATCGATTCCGTGACGGTGAATGAAGCATTTGCTTTCGGTCGCCTGATCACTTTACCGGATACACCGATGTGCTCGAACACATTGTTCCAGAACTTCGGGGCACTGGGCACACCGCCTCCTGGTATTTATTACCACTGGAGCGCAACCAACGCGCAGATATTTGATACTTCATCGAACGGGCAATATGCATTGGTGAGCTTCCATAATCCGGGCCTTGCGGTTGTACGGTTGTTGGCGCTCATCCTTAGTTCGGGCTGTGCCATTTCAGATAGCTTTGTTACTACGATCGGTTCAGGTGTATCAATAAACCCACATGTGCAATATTACCTGTCTGAATTTATTTGTACAGATAATACCGCTGACAGCTATCAATGGGGTTATGACAACATAGCCACCTTAGATTCGACCATTATCCGCGGACAGATCACACAGGATTATTACAATCCGTCGCCAGATACGCTAGGCCGGAATTACTGGGTAATTACCACTAAGAACGGCTGCTCGCAGAAAACGTATTATACCTACAATACGATAACATCTGTAGGCACTGTGGCGGCATCGTATGATGTGCGCCTGTTCCCTAACCCGGCCGAGTCCCGCGTGAACATTGAAGTGAGTGGCGTGAACTGGTCAGACGAAGTAGTTGTGAAAATGACAGACATGCTGGGCAAAGACATACAAAGCGCACCGATCATGCAGGGCAAAGGCAGCTTCGACGTTTCCGGGTTACCTGCTGGTGTCTACACGGTGGTTATCACACGGAATGGCATGAGAATAGGTTCGAAGATGTTTGTGAAAAATTAGTAGTTTGAAGGATGGATAGTTAAAGAACATGTCGTTGAGACGCCAGCATGGCGTCTCAACGCGTTTATATAGGTGCGTGAATAGGCTGCATTGCAAAGAACCCACCCGGGATATACCGGGTACCACCAGGCTTACATTTCCCAAAAATTTCCTAAAGTGGCAGGATAGCTGCCGGGGAAGTAGTTACTTTACTCCGTGAAGCAATTCCTTTTTTTACAAATCTTTATTTGCACGATCCTGTTCCAAAATGCCGTCGCGCAGACGGAGCAATGGGATACTTATATGGCGAAGTTTGGCGACAAGCCGGGCTCTGTGCTTGTTGATATGGGGTATATGGATATAGCTCCGGATGGCAAGTATCCTTACCTGCTTGTTACAGGTCCGCAAGCGATAGACTGTAACAAGCAACATCTGCCGGGCAAGGAAGAAATAGAGCGGCTGGAGGAGATACTGGACGCTACCAATAATTTTATTACCGGTGTTACTGCTAAGCTGCTTGTTGGTACGTTCACTTATAATTGTGAGCGGCTGAATTACTATTATGTAAAAGATACTACAGGCGTTCGCAATGCCATCATGCGCATGTATAAAAGGAATTATCCCAACTACCAGTTTGCTATAAATATGAAGGCCGACCGGGAATGGAGCACATACCGCACCTTCCTCTATCCGAATGAAGAGAACAGGAACTGGATGGAAAATGATAAGATCATAGCCCGGTTGCTGCAGCAGGGCGACAGCCTCACCAAGCCGCGGGATATCAAGTTTGATGTGTACTTCAGGACCGATAGCGGGCGCTCTGCCTTTGCGGGATTTGCCAGGGCCAAAGGATTTAAGGCAGATACTACAAAGGCGTCGCAAAGTCCTAATATGCCCTATGAGCTGCTGCTTATTAAGTATGAAGCGGTGAAGATGGACGTTGTCAATAAGATGACAGCGGAGCTGAAGAGCGAGTTGAAAAAATACAATTCGATCTATGTGGGCTGGGAAGCTCCATTGATACCAGGCGGGAAAAAGTGATAGCAATGGCACGCTTTTTAACATCAACACCTGGATGGGCAAGAAAGTGGTTATTCTCGGAGCGGGGTTCGCAGGTCTGCAGGTGGCGCGGGGGCTGCGTAATAATGATTTTGAAATTACGCTGATCGATCAGTATAACTTCCACCAGTTTCAACCTTTATTTTACCAGGTAGCTACCGGCCGCCTGGAGCCGAGCGCTATTTCGTTCCCGCTGCGAAAGATATTTCAGAGAGAGCAGCATATACATGTGCGGATAGCAAGGGTAACCGAAGTGGATACCGGTGGGCAAAAAGTAGTGACAGACGAAGGTGACTTTTACTATGACCTGCTGGTGATCGCAACTGGCTGTACCAATAATTTCTTCGGGAATAAGAATTTTGAACAGTATGCTTTCCCAATGAAATCGACAAATGAAGCGATTGCCATTCGTAACCGGATACTCCTGAATTTCGAAGATGCACTAAGCGCCACCGGCGGGCAACTCGAAGAAATACTGAATATTGTGGTGGCTGGTGGCGGTCCCACCGGCGTAGAGATGGCAGGGTCGCTGGCGGAGATGAAAAAATTTGTACTGCCGAAGGACTACCCGGATATGGACTTTTCAAAGCTGAACATTTACCTGGTGGAAGGGTCGCCGCATGTATTGCAGAATATGAGCGAGCCATCGCAGCGTAGATCGCAGGAATACCTGGAGCAGATGGGTGTGACCGTGTGGCCCGACACCATAGTGCAGGATTACGATGGTCACCTGATAACGCTAAAGGATGGAAGAACTATAAAAAGCCGGAACCTGATATGGACGGCAGGGGTGATGGGAAACGTTCCGGCAGGAATTTCAAAAGACGTATTGGTGCGCGGCAACCGGATCAAAGTGGATGAATGTAATAAAGTGCATGATTACGACAATGTATTTGCAATCGGTGATATAGCCTACATGGAAACAGAAGGTTTTCCGAGAGGACATCCGCAACTGGCAAACGTGGCCATAAACCAGGCTAAGAACCTTGCAGCAAATATGAAGCGGCTAAGCAGTAATGTAGTAATGAAGCCGTTCGTGTATAAAAATCCGGGTACAATGGCGACAGTAGGGAAGCATAAGGCTGTGGTGGATCTGCCATTCCTGAGCTTCCAGGGCAGGCTTGCGTGGTTTACATGGATGTTCCTGCATCTGATGCTCATACTGAGTGTGAAGAATAAGCTTATGATATTCATCAACTGGGCGATAAGCTATTTTACAAATGACACCACGTTGCGGCTGATATTATTGCCAACGCGAAAGCAGATAGAGATAACCCAGCAAAGAAATGCTGAAAATTAACAACTCTTACAGTTGCATTTCTTTATTTTCATACCTTGTATCAGCGTTCCTAAGCCGGTATCTCCTGATGAACTGGAAACAAATAAAATGGAAAGTGCGCTATTATCTGCAGTACTTTCCGTTTACCCTCAATACTGTACTGTGTGGCCTTGCCGGGTGGTGGGGCTTTAGTGTGTTATATAAGCCAACTGTCAAGGGTGAAGATCCGTCTCCGCTGCTTCCGTTCATTATACTGATGGGCCGGATGGTTATGTGGTTTGGGGTGGGGCTCATTGTGTTATCTGTGCTCAGTACTTTCATCAGCTATTTCTATTATTTGTGGTTGCGCAGCAACAAAGGATATAAGCTGGAAGTTGAATTTACCGCTGAGACTATAAAAGGAAAAAAAAATAAGCTGTTTCTCAATACCCGGCTGCAGGGCGTGATACGGCCATTGCTTGGTTTTGTGAAGGGCCGGCTTTACTATGATGATAACATCATGACCGACCGTTTTAGCCTGCTGTCTAACAAATGGAAGGATAAGACTTTTGTGCGCTCAGCGATCACAGGCCGCAGCCGCATGAGCCTGCCGGATATAAAGGAGTATGAGCTGAAGGGTGGCTTTGTGTACTTCCAGGATATGCTGCATTTATTCTCTCTTGCTGCGCAGCAGCCGGTGTCGGGACATTTTTACCAGCCGCCTGTGCTAACCACCGAAGAGGATGCAAATGTGTTTCCTAAGAAGACAGAGACCATGGACGTGCGCATAGAACAACTGCGCAGGGTGGAAGGGGAGCCGCTGAACTACAAGGACTTTGAGAGCGGCGATGACGTGCGCCGCATTGTGTGGAAGGTTTATGCCAAAAATCGGGAGCTAGTAGTGCGCATTCCTGAAATGTTTGAGCCATATGCATCGCACCTTTACTTCTATGCAAGCTTTTATGCGGCAGTGAAAGCGCAGTGGATGAGCGAGGGATACCTAAAAGAAATGCTGAACTACTACAAGAACAATGTATGGACAGTATATGAGACACTTTCTAACAAAGAATGGGAGATGCGTTTTATACCGGATCAGTCATTTCATATCCCGGAGCAATTGACCGAGACGGAGAAGTCAGCACGCATAATCAGTAACAGTGTGTGGCACAAGGATACGCCCTTACAGCAGTACTTTAATTCCAGGACGGGCACAGTGCTGTGTATATCATCGCTTACCGATCCGGAGGAACTGAAAAATGTGCTGGAGCGTTGCGATGCGGCTACTGTGGTTTACTTTGTGAAGCTCTCAAATGTTTTCAAACACTTTGTGCCGCTGAATCTTATTGGTCGTCTCATACTAAGACCGCCGCAGGACCGTTTATCTAAATTGCGCAGCCGGTGGACATTCTCTCCTATGCGTTTCCAGATACAGAAACGGGAGCGTGAGATAGAAGAGATACTGAAGAGAAGCTCTGTCACTAGTGGGGAGTTGTAAGTTGATAAGAGATAAATTGATATCCCGGACGTAGAGCGTATCGGGTAGGTAGAAAACCCATCGATTGGGTAGCATAAGCACCAGAATGATATATGCAAATGTTTATTACTTTTGAGTACATGGCCTTACTGGCTAAAATTACAATATTATGAAAGTAACAATGCTCCACGTATTCATGCTGGCTTTTGCCCTGTTGCCGGGCTCACCGTCATTCGCTCAAAAGAAGGACTGTAAAAGCCTTACTCATGGTGCCGACATTTACAAACATTTCACGGGTACGATTGGAAAAAGAAAAGTGGCGATGGATCTAAGATTTGGATTTTGCGGAGGATCTAACTACGGAGGAAGCTATTTGTATGATCTGGCTGGGCATGATGCGAAAACACTAATTATAGGCGAGCCGGCAAAATTTGAGTATGATGCGACTCTTACTGCATCCGAATATTTTATTGGCGATAACTGGATGGATGCGGAACAAGATGGTGGAAGCCAGCCTGCTACCTGGGTCTTTACGATTAAGGACGGCCACCTGGCCGGGAAGTGGCAAAGTGGTGATAAAAAGCAAACGCTGGATATAAACCTGGTTGAGGAATATAAGAATGCAGTTCCCCTTGAAATATTTGCCTACCGGGATTCTACAAAAAAATACCTTGGATATCAAAGACTATCCGCAGTGTATCGTTTTATCGGCGTGAAGCCATCTTCCCTGGTGTCGGGGAGCGATGCCGAATTCATCAACGGGCAGTTACTTGAAATGACCGTAGGGAAAAAGGGTGGCGCGATGACCTTCTCAGACATGCCGCTTGTAGAATCGCGTAAGTGTTTTGATGATTTCAATGTGGATTGCCAGAGATTAGTATCAGATACGCCGGTCAGTGACCAGCCTGCACTTGGGGGGCACAATTATTATTCCATGTTGTTCCCGATCTATAATGGTGATGGTTTTCTGGTGATGGAATGCGAGAGTTTTTCTACCGGCAGTATAAAAGGGATGACCAGCAGGAATGTGTATAGCTGTATCGATGTAGCCCGTAAAAAAGTCTGGCATTTGAATGATGTAGTAGCAGATATAAGCAAACTCACAGAGCTATTGCGTGATTTATACAGAAGTAGTGTTAAGCAAGGTGCACGGGAGGTACTGCCAGCGGATAAAATAACCCCGGTTGAAAGCATGATAGTTACGCGTAATGGCCTGGTGTTTTGCTATCCTTCGGCCGATGATATGCGTATTACGCGCGAGACCAGGGTATTCGTTCCTTATGAAAAATTAAGTAAGGTGCTGACAGCCGATTTTAAATTGAGGATGAGTATGTAAAAGGTATGCTCAGCTAAAAGCACAATCAAAACCTATCGTTATGTATAAAATAGTTATTATTCCTGTTCTCCTGTTGGTTCTTTTGTTTTTTGCAGCCTGTAATAAACCAGCTACACCCGGCCCGGCAAAATTTACCGGTTGCCGTATATCTAAGATAGCAAAGAGTGGCAGTGATACCACCAGGGAAACTGCTTATAACTTCTACTATAATGACAATGGCAAGGTGCAGCGAATGTTCATTTATTTTTCGCAGGCGCCCAATTCTAATTACTACAAGTACTTTACCTACAAGGATAATGCAATAACTACCAGGATCGTCTACGCAGGACAGACCGATTCTCAGCCCGCCGACTCAATGGCGCTGGATACCCATGGCAGGATCGTCCATATCGTACATTTTTTCAACTCCGACATTCATAATCTTCAATGGGATAGTTACAGCTTTGATGGCACCGACCTGCTGACTTCGCATAGATCATCTAATTATAGTGCGTTTTACACCGATGCTATCGTTTGGCAAGATGGTGATATGCTGAGCTCCCGGAGAACAATAACAGGATTCGGCAGCCCGTCTGACCTTTATTCCTATTCCTACTACGATACGCTGTATAATACAGGTACTATTACTGCAGACCTGTCTGACTTTGCAAACTATGGTACCCCAATTTATGCTAACCGGCATTTGCTGAAAGCTACAGATCACCTGAACACTTCGTCTCTTGATACCATCAGAACCTACGTCTACACGCTGGATACAGGTGGCAGGATCACAAGGGTTACAGAATCAATAGGAAATGTGCTCAGTATAACCCGGGTTGCATACGAGTGCAGGTAGTTTTTGCGTTATACTGGTGCTGCCGGCAGAAAATTATATAGATTTACAAGTCTGAAATTAACGCCCTTACTCTTATGCAAAAAGTACTGATCATTTTTTCGTCGTTTCTATTATTGTTATGGGTGCCGTCGTGTAAAAAACCGGGCACGCCGGGCCCTGCTAAATTTACAGGCTGCCGTATATCTGAGATAGCAGAGAGCGGCAGCGATACAAGTCTGAAAACGGTGTACCGCGTTTACTATAATGATGATGGTACGGTTCACAACCTGTTCGTTTATGTGATGCAGGCGCCGTATACCAATTACTACCGTTATTTTAACTATAGTAGCGGCAGGATACAGACGAGGACGGTAAATGCACAGCAGACCTATTCGGACCAGGGTGATACGATATTGCTGGATGCGCAGAACAGGATCGTCAGTATTCGTCACAGCTATTATTATTATAGTTATAACCAGCAGTGGGATGATTATTTCTACGATTCGACAGGAAATATGTACCTGCACAATGGGAGCGGCTATAGTAATGTGCTGACAGATTATGTAAGTTGGCAGAACGGAGATCCGGTGGTCGATTCCCAGGAAACTAACGGAGGGCAGTTGAATATGACTTACTACACTTACAATGATACACTTTATAATACAGGGAATCTTACTGCCGCATTGAGCGATCTTGAAGCCTATGGCAGGGGTATTTATACCCCCAGGCATTTACTGACACAGGCGCACGTGGTCACTCCTTTCGATGACAGTGTGAAAACCTACAGGTATACACTTGATACGGGCGGCAGAATATCTACGGTAACAGAGTCTATACTGGGCCATGTGACGAATATCCGCAGGGTAGGATATGAGTGTCAGTAATTGCCCGATTTTTATACTTTTGAGGTATGTATAAACACGTACTCCTTTTGCTGTGCATACTTTTTGCGGGCAATGTATATAGTCAGTCGTTAAAGAAATACCCTGTGAGCAATAGTGGCTGCTCTGCTTACTTTTTCTGTGATCCCGGAACCTTTCAACTGGAAAAGAGCCCGGACTCATCTGATGTATATACCGGAGAATGTTCTAAAGATAGTGTCTCGTTTGGTATCATATGCGTGAAGGTGAAAGACAAGATAACCGATCTGCAGACCAGCGAAGACGTGCTTATTCAATATCTGGATTATCTTAAAGGTTCACTGAAGATAACCAGCGCCGCGGGATATGGTAAGGGGCACAAATTGAAGAACAGGGATGACATACGAGGAGTGATAGACTACTGGGTGGATGGCGATGCCGTGAACTGGAAAGTGAAAGGATGGACCAACGGCAAGTACATAGCTGTGATGTATGTGTACACCAAAGGCAACGTACCAGAAACAAAGGCAAATATATTCCTCGATGGTCTGATGTTTCCGGGGATGTAGTATTGGACTGAATTGTCAAGGATCGGTCTGACGGATCTAAAACCTATATCCCACTTTCAGGTTCATTTGCAGCATGATATCGGTCCCCAAATTTCGCCCGCCTACCGTGTTCAGGTAGGTAGCGCCAAGGCCTATTTCGCTGCCTATATATACATGATTGGTTGCCTGCACATTCACTGAGTTGTTGATGAGCACGCCCATTTCAGTCTTGGGTTTGTACTCTTTGGGCTTTAATTCCATTGTTTGCGTCACAAGTTCGCCGCAGTTGCAGTTTGTCGTGCCGGTACCAAATGCCAATGATGGCCCCACCGCATAAGTTACTTTATGTTTATAACCGGCAGGGTAAAATTTCACGCCCGGATAGGCATACAGCATCCTTGTCCTGATATCCGGATCGCACGGGTTGCTGTGCCCAAAAGAGTAGGCAACCGGAAGATACAGGCTGAGTTTGCTATCCGCCCCAAGGAAGCGTTCATACTGAATGCCCACACCAGTCGGCGTATTCTCGCTTATTTGCACCGGGGAGATGGATAAGATATTCCGGTTGTAAACCAAGGCGCTTTGCTCCTGGGCTGTGGCACTGTAGCTAATCGCAGATAATACGAGCAGGCTTATTTGTTTGAGTGGGTGCATGTGTTTTGTTTTAACTATAACGTGGAGTGGAAGAAGATATTGTGAGGACCCCCACATTAGCATTTGTACACGCATTCTTACTAATTCCAATAATTATCTACGCCAAAAGCAGCTACAACTCCACCTACAAAAGCTCCAATCGTCGCACATACAGGAGCACCGGGCCCGCAAACAAGACCAGCGAGCGCGCCTCCTGCCATGCCTCCACCAATTCCCGCGCCTGTCAAAGCAAATTCCCGCTTAGTGGCATTGACCTTGTTTTCTGAGGTCATGATTGTATAAATTGATACCGCAAACGAAATGAAAATCAGACCGCGTCCGACGCGTGAAATTCTGACCATTGCCATAGTAATCTCGGGATTTGATTTTCCTGCCGACTTAACTATTGCAGAATAAATCATATCTTTCTGGATAGATGTAAGTTTCTGGAACTTAGCGTTTTTCCCAAATAATTTAATGGTCTTAATCGCCACAAGGTCATTCAAAGTTTTTCCTTCTTTTTTTAATTTTGTTGCAATTGCAAGACCTACCGGGGTGCTTCTGCCACGCATTATTGTCATTACTTCGTTCCGTACATTTTGCGCTTCACTTGCGGCGTCCGTCCAGGTCATTTTCCCCGCTGCAACCTTGTCCGTTAATTGGGCAGACATTTTACTGATCTCATTGTCATACGCCATTCTCGTCGCAGAATCAATAGACATGTGTGCACCGACATTTGAAATCTCAACCCTAAATGACTGTATGTAATCCTCGTATTTCTGACGACCGCTGTCGTTATTTGAAATTGTTGCCATGTTAACAAAAAGTGTAGTGTGGATAGTTACAAATAAGTTATATAAAGATAGATATACGGATCTAATTTTAGCAAATTCCCCCAAAAAATCTGCAACAGATCGCTCCATTGCAGGTTATAAGAAGAGTTCACTACAAATCTCTATATTTGAACATTTCTTAAAGGATCGTATTTTCAGCCCACTTCCTGATTGAAGTTTTGCTGTGCGCCCCGGCTTCGACAATTGATAGTAACTTTTCTCGCTTTGTCTTTAGGATCGTTTTTTTCGTTACTTCAATCCTCAATTCATTCTCAAACGCTTCCCGCTTTGGACTGCCTCGTTTACCAATATATTTATCGGTAACCTCATCAAGGTAATATAGTCTTAGTTTCTTGGCTGGGCTGCTCATTTCTGTTCAAAATATAAGGATCAATCTCTTTCAATAGAAACAAATTTAAGCAAATCCTCCTTCGCGGCGGACAAAAAAAAACTGCAACAGATCGCTCCATTGCAGTTTCAGTAATATACTAACAATTTCTTAGCGTGCTATATTCACCGCCCTTAGTTCCCTGATAACGGTCACCTTTATCTGGCCGGGGTATTGCATTTCCTTCTGTATCTTATCGGCTATCTCAAACGACAGCTTGTCGCTCTCGGCATCATTGATCTTGTCTGCCTCCACCATCACGCGAAGTTCACGACCTGCCTGTATGGCGTAGGCTTTTTCCACACCGGGGTAGGCCATAGCCAGGTTCTCCAGGTCCTTGATGCGCTGCAGATAGCTTTGCATCATTTCGCGCCTTGCACCGGGGCGGGCGCCACTTATGGCGTCACAAGCCTGAACGATAGGGGAGATGATGTAGAGCATTTCCATTTCATCATGGTGCGCGCCTATCGCGTTCACTATGGATGCATGCTCACCACAACGCTCTGCTACTTTAGCACCAAGTAATGCGTGGCTCAGTTCTGTTTCTTCGTCCGGTACCTTGCCTATATCATGCAGCAAGCCGGCACGTTTTGCCAGCTTCACTACTTTCTGTCCCAGTCCCAGCTCGGAGGCCATCAGGCCGCAAAGGTTGGCTGTTTCTTTAGAGTGCATCAGCAGGTTCTGTCCGTAAGACGAGCGGAAGCGCATCTTACCCACCAGGCGCACCAGGTCTTTATGCAATCCATGAACGCCCAGCTCTATGATGGTACGCTCACCGATCTCCATGATCTGCTCTTCCAGTTGTTTCTTGGTCTTTTCCACCACTTCCTCGATACGGGCAGGGTGTATACGTCCATCCTGCACCAGGCGCTGCAGCGACAGGCGCGCTATTTCGCGGCGTAGCGGATCGAAGCAGGAAAGTACAATTGCTTCGGGGGTGTCGTCAATGATCAGGTCCACACCCGTTGCTGCTTCCAGCGCACGGATGTTACGTCCTTCACGACCAATGATCTGGCCCTTGATCTCATCGCTCTCCAGGTTGAACACCGTGATGGCATTCTCGATAGCCTGTTCAGAACCGAGGCGCTGTATGCTTTGGATGATGATCTTCTTAGCTTCTTTAGAGGCATTGATCTTAGCCTCCTCCATGATGTCCTTCACATGGGCCATGGCGCGGGTGCGGGCTTCTTCCTTCACCACTTCCATCAACTCGGTCTTGGCCTGCTCAGCAGAAAGACCCGCCACTTTTTCGAGGCGCTTTACATGCTCTTCATGGTGCTTATCGAGCTCCACACGCTTAATGTTGAAGGCCTTCTGATGGTTTTCCAGTGTCTCCTTAAGTTGTTCGTTCTCCTGCGTCTGGCGCTGTACTGCCGCAGTCTTTTCTTTAAGACTCTGTTCCGTTTGTTTCAGCCTGTTTTCGCTTTCTACTACTTTCTGCTGACGCTGTGTTACTTCTTTTTCGTGAGTGCTCTTTAATTGTAAAAAATGCTC
>CANJQU010000080.1 GCA_947476485.1 Chitinophagaceae bacterium
CGGAGCGATTCAAAAAAAGTCGCCTTTTCTTTTGTTACTTTTCTTTTGGCGAAGCAAAAGAAAAGTAAGGTAATGAGAGCAGGTTATTGATCGAGCGAAGAACACATAATTTCCCATCGTGTGGCACGATGGGAAATGTAAATAAAATTTAATAAATCAGCTGTAAGCAGCCACAGTAAAGGACCATAAAGAAATTGCCTCCAAAACAAATGCCCCATACACCCCATAAAAATTCAAAACAATTGGGGCATTGCAAAGAGTAAGCGGCATCAAACTTAAATTGCAAAGAGGTATCGAAAATGCAAAATGATAGCAGCGCTGAAGCCGAGCATATGATGGCGCCTTTTTGGGTCGTGACACGATTGATGGCGTTATATCAGAGCGATAAAGTTGCCACGATTGACAATGCTCAATAGTAGTACTGTGGAGAGTCAAAACCAGCGCCATTTAGGGAAGTAGCGAACTGCGACAACAGAGTAGAGCCTCTTTTTTTGCGCGGAGCGATTCGAAAAAAGTCGCCTTTTCTTTTGTTACTTTTCTTTTGGCGAAGCAAAAGAAAAGTAAGGTAATGAGAGCAGGTTACGCAAGGTAAGGTAATGAGAGCAGGTTACGCAAGGTAAGGTAATGAGAGCAGGTTACGCAAGGTAAGGTGATGAGGGCAGGTTACGCAAGCTAAGGTAATGAGGGCAGGTTACGCAAGCTAAGGTAATGAGGGCAGGTTACGCAAGCTAAGGTAATGAGAGCAGGTTACGATGGAAAAAGGCAGCATGAAATAAGCTAAGGTGACCTTATTTACCAGGCGAAGCCTCCGGCACTTTCACCGTATAACTCTTCGGAATATTAAAAGGATAATCGAGCTGCTCATCGAAATCAACCTTGGTAAAGTTCATATCCAGCGAGTAAACATCAGCCCCGTTCTGGATATTCAGCGTACGCGAAGTGGATATCTTGCGGTTGTTCACCGTCTCATAATCGCCATAAGCGGTTATAGCCTGCGGCCCTCCCGGTTTGCGGGTACGCATCTGTCCGGTGCGCATCGTGCTGTCAGCCCTGTTGTATGTGATACGTTGCACATAAGCGGTGTCTTCTATCTGCAGCGTCCATGCGCCACCCAGGGTAGCAACGGTAGCGCCGGTTATGTTCCCCTCACGCAGCGGTTCACCGGTCACCAGGCTTTGCAGCGATGAGAAGTCCACCTTTGTAGGCAGTATTTTCGCGGCCTGGCTCAGCGGCAACATGGTTACTTCTTTCTGGGTGCTGTTGAGCAGGAAGAAGCTGTCCCGTGTAATGAACATGCGGGCAACAGGGATACCCGCAAACGTGACATTCACCCAGATCACACTATCCTTTCGTATCCGGAAGTGGGCGGTAAACTCCTTGCTGTCATCCGGCCCTGAGAAATGAATGCGTGCTTTGCCGGAAAATGTTTTATAGTCTATGCGCCTCGTCCAGATGGGGGTTAGCTCAGCTATCAGTTTTCTTTCAGCGATCAGGGAGTCATTGGCCGGGCCGGGCAAAGTGTCCCTCGTTGGTGCAGCGGCAATGTGTATGGTGTCGGCAAGCGTCTGTACTGTGTTCGAGTCAATACTTCTCGCTTTTTTACCGGCTACGCGCCGGTGAAAAGAGCAGGAAGAAAGGCACATGGAAATAAACACCATCCCAGCGCACAAAAAATATCTATTCATACAGTTTGCCTTCGCTTATTTTTTTATCCAGCAGAGGGTCCTCGCCGCCCTTCTCCTTCGACTTCTTCCAGCACTCCGCCGCCTTCTCCTTATTGTTCAGTTTATAATAAATATCCCCAAGATGATTATACAATGTCGCATCCGCATTTTGCCCCGCAAGGTCTATCGCTTTTTGCACATAGGTCCTTGCCTTTTCATAGTCGCCCTTCTTATACAGTATCCACCCATAGGTATCCAGGTAAGTAGGTTCAGCCGGCCTTATCTCCAGCGATCTTCTCGACAGTTTCTCGGCTTCGTCCAGTTTCTTGCCCCGTTCAGAAAGGTAGTAGCTGTAATTGTTGAGTATGCCCGAGTTCCCCGGGTCCACGCTCAGCCCCTTTTCAAATGCATTGTCCGAAAGGTCGTCCTGCTTGTTGGTGTGGTATATGTCTGCCAGCAGTGCATACATCTCCGCTATTACCTGCTTGTTGTTTACCGGCTCCATGTCTATGGCCCGGTTCACAGCTTTTATCGCCTTTACAAAATCTTTCCGGTTATAGTGCCCGATCGCGCTGTAGTAGCTCACTATAGCCTGGTTAGGAAACAGGCGCATGGCTTTATCGGCATACTTCACCAGCGAATCCGCACCTTGCTTATCGCTATAGCCATCCAGCAATTTTTTCCAGACACTGAAGTCGCCGGGTTTTATTCCCAATGACATCTTATAGGCCAGCACAGCGCTGTCCCGCTTGTTATTCAGCTCCAGGAACTCACCATAAACTGAAAGCACCTGCGCATCATTTGGGTGCATAGCAGCAAGCTGGCGCATTATGGGCAGCCCGTCAGTTCTTAGTACAGAGTCGCTTGGTAAGGTCTGTATATAATTGCCAAGCAGCTCCAGTTGCACCTGGGCATCAAGGTCATAGTTCAGGATCGCCTGTCTTATGGTGGCAACATAGCCTGCCGTGTCGCCTTGCTTTAAATAATGTTCCGCTATACCCATCTGTACCTGTGGGTCATTGGGTAATCGTGCTTTGCCTTTGTTAAGTATTTCGGTTGCTTTTTTAGGTTCCTTATTATTATCATAAAGCTCACCCAGCAGTTTGTAATACTTACCATTGTTCGGATCTTTTGACAGCAGTTGGGTCACCTCCGCAGCGGCCTTATCAACATTGTTCAGTTCCAGGTATAGCTGCACTTTGTGCAGGTGAAGGTCTTCGTCATCATCATGCAGCAACGCCATATCAAGGTACTTGATCGCCTCGTCATACTTCCGCGCGCGCTCATAATACTCAGCCGCCATCTTGGGGTATTCTTCATCTCTCGGCTCCGATTTGCACAGCTCGCTGATAATTTTCGCTGCCTCTATAAAGTTGCCGACCTCTGCAAGTATAGATGCGTGCTGCTCTTTAAACCACTTGTTCGAAGGCTCCAGGGCTATTGCCTTTTTGATATTTGCTTCGGCCTTGTCGGTTCTCTTGTCATTATAGTATAGCTTGGCCAGTTCATAATACCCGGCTGCAACGTCGGGCTTCAGCGCCACAAATTGTTCAAAAAGGTCCCGGGCATGCAACTGATCATTCTGCATCTTGGCCTTTATCGCGTCAAAGAATATGTTATCCGGCTTGGTGAGCGCGGTCATGTTTGCATTGAGTACCGAGTCAGGATTATCCTTTTGGGCATAAACATGAAGTACAGGACCGCATAAGCAGGAAACAAAAACAAAGTATGTAAACAGCAGTAACCTCATCTAAAAACAATTTGCCTTGAACAGCACAAAAACCCCACCATGGTTATGAAGGCCTTCAATAAAAGATCCGAAGGTTTTTTTAAAGCTGTGTTGAAAAATCACCAAGGCTCAGTTCTTTCGGTTTCTCTATGTAAGTTACGCTTTTCCCAAACATAGAATTATCGATGGATGCATTTTTAACAATGCTGTCGCTCTGGATAATACTGTTCGTAATGCGCGACCCCTCAACCGTTACCCCTTTCTCAAGCGATACAAACGGCCCCACCACTGAGTTCCTGACCACCACTCCGTCTCCTATATAGCATGGCGGAATGATCACCGATTGCTCAATTGTGGCTGAAGCAGAAACTAGTGTTTCTGTGCTGCTCTTAATGTCCAGTATGCGCTGGTTGGTATATACGGTCGCATCTTTGTTACCGCAGTCCAGCCATTCGTCCACCTGCCCGGTGTAGAACTTCATACCGTTTTGCAGCATGTGTTCCATCGCATCGGTTATCTGGTACTCGCCTTTCAGCACTATGTTATTGTCAATAAGGCGCTGTAGCTCCTTTTTCAGGTTGTCGCCATCTTTAAAATAATAAACACCTATTATGGCAAGGTCAGAAACAAAATCCTGTGGCTTTTCTACAAAAGCTTCTATTTCACCTTTATCATTCAGCTTCACTACGCCAAACGCACGTGGGTCTTCTACCTGCTGCGTCCATATAATAGCATCCTTGTTCTTATCTATGCTGAACGCAGCCTTAAAGAGCGTATCCGCAAACGCGATGAACACATTGCCCGTGAGCGACTCACCCGCACATAATATGGCGTGGGCTGTGCCCAGCGGTTTCTCCTGGTAGCATATACGCCCTTTCGCGCCCAGCGCCTCAGCCACCTTGCACAGGTGGTTTTCCACTTCCTTGCCAAAAGTGGGCGCAATGATAAACGCGATCTCTTCTACCTTCTCGTTGCAGGTTGCAATAATATCCTCAACGAGGCGCTGCACCACGGGCTTGCCGGCCACTGGCAACAACGGTTTGGCGGTAGTAAGTGTGTGTGGGCGCATGCGCTTTCCCATACCGGCCATTGGAATAATTATGTTCATTTTCGTGTGGTTAAATGTTTAGTCAATATTATTACTTGATCGTCACTCCGGTTCAATGTGCGCCTGAATGCCCAAAGCCTCCTGCACCGCGCGTTGTGTCTTCCAGCAGCGTTGACTGCTGCCATTCCACTCTTTCATATTTCGCCACTATCATCTGGGCTATACGTTCTCCATCAGTTATTACCTGTGCCTCTGCAGACAAGTTCACCATTGGCACCATTATCTCACCGCGGTAGTCGCTGTCTATAGTGCCGGGTGTGTTGATAAGTGTAAGGCCTTTTTTTATAGCCAGCCCGCTGCGTGGACGCACCTGCGCTTCAAAGCCCCCGGGTAACTCCATGTACAGGCCTGTAGGTATCAGTTTGCGCTCCATAGGTGCCAGTGTTACCGGCTCCGGCAACCATGCACGCAGGTCCATTCCGCTCGCACCATCTGTCTGGTAAGCGGGCAGTTCATGTGGCGATTTATTTATGATGGCTACTTGTATCATTATCGTGGCGGCAAAGGTAAGTGACGTAGACAAAATAAATACAATCATATGACGAAGTTATTTTTCTTTTTTTCGAGGCGAAAAATCCGCGGATAGTATGCTATTTAAAGACTTTTACAACGGAGAAAAAATGGAATAGAACAAGTCGGATCGGTATTTATTTTGTCATCGTCACCAACAGCCGGACTTAAAAGATGAGGAAGAAAGTATGATTGATAATATTTTTTATACTTGCAGCACTAGGCGTTGTCTTTGTTGCCCATGCCTTTTATCACAAGGAATATCCCTGCGGCCATCCAGATCACGCAACCCACCTCTGCCGCAACCGGGCTGGATTTTACATGATTGCCTATAATGGTATACAGACCGATGATGCCCGCAAACAATAAAATAAATCCCACCGGCGTTCTCCAGTTCCACATAGAAATAAATATCTGCTGCAAGTTTAGGTTTATTCCCCGAAAGAAAAAAAGGAAGCGTTGGTGATCGTACTCGAAAACACAAAGTGCTCACCATTGCGACCACATTTAATTAATTAACTTACCACCACTTTAACACAGGAAAATGTAAATTTGCCGTTTAAATTGTAAATAATCAAGGAGTATCAATGGCATTGCTAGGGAATCTGATATCTCGTTCATTACAACTTCGGAAACAGTTCAATTTACCGGTGGCGACACCGCAGACATACCAGCGCCATGTATTGCGCCAGTTGCTCGAGCGTGGACAATATACCGCCTTCGGCAAGCACTACGGATTTGGCGATATTCTCAGCAAAGAGATAGATTTCATGAAAGCTTTCCACGAGCGCGTGCCGGTTCACACTTATACCGACATGCACGAAAAATGGTGGCACCGCTGCCAGGATGGCGAGGAAAACGTGACCTGGCCCGGAAAAGTGAAATACTTCGCACTTAGTTCAGGCACATCTGAATCCGCCAGCAAGCACATACCTGTTACACAGGATATGATCAAGTCGATAAAGAAGGTCGGGTTCAAGCAGCTATACAGCATGGCCAATTTTAAGATACGCCCTGTGGCTTTCGAGAAAGGTATACTGATGCTTGGCGGCACAACCTCATTGTTCGAAAAAGGAGAGTATTACGAGGGCGATATGAGCGGCATCAGTGCAAAGAATATGCCCCGCTGGATGTCGTCGTTGTTATACAAGCCGGGCCAGCGCATTTCAAAACGCCCGAAGTGGGAAGACCGCATAAAGCTGATCGTTGAAAAAGCCGATCAGTGGGATGTGGGTACTATATGTGGCGTTCCGGCCTGGGTACAGATAGTACTGGAAAGGGTCATAAAACATCATAAGGTAAAGAACATACACGAGATATGGCCTAACCTGAGTGTATACATTCATGGTGGCGTATCGATGGAGCCATACCGGGAAAGCTTTAAGAAGCTGTGGGGCAAGAAGCCGGTCACTTTTATTGAGACCTATATGGCCTCGGAAGGTTCATTTGGTTTCCAGGCAAGGCCCGATGCCGGTATCAAGCTGGTGCTGAATGCAGGGATATTTTTTGAGTTCATTCCGTTCAACGACGAGAATTTTGATGAAGAAGGCAGCCCTAAGCCCGATCCCGCAATCTACAAAGTGAATGAAGTGCAGGAGGGTGTGGAGTATGCCGTTGTGCTCAGTACCTGTGCAGGCGCATGGCGCTATCTTATCGGTGATGTCATACGTTTCACCAATGCACCTGAGCATGAGATAGCCATTGTGGGCCGTACCAAGCAGTTCTTAAGCCTTTGCGGTGAGCATATGTCTGTAGACAATATGAACAAAGCCATAGAAACCGTGTCGAAGAAAATGAACATCACCATTCGCGAATTTGCTGTGGCTGGGTTAAAGCACGATGGTTTGTTTGCTCACCAGTGGTTCATAGGCTGCGACAATGAAAATGTGGATGGTGCGCAACTGAAGAAGATGCTTGATGAGACACTTTGTCAACTGAACGATGATTATGAAGTAGAGCGCACCTCCGCGCTTAAAGAGATATTTGTGGAGATAATACCCGAAAGCGCATTCATAGGCTACCTGCGTGCGAAAGGTAAGGAAGGTGCAATGAGCAAGTTTCCGCGGGTGCTGAAGGGCGCACAATTGCAGGACTGGGAGCAGTATCTTGATAAAAAGAAAATGAAGCAGGTCCCCATTGTTTAGCGCTGCACAGGAATATTTTAACAACGGGCTTTATGCCCGTTTTTTGTTTCATTATCTTTACCGTCAATACACACTATATGGAGAAAATTATCCTGGTCACAGGCGCTACATCCGGTTTTGGTAAGGCGATAGCTACGCGGTTTGCAAAGGAAGGTTATATCGTATGCATCACAGGTCGGCGTGAAGATCGGCTTGCCGGTTTAAAAACTGATCTCGAAAAGCAATACGGTGTCAGGGTGGTCACATTGGCATTCGACATCAGGGATAGATCACAGGTGGAAAATGCCTTGAACCAGCTAAAAACCCAGGTATCACATATAGATATCCTGGTAAACAATGCGGGCCTCGCTTCCGGCCTTGCAACGATCGATGAAGGCGATATCGATGACTGGGAAACAATGATCGATACTAATCTGAAAGGATTGCTTTACGTAACCCGGCAGATCACTCCCATGATGCGCAGCCGCGCCTCCGGGCACATTATAAACATAGGCTCCACTGCTGGCAAAACAGTGTATAAAAATGGTAACGTTTATTGCGCTACGAAGTTCGCGGTTGAGGCGCTGAACCAGGCCATGCGTATAGACTTGCTGCCTTACGGGATAAAAGTAACAGCGGTCAATCCCGGCATGGCGGAAACAGAGTTTTCCAATGTCCGGTTTCATGGAGATGCGGAACGCGCAAAGGGCGTGTATGCCGACATAAACGCATTGCAGGCCGAAGATATCGCTGACATAGCCTGGTATTGCGCTTCACTGCCGCCGCATGTTTGTATCAATGATCTCACGGTCACCTGTCTTACGCAGGCAAACAGCTTATACGCAATAAAAGAGGCAGAACGGGTGAAACCGATATAGAAGTCTTTCGCCCTGATATAGTTTAGCTCCTTCCTGTGTGAAAAGCGGGTTGTCGCAGTAGGTATTTTTGAATATTGAAAACATATTTAGTAACTTGCTTTGTCTGAAAATTAAGCGTGGCAGAAATATTTCCCTACCCTGCGCATGCATAACACTAAAAAAGGTGACATGAAACAAATCTCCAATGGCATATTGATGTTGGTCCTTTCGATTTTTTGTGGACAAATAACTCACGTGGCCGGCCAGACCACAACTTTTAATTATACAGGCATTGTACAGACGTATACTGTGCCTGCCTGCGTGTCGAGTATCGTTATTGATGCCCAGGGGGCTATGGGCGGGAAGTCCCCATCTTCCAGGGGTGGGTACGGCGGCCGTGTGCAATGTACAATGAACGTAACGCCGGGCGAGGTGCTGAATATATATGTGGGCGGACATGGAGATACAGCGTTACCTACAGCCGGCGGTCTTGGGGGCTATAATGGTGGCGATTCGGGTTCATACGCTTATACTGGTCCGGGCGGCTACTTTTCCGGCGGCGGCGGCGGCGGTGGCTCTGATATTCGTAGGTCCCCATATGCACTTGCTGATCGCGTAGTTGCTGCCGGCGGTGGCGGCGGTGGGAGTATTGATTGCGGAGCAACAGATGTTGACCGCGGTGGTGATGGTGGAGGTCTCACAGGTGAAAGTGGACACAATTGCGGATCTTCTTCGGGCGTCCACGGCGGTGGCGGCGGAACTCCGACCAGCGGTGGCCTTGGTGGTGTATATAACACATGGAAATCAGGAAATCCCGGCACATTCGGCAGCGGTGGCGATTGCGACTCTTCAGGTGGTGGTGTAAACCCATCTGGCGGCGGCGGCGGCGGCGGTGGCTGGTATGGCGGCGGCGGCGGATCATTTGCCGGCGGCGGCGGCGGATCTTCGTACACTGATCCCGCTTACGTGACAAGCGTCACGCATACACGAGGTTACAATACTACCGGGGATGGCATTGTCACTATTACACCAGGTTGTGACCCTATCGGCACGATAGCTGCAACCTCTTTTACCATATGCATAGGTGATACGATGCAGCTCAGCGATGCATCGACCGCGATCTGCTCGTCCTGGAGCAGCAGCGCCACTGCTGTTGCTGTGATCGGCTCTGCCTCTGGGGTTGTTACCGGGCTCACAGCCGGTACAGCAATTGTCAGCTATAACGTTCCTTCACCCTGCGGCGGTATACCTGCAATGCAAACGATCACGGTCAATAACTGTGCTTTAGGCGCGGGCCACATTGCCTCCGGCAACCAGTACGGCGTGAGCCTGTTCCCAAATCCTGCACAGAATGAGTTGACGATCAGAACGGACGGAAGAACCTATAGCTCGATGACGATCGCTAATGATATCGGGCAGACACTGGTGCAACAACAGATCACAGGAATACAAACAACTGTGAACATAAAGGATCTGCCTGCTGCAATATATTTTATCACATTACATAGCAACTCAGCGCCTGTTGTAAAACGGTTCGTGAAAATGGACTAATTGTTTTGTCGTTCTTAGGTAGCTAGGTACCAGGGCAATTCGCTCCTTACTTCAGCGGATTGCGGAGCTTCCATTTACCGTCCTCCATTGCTGTGAAATAATTTACAAACCAGTTAATGGCAACTGTGGGAATATTCATCGTTTTGATGAAGTAGCTGATGTCGGTTGGTTTTGCCCCCATGCTCGCCTTTGAATCAAAAGAAGTTCTGCCCAGTTTCAATTGACTCTTGCCCCGTATTATCGCGCGTTCCAGCCCTGAAAATAAAATATTGAAATAAAGCTGGTATTCCTCGTTCAACTGGTAGTCGAAGCCGGCATAATAGATATCGTAAGCTGCAGGCGTCACAAACGCACTATAAAAAGCAACCAATTTTTTATCGTGAAAGAAACCGAAGATCTCAAGATCATCCTTATAGACTGATTTCAGTTTTGTAAAATGATCCTCCCCGGCAACAGTAAGCGCGAATGGTTGATTTTCGACTACGTTCCTGTACAATCGGTTTATCTGCCGCTGGTGGGCCGCAACATAGTCTTCCGCCAATTCTTCAACCTTTAGTGTGTCGCGCAGCGCCAGTATTTTGCTCGCACGGGTCTTGTATTTACGTGAGAGCGCAGAAACATAACCTCCAAGTGTTTCCCACGCCGGGTTTATGTCCAGCGTCATGGACCGGTCTGCTATAGGCGCAGTATATCCCTGTCCGGAAAGCCATTTTATGGTATGAGCGGAGACAGGTATATCCTTCAGTATCACCGCAGTCATTTTTTCATCGGCGGCAATTTTCTCTGCCGCAGATGCGATCATTTCAGCCGCTTCGTTCCCAATGATAACTGAAGCATCATAACAATAGCATGGTGTATCATTTCGAAGCGCATTACCGGATATCAGTGTCTTAACCTTTTTCAGGTCAAGGAAAAAATGAACGATATGCTTGACGAATGCCTTGTTGTTTTTAAGGTTGAAATTCTTTGACGTAAGTGTAAATAACTGGAAGTAGGTAAACAGGATGGGGACATCGTTTTTATAGAAGACAACATACCGGAAGCCTATGCCCGGCAACGATTGCTCCATTGCTGATAAATAGCCGAACGATAATTCAACGGTTCCGCCAGTATCTAATTGTGCCAGCTCATTTTTGAAATCCGATACCGAGTTGCCGATCTTATACCCGGGCAATTCCCGATTTTTTGCATGGCCTTTGAACAGCCTTTTGAGGCACGAACTGATAAGGCAATCATCATAAACAGGTCCATCCTTTAATATAGCCGCACTTGAAACGCTCATCAAATTATTTTGTCCAAAATTAACGGAAATTACTTTTATAGCTGGCGATACTGGTTTTCTTTGCCTTATTTGTATCTTAGTAAGCTCAACTGTAAGCAAAAATGGCACAACTGATAAGGAAGGAAGATGCTCTGGAATATCATGAAAAGGGACGGCCCGGAAAGATAGAGGTGGTTCCCACCAAGGAAACTAAGACCCAGCGCGACCTTGCCCTGGCCTATTCGCCTGGCGTTGCGGAGCCCTGCATGGAGATACATGCCAACCCCGAAGACGTATACCGTTATACCGCAAAAGGCAACCTGGTTGCTGTCATCAGCAATGGCACTGCAGTGCTGGGACTTGGCGATATCGGACCATTGGCATCGAAGCCTGTAATGGAAGGTAAAGGCCTGCTCTTCAAGATATATGCCGATATTGATGTGTTTGACATAGAGCTGAATGTGCGGGATATAGATGATTTTGTAAAGGTGGTAAAGGCGTTGGAACCTACATTTGGGGGTATCAACCTCGAGGATATAAAGGCGCCAGAGTGCTTTGAAATTGAGACGAGGCTAAAGCAAGAGCTGAACATACCGATCATGCATGATGATCAGCATGGTACCGCCATTATCAGCGGCGCAGCGTTGCTGAACGCGATAGAAATTGTAAAGAAGAACCTTTCTGACGTAAAGATCGTGATCAGCGGCGCGGGCGCTTCAGCAATTTCCTGCTGCAAAATTTATCTTGCGCTTGGTGCTAAGGTTGAGAATATGTATATGTTCGATAGCAAGGGCCTGATCACAAAAAGCCGTACAGATCTCGATGAATATAAAAAGCAATTTGCCCAGGATGCTAAATCAATGGATCTGCAGGAAGCGATGAGGGATGCAGATGTGTTTATCGGCCTGTCAAAAAAGAACCTGGTGACACAGGATATGGTAAGGTCAATGACAAAAAGGCCAATTGTATTTGCTCTTGCTAATCCCGATCCGGAGATCACGTACGAAGAAGCAATGGCCGCGCGTCCGGATGTGATCATGGCTACCGGTCGCAGCGACTATCCCAATCAGGTTAATAACGTGCTTGGTTTTCCATACATTTTTCGTGGGGCGCTGGATGTGCGTGCCGGCAGTATAAATGAAGAGATGAAGCTGGCCGCTGTAAAAGCGCTTGCTGCACTTGCCAAGGAGCCGGTACCGGATATAGTAAACGTCGCCTATAACAATACAACGCTCATATATGGCCCCACGTATATCATCCCCAAACCGATGGATCCCCGCCTGCTGGTTCGTGTGTCCACGGCCGTTGCCCGGGCCGCCATGGAAAGTGGCGTAGCGAGGAAGCCCATTACCGACTGGAATGAATACGAGGCCGAATTGAACCGCCGCCTGGGTTCCGATGACAATCTGTTGAAATACATCATCAACAAAGCAAAACAAGCGCCAAAGCGGGTTGTGTTTGCAGAGGCGGAAAATATTAAGATACTGAAAGCTGCACAGATCGCCAAGGACGAAGGCATTGCTATTCCTATCCTTTTAGGAAATAAGGAACGCATAGATGCATTGATCCTTGAGAACGGGCTCCACCTCGATGGTGTGGAAATAATAGACCCGAAGAGTGAAGCAGCGGATATGAAGCGATGCGAATATGGCGAGGCGTTTTTTGAAAAACGTAAACGCCGTGGCTATAACCTGTATGAAGCCAAGAAGGCTATGCGTGAACGAACATACTTCGGCTGCATGATGGTAAACGGTGGAGAGGCGGATGCGATGATATCAGGTCTCACCCGTAAGTACCCCGATACGATCAAGCCCGCCCTGGAGATCATCGGAATGTCGGGAGGGGCAAAGCGTGTTGCGGGTATGTACATTATGCTTACCAAAAAAGGACCACTGTTCTTCGCCGATACCACACTCAATTTCAACCCTACTGAAGACGAACTTATCGACATTACGCTGCTCACCGCCAATGTAGTAGGCAGCTTCAATATAAAGCCACGTATAGCTATGCTGTCGTATTCCAATTTCGGCAGCAGCTTATCGCCGGAAGCAGAATTAGTGCGCAATGCAGTGGCCCGGATAAAAGAGGCTCATCCCGAACTGGTGATAGATGGCGAAATGCAGCCGGGCGTGGCTTTCAATAAGGAGCTGCTGAAGGAAAATTATCCCTTCTCTGATCTTGTGAACGAATCGCCCAATGTACTCATATTCCCAAACCTTGCAGCCGGCAACATTGCTTATCACTTGTTACAGGAGGTAGGTGGCGCCGAGGCTGTGGGTCCGATATTGCTCGGGCTTCGGAAACCCGTATACGTATTGCAGCTGGGCAGCACAGTAAGGCAGATCGTAAACATCATTGCACTCTCTGTTGTGGAAGCACAGGTAAAGGGGGAGTGAAGTAATATATGTTCAGACACAAAGGTAGGGCACGCACATTTCAGCATAATTTCAGGTTGGCTACATTCCTGTCCTTTATAGCAGGGCTTGTAAATATCTGCGGCGTATTGGCTTTGGGTGTGCTTACTACCAATGTTACCGGCCATTTTGCCTATTTTGCCGAGGGTATTGTAAAGGAGAAGAATTTCTCCGGTATTTACTATCTTTTTTACATACTCGCGTTCCTGGCAGGCTCATTTGTATCCAGTTTGCTTGCAGAATACTTTATGCACAGGGACAGTAACGCACCCCATAATGCGTCTATGTTCCTGGAGATTCTGTTGCTCATGTTCCTTGGCGTATATGGAGATGGATTTTTGCTGGAAGGCATATCGATGCCTTTAATGGCCTGTATATTGTTATTTGCTATGGGCCTGCAAAATTCATTGGTAAGTAAAATTTCGGCCTCTGCGGTCCGCACCACGCATCTTACCGGGCTGTTTACCGATCTGGGTATAGAGCTGTCGCAACTCTTTTTCTACAAAGAACAAGGCCAGCGCAAGCGGCTCCTCGGCAGTATCGGTCTTCGGTGTGGTATCATTGCATTTTTCTTTCTGGGGTGCATCATCGGAGGTGTGTTTTTTGTAAAGATCAAATTCAGGATACTTATTATCGCAGCTGTTATATTGGTTATAGCTCTCGTGTATGACAACATTAGGCTTTGGTACTATAAAATAAGGAAACGGATCCATACACAAGAGTAATGGTTAAGATAAGGTGTGATGTCTCCTGTACCTCGTTCGATGAACATTCCGGTCAGCCAGTTCAATTACAAACAACAATTCCAATCTGTCTTTGCAACAGCCGGCCTCCGATAATATTTGTTTTACTATCTTAGTCAAAATTAATTTTTATGAAGTGGTTATTTATTTTTCCTGCATTACTGCTGTTTTGCGGTACTGCGTTCGGGCAAAGCGCAGAGGATCTGGCAGTAGAGCTTACGGCTACTACGCAGATTTCGCCCGCGCAGATCACGCTGCACTGGAAGCGTCTTACTACCGACACACCTACTTATCATATCTGGAAGAAAGCAAAAACAAGCGCATCATGGGGCGCTGAGATCGCAACGCTTACTGCAGCCGACAGCTTTTACGTGGATAATGCCGTAGTCGTAGATTCTGCCTATGAGTACCAGGTTTGGGCGATCGGTACGATATTTTCTTCTTCCGGTTATATTTATGCCGGAGTCAAAAACCCTGCAATTCATAACAAAGGCATTCTGGTGCTTATGGTGGATAGTGCATTTACCGATTCATGTGCTGCTGCGATTAAAACATTGATGGATGACATAAGTGGCGACGGGTGGCAGATCATACGGCATGATGTAGCCCGCACGTTGCCGGATACGTCTGTGAAAGCGTTGATCGCTGCAGATTATGCCAGCCATGTCAATGTAAAATCGGTACTGCTATTGGGTCATATCGCTGTGCCTTACAGCGCTAATTTCGATGGGGTTACTTATCCGCCCGATGGGCATGTGCCCGAGCACAACGGCGCCTGGCCTTCTGATGTTTATTATGCCACGGTGTCTGGTTGGACCGATGTTGCCGCCGCCGATACATCCGGCAGTTTCCTCGCAAACTGGAACAGGCCCGGCGACGGCAAGTGGGACCAGTTCTGGTTACCTTCATCCGCTTTGCTGCAGGTGAGCCGCATCGATGTTTCCAACATGCCATCTTTTGCGGCTACCGAAGTGGAGTTGATGAACAGCTACCTCGCTAAGGACCACATATATAAAATGGATTCCCTGGCTATGATACACAGGGCGCTGATCAACGATAATTTTGGTTACTTCGGCGGCGAAGGATTTGCGGCCAATGGCTGGCGAAATTTTGCACCACTGGTCGGGAGGGATAGTGTTTTTGCAATACCGTTTATTTCTTCGCTGGCTGCAAATTCTTATCAATGGTCTTATGGATGCGGAGGGGGTACGTTTACGTCCGCTGGTGGCATAGGAACAACAGCAGATTTTGCGGCGAACCCACAGAACGGCATATTCACCCTGTTGTTCGGGAGCTACTTCGGCGATTGGAATGTGCAAAATAATTTTCTGCGCGCACCATTGTGTGCCAGTACCCCGGCGCTTACAAGTTGCTGGGCGGGCCGGCCTAACTGGTTTTTCCACCACATGGCGCTCGGTGAAAATATCGGTTATTCCACAATAACAACACAGAATAATGCCGATCCCGGAATATACCAGCCTGCCAACTATGGTGCGCGTGGTGTGTATGTAGCGCTCATGGGGGACCTCACTTTGCGTACAGATTACATTAAGCCGGCAACCAATCTAGCGATATCAGCGCCGGCAGACAGCGGTGCATTCCTCACGTGGACCGCATCTCCCGATGCAGATGTTATTGGCTATTATGTTTACCGCGCAGATAGCCTTTATGGTTACTACCAGCGTCTTTCCGGTATGCTTACAGCCACTGATTATCACGATGCCGCCCCCGCGCCTGACGGGTTGAAATACTACATGGTGCGCCCCGTGAAACTCCAGGCCACACCATCTGGTGCGTACTACAACCTTGGCGTAGGAATTACAGATACAAGTACTGTTTCTTTCCCGGTACCTCCCTTGCAGGTTGCCACAGTGGCGCCCCGTATCGAATTATCAGTTTTCCCCAATCCTGCTCAGAATTATCTGAATGCAAATGTTTCTGCTGATGCGCCGGGTATTGTAACAATGTATGTTGTTGATGTAACCGGCCGCGTGTCTGATATATGCACAAGGCAACTGAATAAAGGCAACAATTATTATGCGCTGAATATTAGCAATATGGCCTCCGGTACCTATACACTGGTAGTAAAGGACGGAGATAATGTGATCGTGAAAAAATGGGTGAAGCTTTAGTGATATAGTTCATTTCCTCCGCTGATATTGATAGGAAACAAAAGGGAGCAGCCTGGCTGCTCCCTTTTGTAAAATGATCAGCCGGGATTTACTTAAAATCCCCTGCCTTCACAAAGGTCATCTTCTCCTTTGAAAGATACTTTTTGATGGCAGTATTTATCTGTGCAGTGGTCAGCTTCTGCAGTTTGTCATCTATATCCTTGTCCCAGTACATGGTTCTGTTCAGATATAGGTATCGGTTCAGCAACCTTGCAAGCTCTCCATCGTCTGTACGGCTGGTTTCGCGGTATTGGATATAGCCTTTTTTAGCTTCCTTCAGCTCGTTTTCAGTAATGCCATTTTTCAGCAGTTTTTCCAGTTCTTCGCCCCACGCCTTCTCCATTTTTGTTTTATTCTCAGGATTGTAGATCGCGTAAGAACCGAAGCTTCCGGATTCTTCCAGGTCGCCAACTTCCAGCCATGATCCTACCCCATAGCTAATGCCTTCCTTCTGACGAATACGTGTAGCGAGACGCGAGTTAAGGAAACCGCCACCAAAAATAAAGTCGGCCATTTTCAGCATTGGAAAATCAGGGTTGTCGTCTTTCATTTTCAGCATCATTCCGCACATCATCATCGCATTCTTTTTGTCCGGTGTTTTTATTTCTTTATTTTGGGGCGTTATATCCGCGAATGTATTTGGCACCCGAACGTAGGCCTTGGGTGCGCTCCAATTACCTAGTATTTTCTCCAGTTTGTTTTTCGCAACGGCATCATCAAAGTCACCCACAAATGTGGCGATTGCATTCGTTCCATTATAAAAGTCATTGTAGAAATTACGGATCTCTTTGAGGGTTGTATTTCGTGTAGCATTTACCTCTTCATCTATGGTCATCTGGTAATAAATATGCTCCTTTGGGTGTGGGTACATAATATGGTAGAATTCCCGGGATGCGATGGTCTGTGGTTCAGAGCGCTCTTGCTCAAGTGAACTGATCTTTTCGTTTTTCAGCGTGTTGAACTCATCATCAGAAAATGACGGTTCGCGTAGGATCTCATTCACTATATCCAGTGCTCCCGATAAATTTTGTCGTGTTGATTTGAGTGTAATTATCGCCCTTTGCTGGTAGCCAAATACATAAATGCTCGACGATAGCTTATCCAAAGCTTCGTTGATCTGTGCCATGGTTTTATTCTTTGTGCCGCGTTTCAGCATGCTGGCGGTCATAGATGCTGCTGTGGCTTTATTTTCCAGGTCCTTTTCGCTACCCAGGCGCAGTGAGATAGTTGCTTCCACCGTATTTCCGCGGGTAGTTTTTACCAGCATCGCATATTTTGCACCCCCGGCGATAGTGCCTCTCATTGTGCGCTTTTCTATATTGGCAGGTGATGCATCAAATGCTTCTGCTTTAGCAAGCGCTTCCTGACCCTTATAGTTTTTCACTATAGCGGCCACATCAGGTGCAGCCGGAGGAACAACGCGCACAGGATCTGTCGTAGGAATAAATTCGCCGGTTGTGCGGTTCGATGCAATGAGGTATTTCTTTATGATACGGTTCACATCATCAGCAGTCACATTTTTCAGATTATCGCGATACAGAAAAGCCAGCCGCCAATCGCCCTGCGCAATGTATTCACTAAGCGTAAGGCCTATGTACTCAGTATTACGATAGGTCTCCTCAAAATCCTTCATTATTTTACTCTTCGCTCTTGCCACTTCATCGGCAGTCACAGGTTTTTTAGCAAATTCATCTATTGTGTTCAGCATGGCATCCTTTGCTTTCTCCAGCGATTTATCCTTGAGCACATCTGCATAGATAAACAGGAATCCCGGGTCTTTCATCGCGGCGTCCCAACTCCAGACCACCGATGCTTTTTCGGTTTTTACCATGTTCTGATACAGGCGTCCATTGGGCTGGTTGGTGAGCACTTCATTGAGTATGTCGAATGCCGGATAGTCCGCGTCGGAGCCGGCGACAATGTGATAGGCGCAGGCTACTCCCTGCACATCACCCACTCGGTTAAGCGTCACATTCCGTTCTCCGTCTTGTGCCGGCTCTACTGTATATGTCGGGTCGATGTGCCTGGAGGGCTTTGGTATTCCGGCGAAATATTTCTCCACGAGCTGCAGGGTTTTTTGTTCGTCTATCTTTCCGGCTACAAGTAACACTGCATTATCTGGTTGGTAATATTTTTTGTAGAAGGTCTGGAGGTTTTTGATCGGCACCTTTTCAATATCCTCTTTTGAGCCTATGGTCGATTTTCCATAGTTATGCCACAGGTAAGCCGTCGAGAGGACACGTTCCATCAATACGTTCGAAGGACTGTTCTCTCCGGATTCAAATTCATTTCTTACCACGCTGAATTCACTTTTCAGGTCTGAGTCCGCTACGAATGAGTTCACCATCCTGTCGGCCTCAAGGGTTAGTCCCCAGTTCAGATTTTCATCTGTTGCCGAGAAGGTTTCAAAGTAGTTGGTGCGGTCGTAAGATGTTGTCCCATTTGGGCTGGCGCCATGTGCTGTAAGCTCTGCCGGAATCTTTCGGTGACCTTTCGATCCCTTGAACATCATGTGTTCCAGCAGGTGAGCCATTCCGGTTTCGCCATAGCCTTCCATCCGGGAACCGACGAGATAGGTAATATTGACTGTGATCGTAGGTTTTGATGGATCAGGAAACAGTAACACCTTCAGTCCATTCGGAAACTGGTACTCGGTGATCCCTTCCACGGAAGTATTTTTTACAGCTTTACCGGTTTTGATCTGCGTGGGTTTTACCTGCGCGATGGCTCGATAGCCGTTCTGCAGCATAGCCGGTAACAATAGTAGGGGTAAGAGGTTTTTCAGTCGCATATATATGATTTTGTGTGAGGATAAGCATATAAAAATAGCAAAATATTTAAGTCGTTATGTTTATTCCGACATTTTTTGCGGCCTATGATCTTTGTCTAGCGATCATCATGCTTTTGGTTGGCCTCCTTGCTGCAGGGATCAATGACTATTAGGGTTACCTTTGCTTCTTATTTTTATATCACTAGCTGCAGATAACGATCCCAATTCTAAAGACATGAAAATAGCCATTATCGGTGCCGGTGCAGCAGGTTGTTTCGCAGCAGCCAATATTCCATGCCAGCCCGGCGTAGAAGTAGCTATATATGAAAAGACGGGTAAGGCCTTACAAAAGGTAAAGGCTTCCGGAGGAGGAAGATGCAATGTTACACATGAGTGTTTCGACATTCCCGAGTTACTAAATCGCTATCCCAGGGGTAAGCAGCTGCTGAGAAAATCTCTCTATCGCTTCGGACCTCAACAAACGATCGACTGGTTCGAAAGCAGGGGTGTGGTGCTAAAGACAGAAGCCGACGGAAGAATATTTCCGGTTACCGACGACTCGCAGACCATCATTGACTGTATCTGGCAACAAATGATGCAAAACAAAGTACAGGTTTACTATCATAAGGGGGTAACAAAAATCGAGAAGCTGGCCACCGGGGGATTCCTCATTTCCTTTGCCGATACATCGGTGGTTAGTGCAGATGCGGTACTCATTGGCGCAGGTGGTTTTCCTAAGCCTGAGCAATATAATTGGATAATAGCCTTGGGTCACACAATACAATCACCTGTTCCATCTCTGTTTACTTTCAATATGCCCAAACATCCCATCACGGAGTTGATGGGCGTAAGTGTTCCGGAGGTAACCATAAAGATAGCAGGTACTAAAATCGTGCAGCACGGTGCATTGCTCATTACCCATTGGGGCATGAGTGGCCCGGCCGTACTGAAGACCTCTGCAATTGCAGCGCGCGAGCTTGCCGACCGTAATTATGAGTTCCAGGTGATGATCAATTGGCTGAATGACGTTACTGAGCCGGATATGCGTGATACAATTGTACAACTTCGCAAAGAACAGGGCCGGCTGCTGGTGCAGAATAAGAATCCCTTCAATCTGCCTAAAAGACTGTGGGAATACCAATTGCTTCAATGTGGCATAAAGGAAGATGTACGCTGGGGCGAGCTGCCGGCTGCGGGTCAGAATAAACTGATAGAGCATTTGCTGCGCGATAGCTATACCATAAAAGGAAAAACGACGTTTAAAGAAGAGTTTGTAACCTGTGGCGGCGTCAACCTTGCCGAAATAGACCCGCAGACCATGCAAAGCAGGGTAGTGCCTGGCCTGTATTTCGCCGGCGAAATACTTGATGCAGATGGAATTACCGGCGGCTACAACTTCCAGCATGCATGGAGCAGCAGTTGGATAGCCGCTCAGGCTATTGGTGCTGGCAGCACAAGCTAAACAGGCAATTTTTTGAAAGAACTTTTTATTTTTGTTTGAATATGAACATTGCACTGATCGGCTATGGTAAAATGGGGCATGCTATAGAGCAGGTCGCTGTAAGGCGCGGGCACACCATAGCGCTGCGAATCACATCGGCCAATAAGAACGAATTGAATGAGATAAACCTCCGGGATGTTGATGTCGCCATTGAATTTACTAATCCCGCGGCAGCGAAAGAAAACGTATTGCAATGCCTTTCTGCCGGGGTCAGTGCAGTATGCGGCACCACCGGCTGGAACGAAGGCCTGTCTGATGCCGGCCGTAAAGCGGAAGAATTAGGTCTCGCATTCCTCCATGCTTCCAATTTCAGCGTGGGGGTCAATATCTTTTTTGAGATAAATAAATTACTCGCTTCGTTGATGAATGGTCGCACGGATTATGGTGTATCAATCGAAGAGACGCATCATACGCAGAAGAAGGATGCCCCCAGCGGAACTGCAATTACTTTAGCCGAACAGATAATTGAAAACATCGGTGATAAGAAGCGATGGCTGCTCAACGATTTTAACGATATTGACGCAGTTCCGATAATCGCACATCGGGTAGAGCAGGTGCCGGGCACACACAAAGTGTCTTATTCTTCATCTATTGATGATATAGAAATTATACATACCGCCCATAACCGCGAAGGTTTTGCGCTCGGCGCTGTTTTGGCTGCTGAGTATATACACGGCAGGACCGGGGTTTTTGGTATGAAAGAGGTTCTGTTTGCGTGCGGCTCTCAAAAAAATCCGGGTAAATAGGATAGCTTTTTACGCACTTTGGTGTTTATTGCTTATTTTTATTCCCACCTGACAACAGGCTGCAATATTTAATAATATATAAATCAGAATTAGCTTATGCGATCACTTTATGCTTCATTGTTGGTAATCTTAGTTTTTACATTATGTGCTTGCGGAGACCGGATCGGTGATATCTCCGGTAAGTCGAAGGATGTTCAGGATAGCCTGGTGAATGTCTTCCCTACATGGCAATCTGCTAAAATCGTCATAAGTGATAACAATACGAGTATGTCTGTTATTATCGGTGATGCAACATTTTATACTGCTCCGGATGATGTCAAGAAGACAAAAGCAGAGGAATTAGGTAAAATGGTGCTGCGTATATGTGGAAAAGATAATTTCCTCGAAAAAGGTAGCCTGATAGTCACCTCGGATATCCGAAACATTTCCGCTACCCCGGTAGATGGGATATCAGTTCCAATCGATTTTGCCGGTCTGAAAAAAACTACCGGAAAATAAACGTCTTTTTTTTTGTTCAGACCCAAGATTGTGCGTCGTTTTTACGTCTATACTATATTAGATAGGCACTTTTTTGGTTGATGTTTTGGTTTGGGGAGAAAGAACAGGCTGTTTTTCGACCAATTCCATACAAACGATACTATGATAAAGTTTGTTTTATATAATTAAACAAA
>CANJQU010000081.1 GCA_947476485.1 Chitinophagaceae bacterium
GATACAACCTTGCAGAATCCACTCGGGTATTAAATCCAGAATTTGGCGCAGTAACGGTTTGTTATTATTTTTACTACGTTTGAATAGCCCCATATTTTTGTGTTTTGGTCGTTCTTAACCAAAGGTATGGCCGCTATTCAGGCAAAAAAGTTTCGGATAGTTGTGAAGTAAACTATATTTGTAACAGTGAAGCAACTAAATAACTCACTCATTTTTGGGATTAACTATGGTGGGTCAGTTTGGCGAGGAAAAGAGGGGTCACTTTACGCGGAATATCCAAATAAAAGAAATTGAACGTGCGGAGAAAATAAAAAATGAATATTATGCAGAAAAACAAAAATCTGGTTAGCCTGGATGAATTTATTAATAAGGAAATAGGGCCTAAAGGAACAAAGAACCGCACCAAATTTGATGCAGGTTTCGAATCCTTTAAACTCGGTGTATTATTACAACAGGCCCGCCATGAGAAGGGGCTTACACAAGAACAGGTAGCGGATTTATCTGGTACTAATAAGTCCTATATATCAAAACTTGAAAAGGATCTTAAAGACGTCCGGTTATCCACCCTTCAGCGAATCATTACCGAAGGTCTTGGTGGTGAGTTGGAATTATCTATTAAATTTTAGGTTGCAATCACTCCTTCAAAAACTTCCCCAGTTGGGCGTAGGCTGTGCCTACGTCCTTGCGGATGCCAATCTCCGATTGGCGGAGAATGATGATTAGCCAACAAATCAAATCCACCATAATACATCACACAAACACGCTCCATTTTCCCCCGTCCACACAAGTCCATAAATTCAAAGCCGTTTTCCCCATCAAACCCACGCCTGGCGCCAAAAGAAATTTACATCATATTCCGCCTGCAGCATATGATGTCCCGGATACAGCTTATCATAAAACTTCAATTTGCTCCCTCCGTTTTTCATTACGACCTTTGTTACCGTTTTACCCGCCTTAGCTTCAGCGACGGAGGTGGCCAAAGGTCTTTTTCTCATTCGCCAGCTTTTGCAAAAGCCGAAGCATTAGCGAAGGATAGCGGGAGGGGAGGATCGGCGGGTGTACTAAAAAAAAATATCCGCTCAAAACCTCATAAGCCCTGGCGTCTCTGCCCTTAAAGATTGAACTGCCACTGCGAAATGGTGTGATACAAATGTGATATAAATAGCCTGTACTGAGCACAGCCGAAGTATGATATTTTTTGGACATAGATCGTTGATTATCAATAATAAAATGTGCAAACTTTTTTTGTAGAAAATGTGATATTTCATTCGCAACACAACCAATACAATCGACGTAGCTCAGCACGAGGCAACTGCAGCAGACAGAAAACTGCAAACTGAAATGGGGCACAGTGGGGCATAATGAGGCACGAATGGGGCACAAATGAGGCACAAATGAGGCACGAATGAGGCACGAATGGGAAATGTAAAATATTTTTAATAAATCTAACGAAAGCAGCCACAGTAAAGCGTTTCAATAAATCCGTCTCGAAGATCAATGCCCCATATAGCCCTTGTAAAAATATATTCAGGATTGGGTATTCCGTGTTATCCCCGGATTGGGTCAGGACTGTAAAACGGACTAAGACCGGCAAATGGACATTTCTGCCATCCTGCCGCTCCAACTTTTACCCCGATTTAACACCGAATATTGTACCTTCGCCGCCCGAATATTACATAACGGCCCGGTGAAAAAACGGGCTCTTTTTAACACTATAAAATATACACAATTATGGCTACGGTAACGCGCGAAAACATAGGTACGTTGCACGATAAACTAACTGTAAAGCTTGGCAAGGACGACTACATGCCGGGCTTTGAAAAAACCCTGAAGCAATACGCCAAGACCGCCAATGTGCCGGGCTTCCGCAAGGGCATGGTGCCGGCCGGCATGATGCGCAAGATGTATGGCCAGACCATACTCAACGAGGAAGTGGTACGCGCAGCAGGCAAAAAGCTGGAAGACTATATGAAGGGCGAGAAGATGTCCATCTTCGCCCAGCCTATGGTAATGGCCGATCAGACCCGCATGCAGCCCGATATGAGCAAGCCGGAAGATATCGACTTCACTTTTGAAGTAGGTATCAAACCCGAGTTTGAAATACCGGCCGTAAAGAACAAAGAAAAACTTACCCGCTACAAGATAGCAGTGAGCGACAAGATGATGGACGACGAAATGGATCGCATCAGGCGCCGCTACGGAAAAGTTGAGTCGCAGGACACCGTTAACAACAAGGAAGATATTATCTACGCCACCTACGAGCCGTGCGATGAAGCAGGCAATGTAACCGGCGAAGGAAACTCCATAGAAGATACAGAGATGCAGGACAAAATGCCTGCAAAGCTCAAGGAGATGGTAATGGGCAAGAAAACAGGCGACACCCTAGTGTTCCGCCCGGCCGATGTTTGCACCCCCGGGGAGCTGCCCGCATTCCTGAGAGACCCGCTGAAAGCAGGTGAGGAAGCCGCGCAGCACAACTACAAGCTCACCATTAACAAAATAGGCCTGCTGATACCACATGAGTCAGGCACAGAGCTTTTTGAAAAGGTATACCCGAATGCGGAGATCAATGATGAAGCAGCATTTCGTGAGAAAATAAAAGGCGAGCTGACCAATGAGTTCAAGCGCATTGCCGGCGAGCGCCTGCACAACGAGATATACGAACTGCTGGTGCACAACACACCGCTCAACCTCCCGGTAGACTTCCTGAAACGCTGGATGCGTGAAGGAGGAGAGACCCGGAAATCAGCACAGCAGGTGGAGAGCGAGTTTGGCGGCTTTGAGCACCAGCTCAGGTGGCAGCTCATATCAGATAAACTGCTGGCAGAAAATGCGATCAGCGTGAGCCGCGAAGAAGTGGAGCGTGATATCAAAACGCGTGTGATGGCCTACTTCGGTCTCGGACCAGATGATGAGGACCAGGCGCCATGGATGGAAAGCTACATGGGCAAGATACAGAAGGATGAGAAAATGATGGACGAGACTTACCGTCGCCTGTTGTTTGCAAAGCTGTTCAGTTTCCTGGAGACACAATTTACTGTAGAGGAAAAGGATATAGAAGAAGAGGCTTTCTTCAAGCTGGAAGACGCGCACGCAGCACACCACCACCACCATTAATTAAGAATCGTTGATAGAATTAAAGTCCTTGACCGGATCTTATTCTATCAACGATTTTATAACTGATTTTTTAAAGCTAAATAAGCCCCTGCACAATGCACAGGGGCTTACACTTTATATCGGTTTGCGATTAATACCAGTAACCGCGGCCACGCCAGCCCCAACCCCACCAATCGTGGTTGTAGCCGCCATCTCTGTGGTCGGTCTCGATCATATCTCTCTTCCATGCTTTGCGATAAGCTGCGCGCATTTTCCTTTCTGCAGCCCATGGACGATAGCATGCCATCTCCTCAGCCTGCATTTCCTTTCTCCTCACCTTCATGTCCTTTCTCCAGGCTCTGTAGCAATGGAAATCGCTTTTGTAGCTGCTTTCTAGGTGGTGGCCACAGCATTCTTCACTTGATTCCTTCTTGTCTTGCGCAGAAGCACTTCCAGCGGAGAGGAACATAATCGCTAAAAATGGAATTAGGAGGTGTTTTTTCATAAACAGTTAATTTTTGTGAACAAAGTAATTCAATAGTCAATATATATCCAAATTTTTATCAGGAAATCGTGTTATTTTATTATTTCCCTTATCAATACCAGTAATCATGTGGAGCGCCTGCATCTTTATGTATGGCTTCCAGGTTATCTCTCTTCCAGGCTTTCCACTCAGCTCTTTTCAGTTTTCTGCGGGAAGCGAACGGGCGGTTGGTCTCAAGTGCCTTTGCCTGGCATTCTTTCTTTTTCCGCTTCATGTCTTTCTTCCATGCGCGGTAGCATTTAAAGTCGCTGGAGAGATAGTCATCATAATGCTCAATATAGGAGTATTTCTGGATGCAGTCGCAGTACGCAGCTTTCATCACGTCATCGCTCTTTCCCTGTGCTGAGGCTTTAGTGCCACCAAGCAAAGCAAGGAGTAAAAAGGAGAGTAGCAGGTAGTTTTTCGTCATAGTTTTTCAATTTCGAGTACAAAATAAATAATTGGACATACATATCCAAACAATTGCACAAAGAAATATTTGTATAGCCTGTCAGATGTGGGGCGCCTGGGAGGTGTTAGACACCTTAGTACGCCGTATATTTACAGCAAAAGTGATGTTGTGCCGGATGTAATTCAATTATTATCAGACCATATAGCCAACCAGATAGCCGCGGGTGAGGTAATACAGCGCCCTGCTTCTGCTGTAAAAGAACTGTTGGAGAATGCGATAGATGCCGGCGCTACCGAAATTCAGCTCATCATAAAGGATGCCGGCAAGGAGCTCATACAAGTAACCGACAACGGCAAGGGTATGAGCCCGACAGATGCGCGCATGAGCTTTGAACGGCATGCTACGTCCAAGATACGCAATATAGAAGACCTGTTCAAGATACGCACTATGGGCTTCAGGGGAGAGGCGCTTGCCTCTATTGCCGCGGTGACACAGGTAGAATTAAAAACCCGCCAGGCGGCCAACGATGCCGGCACCCGAATAGTGATCGAAGGCACCGAGGTGAAGCTGCAGGAGCCCTGTGCAGTGAACCCCGGCACCACAATAAGCGTAAAGAATCTATTCTATAACGTGCCCGCCCGCCGCCACTTTCTGAAGAGTGCCACTACTGAACTGAGGCACATCCTGGATGAGTTCACGCGGGTAGCTCTGGCGTACCCCGGCATTGGTTTCCGGTTGTGGAACAATGGTACAGAACAGTTTCACCTGACACAGGGCAATCTCAAAGAACGTGTGGTGGCGTTGCTGGGCCACTCTTATGAGAAGAACCTGGTGCCGGTTGAAGAGAACACCGATATACTGAACATACACGGCTTTATAGGTAAGCCGGCCGCTGCAACCCGAACACGGGGCATGCAGTTCTTCTTTATCAATGGCCGCTTCATCAGAAACGCTTACCTGAACCATGCCGTCGTAAATGCATACGACGGGCTGATAGAAAAAGAAGCCTTTCCTTTCTACGTGCTGTTCCTTGAGGTGGATCCGGCGAGGGTGGATGTGAATGTGCACCCTACCAAGCAGGAGGTGAAGTTTGAAGACGACCGCATGATGTATACTTACCTCAACAGTGCGGTAAAACATTCATTGGCGCGGTATAATATAGCGCCGTCGCTTGATTTCACGCTGAGCCCGGAGATACAGCAGCTATCTTCGGTGCAGCTGCCGTATACTGAGACTCAGAGACAGGAGACACAGCGCGGCTACCTCTACAATACATTCAGCGATAAGGACCAGGCGCACTTTATAGAGCGTAAGGATAGCCTGAAGCGTTGGAAAGACCTTTATGAAATCGCAAAAAACCCAATTGACGGTTCGCAGTCTGCAGTTGGCAGTTCACAGTTTTCAGTTAACAGTTTGCAGGCCGCTGATGATAGCGGCAGTTTGCAGGGAGCATTGCTGAGCGGGGCGGAGACAGAGAGCAAGGGCAGCAATGGTATGATGCTGATACATGGATCCCTGCTGGCGACCACAGTGAAGAGCGGTATGATGCTGATCCACATCCGCCGGGCACAGGAGCGCATATGGTACGAGCGGCTGCTGACCGAATGGAACAGCCAGAATACCCCATCGCAGCAGGTACTGTTCCCGATCTCATATGAAGCATCTCCGCAGGATGCGATATTGCTGACAGAGGTGCTTGCCGATCTTGCACGTATCGGTTTTGATATAGCGCCCTTCGGGCAGAATACGTTTGCGGTGCAGGGCATACCCAGCGGACTGCCGGCAGGCGAGGAGAAAAATGTGCTTGATGAGGTGGTGGACCACCTTAAACACGAATCGCCGGATGCAGTGAACAAGCGCACCGAGCTGTTGCTGGCGCATATGGCCCGCCGCCTGAGCCGCAACAAACACGCTATTATGCAACCGGAGGGACAGCAAGGGCTTATAGATGAGCTATTTGCATGCTCGCAACCAGAGTATGCACCTGACGGAAAAAAGGTGTTTGTGATGATCAGGAAGGACGAGCTGGAAGGGATGCTGGGATAATTTGAAAATGCTGATAGCCATTCTGGATCAGGGACCAAAAACTTAGTATCCCCATGTACCAGGGCAAACGATACCTAAACCATTGCCTGCCATAGCGCTAACGCTTTACAAGGTGTTAACATTGATTTTTCCGTTCTTTGCTTTTTATCAATAAATTTATTGCCTGAAAAATTTGCGGACATGAGTAAAATTGTTACTATCCTTCTTTTAGTAATCGGCATCTCGTTATTAAACATTAACCGTACATCCGCACATACGATATTGGGTTACCCCGGTGTGTGTGCCGGCGGAACTACTTCATTGAGCGATGCAGCAGCGGGAGGCATATGGAGTTCGGGCTCTACCGGTATCGCTACAGTAGATGCAGGCGGCATAGTGTCTGGTGTTGCTGCCGGAACAGCAACCATCACCTATGATGTAGCCGGAGACATAGCAACGGTTACTGTCACGGTGAGCCTTTCGGTAAACGCAGGCACCATAACAGGACCTTCGAGTGTATGTGTGGGGTCTACAGCGGCACTGACCGATGCCGTAAGCGGCGGTTCGTGGAGCAGCAGCAATACGCTGTTTGCCACTGTGGGCAGTACCGGTATAGTGAACGGGCTGCTTGCCGGCACTGTAACAATATACTATAGCATTACGAATGGCTGCGGCACCGCCACGGCAACACGCCTGATGACCATAAACTCGGGCTCGGGCAGCGCCGGCACCATCAGCGGCAGCGGTATTGTATGTATCGGCAGCACAACAGCGCTTACTGATGCAACCCCCGGAGGCACATGGAGCTCTATAACGCCGGGTGTAGCGACTGTAGGGGCTACCGGCATAGTGACCGGTATATCGGCCGGAACGTCAATGATATCTTATGCTGTGGTAAATAGCTGTGGTATTCTTACAGCAGCCACCAAAATAGTAACTGTGAATGCGCTGACCAGCGCCGGTACCATCAGCGGTACGGCAACGGTGTGCAGCGGGTCCACCACAGCGCTTACGGACCTGGCCGGGATAGGCACATGGAGCTCTTCTGCTCCGGGGATAGCCTCGGTGGGCGCAACGGGTATTGTGACCGGGGTAGCTGCGGGAACAGCAACTATATCTTTCAGTATCATGAACAGTTGCGGCGTTCTTTCGGTAGCAACACGCGTGATCACGGTTAGCCCATTGCCTGTTGGCGGAACTATTACGGGTACACGTGTTGTGTGCACGGGCGCGACAACTTCGCTAGGCAATGCCACTGGAACTGCGGGCGGCACCTGGAGCTCATCATTGACCACCATTGCTGTAGTAAATGGCAGTGGTGTTGTTACCGGTGTAGCGCCTGGCACAACTACTATATCTTATATAATAACGAACGGATGCGGAACTGCGCAGGCGTCCGCGATTGTGACGGTGAATGGTTCTTCGGCAGGAACCATAACCGGCATAGCGACTGTGTGTGCAGGCGCTACCACAGCGCTAACGAATACCGTAACAGGCGGCACCTGGAGCTCCGGCACATTGTCGGTAGCCACAGTAAATTCTGTTGGTGTCGTGACCGGTGTAGCCGCAGGCACTACGACCATATCTTACAGTATTACCAGTAGCTGCGGTGTTGTTCGCGCCACACAGGTAGTGACCGTGAACAGCTCTGCTGCCGGCACTATAACCGGAACCATGACGCTGTGCAGCGGCGCAACAACCGCCCTTACGAATACTGTGGCAGGCGGTACCTGGAGCTCGGCAGCACCTTCTATAGCCACAGTGGATGCCGGCGGAATTGTGACCGGGGTGAGCAATGGCTCTGTAACAATAACTTATACGGTAAGCAATCTTTGCGGTACTTCCCGCACCACTGCGATAATAACAGTAGGAGTGGCATCGGTAGCCCCGATATCCGGACCGAACAATGTAGTGACCGGGGGTACCATCACACTTACAGACGCAACACCGGGAGGCACCTGGACGGCAAGCAACGGCAATGCGACCGTATCGGGAAGCGGTGTCGTGACCGGGGTTGCAGCGGGAGCAGTAGTGATCTCCTATGCTGTGGTTACGAGCTGCGGCACAGTGACGACAACCAAGACGATCATGATCAGTGTTGCCACGGTATCGCCGATAACGGGTTACTTTTTCTACCTGTGCGAAGGCGCTACGGCCAGCTTTTTTGATTATACCACCGGCGGTTCCTGGAGTGTGAGCCCGGTAAGCGTGGCTACCATATCACCTACCGGCGTGGTGACAGGCATGGGGGCCGGCACGGCAACTATCAGTTATACACTTGGAACATCATATGCTACAGCGGTAGTAAGTGTGTATGCCACACCGAGCCCGATAGTAGGTCCGGACCATCTGTGCATCGGCAGTTCTACGGCACTGACAGACCCGACACCAGGTGGAACATGGAGCAGCGGGCTTCCATCGAAAGCCACCATCACTTCCGCCGGAGTAGTTACCGCGATCAATCACAGCCATATAATAATACCAATATATTATACCATCGCAGGGGCACTTTGCCGGGCTACCCACCTGATCGTGGTTGACTCCCTTCCCGGCGCCATTATGGGCCCGTCAAAAGTATGTGCAGGAAGCACAATAACACTTAGTGATACCACACGGAATGGTTACTGGAGCACTACCAGCACCAACGCAACGATAGATGGATCAGGTAATGTTACGGGTGTAGCGGCAGGTACTGCCGGCATTACCTTTACCTCCAACAGTACCGGCTGCATGAAAATACTTGTTATGACCGTAAACCCTGCGCCTGCAGCCATAAGCGGCACCCTTTCGGTATGCACAGGTCGTGTAACCTTTGTGAGCGACGCTACCACACCGGGCATATCGTGGACGAGCAGCTCACCGGCAGTGGCAACGATATCGGGATCGGGAGCAGTAACCGGCGTAAGCAGCGGCACAACAACCATTACGTATATGACCGCCACTGCCTGCAAGGTCACTGCCGTGGTGACGGTAAACACCACACCAACGGTTACCCCTATCTTAGGCCCGTCCACAGTTTCCCGGGGCGGCCCGGGTATAGACTTGTCTGATGCCACTACAGGCGGAGTATGGACGAGCGCCAATACCGCCATGCTTACAGTGGGCAGCACAACCGGTCATGTGACCGCAGTAGTTGCCACGGGCAGCAATTATATCAACTATACCGTAACAAGCCCCCAGGGCTGCGCAGCGGCCGTGTCGAAGTATATAAGCACCAGCCCGGCGCCACACGCAAATGGAGGCACAACAACTGTGGGCACTATTGTGAACCTGGATAATGAAGCCACAGGCGGCGAGTGGACCAGCAGCGATGATAACATTGCCACTGTTGATGCTTTTGGTAATGTAACTGCGCTGACGACAGGCAGTGTACAGATCACACATGCCGTGACAAACCCTGACGGAACGATCGCAGCAACCATAACACAACTGGCCGTGAACGCTCATCCATTTGAAGTAAAGCTGGTGCCAAACCCGAACAGTGGCTCATTTACCATTAGCGGTAGTATAGGCACCAATAAGGACGAGATGCTGACGGTTGAGATCACAAATATGCTGGGACAAGTGGTATACAACAATAGAGCATTGGCTACGGGTGGCGTCATTGCCAGAGAGATCCTCATGGGCGACATTCTTACTAACGGTATGTATGTGCTGAACGTGAAAAGCGCAAGCGGTAGTAAAACCGTGCATTTTGTAATAGAGCGGTAACTTGACCTTAACTTTTTGAAGAGCCGGTGGAAACGCCGGCTTTTTTTATCCCCTGAGCTGAGCATTTATTTTGCGCATATCAATACACTAATAGATCTAGTTAGAGTTTGTTAGCATTTAATTAACATTATCGAAAATTTTTGGTTTGGTTTTTGTATTCCCATCTGTCTAAACCGGATATATGATGAGAGCGGCAATTACCATTTTACTTTTAGTCCTCTGCGGACGAACGATATCACAGGTTGTTGTACCAACGTTACCTAAACTACCCCGTATCACGGGTGATTCAGTTTTGTGTGCCGGCACCAGCGCAACATTGAGTAATGCTATTACCGGTGGCACATGGAGCAGCAGTAATACAGTTGTAGCTGTGATCGGTTCAGTTACCGGCGTTGTGACTGCCATAAGCCCCGGAACTGCGACAATAACTTATGACATAGCGAGTGTTATAACTACCCGGGTGATAACGGTGAATGTTACGCCTGTTGCAGGTACCATAACCGGCGCCGGCACTGTATGCACCGGGGCTACCATAGCGCTTGGTGACCCCACAGGCACACCGGGTGGCACCTGGAGCTCGGGATCACCATCGATCGCGGCCGTGAGCGCTGCGGGAGTAGTAACTGGTATTGCCGCAGGTACGACAATCATTTCCTATAATATTACGAACGGGTGCGGCACTGCACATGCGACCAAGTCAGTCACTGTTAACAGTACTGCTTCCGCCGGCGTTATAACCGGCCCTTCATCGGTAATGACCGGGGCTGCAATAACCCTGACCGATGCGGTGACCGGCGGCACTTGGAGCGCAAGCAATTCGCATGCAACGGTGTCAGCCACAGGTGTGGTAACCGGAGTAACCGCCGGGACAGTTATTATCTCATATACTATAGTGAGCTCTTGCGGCGTCACTTCATCAACAAAACTGATCACCGTAAACCCGGTAAGCTCCCTGCCGGCTATAGGTGGATATTTTTTCACTATGTGTGCCGGTACAACGTTACCATTTTGGAATCCCGCGCCTGGCGGCACATGGAGCATCAGCCCTTTAAGCGTCGCGACGGTATCGCCAACCGGTGTAGTTGCCGGTATCAGCGCGGGAACTGCCACGCTTAGTTATACGCTGGGAAGCGCTATTTCAACTGCAATAGTAACGGTCAATGCCTCTCCTGCGCCGATCGTGGGGTCAACACACCTTTGCCTATGGAGCACCATGCTGGTAACCGATCCTACGCCTGGCGGAGTATGGAGCAGCGGCCTGCCTTCGAAAGCTAGCGTTACCCCGGGCGGGCTGGTAACGGCTATCAATACCAGCCACCTGGATATCCCGGTATATTACACCCTCCCGAACGGCTGCAGGGCAACACTCATCTTTACTATCGACTCTGCACCGGCGCCTATTACCGGGCCTAACAAAGTGTGCCTGGGTGCAACTATAGCACTTCACGATACAGGAGCAGGGACCTGGAGTGGCACAAATGCTCATGCAAGCGTAGATGGCTCGGGTCATGTAACCGGACTCTCGCTGGGCACAGTCGGCGTTACTTTCACTAAGCCGGTTACGGGCTGCACAAGAATATTTACGGTAACCGTAAACCCGGTTCCTGCACCTATCAGCGGCACGCTTCGCGTGTGCACAGGCTCTGTAACCTTTGTCAGTGACGTTACTACCCCGGGCATCTCCTGGACAAGCGGTAATACATCCGTTGCCACCATCAGCGGTTCAGGCGCGGTGACGGGAATCAGCCCCGGCACGGCCGTCATAACCTATATGATCGCGAGTACCTGTACCCGCACAGCAGTCGTGACCGTCAACCCTACGCCAGCGGCAGTGGCGCCTATTTCCGGACCATCAAGCATATCCCATGCCGGCGGATCAATAACATTATCAGACGCGACTCCGGGTGGCGTATGGAGCAGCAGTAACACAGCTATCCTTGTTGTTGGCAGCGCTACAGGTGTGGTCACGGCTATCACCTCTTATGGCAGCGCCAATATCAACTACATCGTTACCAACAGTTTTGGCTGCCGCAGCTTCGCAACGAAACTTATCGGGGCTAGTCCATCGCCTCACCGGGTTGCAGCCACGGTAGGATCATCGGTCAGTATAGCGGATGACGCCATGGCCGGCGAATGGACCAGTGATGACAACAGCATTGCAGCAGTAGGTGGCTATGGCACAGTAACAGCTTTGGCGCCGGGCACTGCGAATATTAGCCACACGATCGTAAACAGCAATGGCGATATTGCAACATCAGTAACGCAAGTAGTTATCACGGCTGCCGCACTTGAGGTCAGGCTTCAGCCAAATCCTAACAATGGCTCGTTTACAGTGCACGGCAATGTTGGTTCGAACGAAGATAAAGCAGTAAGTATTGCGATCACCAATATGGTGGGTACTGTAGTGTACGAAAGCAACGGTGTTGCCGCTGGCGGGGTAATAGACTTACCCATCTCGCTCAACAGCTCACTCGCCAATGGTATCTACCTTTTAAATGTAACAAACGGAAACGTACATAAAGTATTACGCTTCGTAATAGCCCGATAGTGGAGGCAGGATGTGTGAATCAGCCGGTGGAAACACCGGCTTTTTTTCGTGTGGGTTAAAGGAAAGAAGTAGCATTTGTATAATATATATCTGTTGGCGTTACTAACATTCTGCGGGACAGATACGCCTGTATTAGATACGATCATCCTGTTTTCAATTATTTATGCATAATTAACATAAATAATTTTTTGTTTTAATTATTGAAGATATATTTATAAACTAAAATTCCTTTCATGAAAAAACTGATCACTATTTTTCTGCTCCTTGTCACAGCTACGTCGTTTGCGCAACCTATATCCGGTAACGCACCTGTATGCGAAGGCAATACAATGACACTTACAGATGCAGCATCCGGCGGCATATGGAGCAGCGCCAACATGACTGTGGCAACAATAGGCAGCACATCGGGTGTTTTGACAGCCGTGGCTGCCGGTACGGCCAATATTACTTATGCAACAGGCAGCGCAACGGTTACTGCCGTTGTAACAGTGAATCCTTCACCGGGTGCCTGGTCTGGTCTGTCTTACACCTTGTGTGTGGGCGGCACAACCAATATGTCGATGCCTCCACACCCACCGGCGGGTGGCACGTGGACCAGCAGTAACACAGCGGTAGAAACAATCGGGCTGACGAGCGGTATAGTAACCGGTATTTCTGCCGGTACTTCGAGGCTGACCTATACGCTTCCAACGGGGTGCTGGAATTCGTATTCTTATTTATGCCGTGCATTGCCCGCCCCGATAACAGGGAATATACCACTATGTCCCGGAGACACCCTGACGTTGCATGACGCAACATCGGGTGGCATCTGGCTCCATTCCGGTGGCAGTGAAATAACGATCAGCATGTACACAGGCTACATTAATGCTGTATTTCCGGGAACAGGAGTTGTTCTTTACTCGACCGGGTATTGCAGTACATCTGTAACAGTTACTGTGAATCCATTACCATATGCCGGGACGATCACAGGACCTGGTGATGTAGTGGCAGGTTCTTCCATAGTTTTGACTGATAGTACACCTGGCGGTGTCTGGTCCAGCCAAAATGTAAGCATAGCTACAGCGGGCAGCGGTGGTGTTATAACAGGAGTATCCCCCGGAAGCGATACCATCCTATATACGTTTACAAATAGCTGTGGTGCAGACCATGCGCGCAAAAATATCATTGTTAATACTTCGGCGATCGGCGGAATCACAGGACCTTCAGTTATTTGTATTGGCACACCAATGGCCTATTCGAATGCCTCCACGGGGGGGTCCTGGAGTAGCAGCAATGCCGCTGTAGCAACAGTAGATCCCTCCACCGGCCTTGTTACCGGAGTCTCGCAGGGAACAGTGGCCCTCACTTATATTCTGGGGCCTGATACCACAGTTCACTTTATTACGGTGTCCAGCTATCCAGGTCCAATTCAAGGCAACCTTACTGTATGCCCGTTCAATACTACTTATTTGTCAGACACTGTGTTTGGCGGAATGTGGAGCAGCAGCAACCTGGCGGTAGGAACAGTGAGCCCCTATGGAGGCGGGGTAAGATCCATGCTGTCGGGATCTGCAACAGTGCCGGCTTTTGTTACCATTTCCTATACCACATTGTGTGGCGTTGCTACAGCGGTTGTCACGGCAAATCCTGTCCCTGCAAACTTTACCTATACACCATTTGAGCTTATGTGCCCGGGGGCCGTTATTACCTGCGTTGATACCACGCCAGGCGGATTCTGGCATGTCGTCAATCCATCCGTAGGTACAATTGATTCCGTAACGGGCGTTTTTACCGCTTTGACCGCGGGAAACCCAGGTATATACTATACAAATTCATACAACTGCAGTATTGGAGCGGATCTGAATGTTATGCCGGCAATAGCGCCCATAACCGGTACATCTGTGCTATGCGTTGGTGGAAATACGAGTCTCACTGATGCGTCAACGCCGGGTATATGGATCTCCAGCGCCCCGGGTATTGCCACTGTGGGCAGTACAGGAATTGTGACAGGAGTTTCTGCCGGCATTGCAACTATAACTTTTGAACGTTATGGGTCTTCGTCATGCTCCGCTACACTGGCTGTGACAGTAGGCGCGACAGCCGGAACGATAACCGGTACAGCTGCTACATGTATAGGAGGAACCACAATCTTCAGCGATGTTGTGAGCGGAGGAATATGGAGCTCCAGCTCACCGGGAGTTGCAACTGTCAGTTCATCCGGGACAGTCACCGGAGTTGCCGCCGGAACATCGATAATATCGTATACCACAACAGGTAGTTGTGGCTCTGGCAGCGCTACCATGGTCGTCACCGTGAGTTCCGGTTCAGTCTCAGCCGGCGCTATTTCCGGGATTACGCAATTATGCCCCGGTGGAACAACAACGCTAACCGATGCGGTTGCAGGCGGGGTGTGGAGTACAGCCGCGAGCAACGTCTCTGTGGATGGATCGGGAGTCGTATTGGGAATTGCTAACGGAGTAGCAACTATATCATACACGGTTAGCGGCGCCTGTGGCACCGCCACGGCCACGATAGTGGTGACGGTGAGCCCCGGAGTAACGGCGGGCACAATAACGGGCGGCACGCTGGTATGCAGCAGCGGATCCAGTCAACTTACCGATGCGGTATCGGGCGGAGTATGGACCTCGGGAACTCCCGGCGTTGCAACTGTTAGCGCTTCCGGCCTGGTGAGCGGTGTGTCTCCAGGTATTGCAATTATATCTTACACCGTCTCGAACAGCTGCGGAAGCAGTACTGCAACATTGATCGTAACTGTGAGTACAGGAGTGGGTGCAGGCGCCATTACAGGAACCGCTACTGTGTGTACCGGTTCCACAACTTCGCTGACCGACGCCGTTGGTGGCGGGTCCTGGAGCAGCAGCAATACCCTTGTTGCCACAGCAGCCAGCACCGGGTTTATTACGGGAATTACGTCAGGCACGGCAACAATTTACTATACGGTCTCAAATAGCTGTGGTACGGCAACTGCAACACGCGTGGTAACCGTAAATCCGTCACCCAGTGCAGGTACTATCAATGGCACCGCTGTTCTTTGCAGTTCCGGCACAACATCGCTTTCTGATGCAGTAGCCGGCGGCACATGGAGCTCTGGATCACCGGCCGTGGCCACTGTCGGGTCTACCGGCATCGTCAGCGGTGTATCTGCGGGTACAGCGGTTATTTCTTACAGCATCACGAACAGTTGTGGGACTACTACTGCTGCAACACGCGTGGTAACTGTGAATGCAGCGCCCAATTCCGGTACGATTACCGGGCCTGTGAGCGTATGCGGAGGTGCAACAATATCTCTTACAGATGCGGCACCCGGCGGTTTATGGACCTCGTCGGCACCTGCAATTGCAACTGTTGGCGGCACAACCGGGATTGTAACCGGTGTGTCTTTCGGCACAACTACTATATCCTATTCAGTAACCAATAGCTGTGGTACTGCGCGCGCGACTTTTACTGTGACCGTAACAGGCTCGTCTGCGGGAACTATAACTGGACCATCAACGGTAGTTACCGGCACAAGCATTGCACTCACTAATGCTGTGAGCGGAGGTAGCTGGAGCGCCAGCAACGGCAACGCAACTGTTTCCGCGTCAGGCATTGTAACAGGGGTATCGCCGGGAACGGTTATCATCTCTTATACAGTAGTGAGCGGATGTGGAGCACTTACGGCCACAAAGATGATCACAGTAAGCAACGTCACTTCACTTTCACGAATCTCGGGTTACTACTTTTATTTGTGTGCGGGAGCTACAGCATCGTTCTGGAATGCCACTACCGGCGGCGTGTGGGACATAAGTCCGGCCAGCGTGGCTACCGTAACGCCCACTACAGGTGTTGTTACGGGAATAAGCGCCGGCACAGCCACACTCAGTTATACATATGGGGGCAGCACAGTTACAGCCGTTGTAACAGTGTATGCTACACCTGCGGCAATAGCGGGTGCATCGAGTATATGTGTCGGGACCACAACGGCACTTACTGATGCAACGGGCGGTGGTACCTGGAGCAGTTCTGTAGTTTCCATAGCCACCATCAGCACCGCAGGCGTAGTTACAGGTGTGATGGCTGGAACAACAAATATATTTTATACCGGTGCCGCCGGCTGCAAAGCCAGCATGGTATTAACCGTAACCGCCGGTCCTTCAAGCATTGCCGGCGCTACTTCGGTATGTTTGGGTTCCAGTATCAGCGTAAGTGATTTCACCGGCGGAGGCGCATGGAGTTCTACCTCCGGGCTGTCTGTCGTTGCCACCGGTTCTGCTACTGCGCTGGCAACAGGGGTTACTTTGGGCACATCCACTATTACCTATTCTCTGGGTGGTAGTTGTTACCGGACGTTCAATGTGACAGTAAAGCCATTGCCGGCAACAATACTTGGATCGCTGTCGGTCTGTGGCATAGGGGCAGTAACATTCCTGTCTGATGCTACCTCAGGCGTATCGTGGACCATTGCGCCGGCAACGGTTGCTACAGTAAGCCCAAGCGGTCGTGTGTATGGTGTTTCTGCCGGCACAGCTAATGTAACCTATACGGCTACTAATGGCTGTATTACATCCGCAATAGTTACCGTGAACACGGCAATTGCAGTGGCCGCCATAACAGGGCCCAACAACGTAAGCCATCTTGCTACAATAACACTATCTGATATTACCCCCGGCGGAAGCTGGAGCAGCAGCAACAGTACAATAGCGAGTGTTGACGCATCAGGCGTCGTAACAGGAGTCGGCACTTCCGGCATTGCCACGATCAGTTATTCTGTTGCGTACGGATCAGGCTGCAATGCTATAGCCACAAAGCCGATCACCGTTCACACCCCCGCACCGCCTGCACATAGCAGCACTACGACGGTGGGCGCAATCATAAGATTTGAAGATGACATGCCGGCCGGCGACTGGACGAGCAGTGACAACACGATAGCTAGGGTGGATGATAACGGTACAGTAACCGCTCTGGCAGCCGGTAATGTTCAAATAATACACACTACTGCCGGTGCTGAGGGGGCGGCAAACGCCCTAATTACACAACTGATCGTAAACCCGCTTCCATTTGAAGCAGAGATGATCCCTAATCCGAACAATGGCACGTTTATGATCCGTGGAACTATTGCTTCAAATACGGACGAGGCAATATCAATAGAGATAACCAATATGCTAGGGCAGGTGGTTTACCAAAATTCATGCATAGCAAGGGAGGGGGTATTGCAGGAAAAGATATTGCTCAGCAACAACTTTGGAAACGGGATCTACCTGCTAAACGTGCGCAGCAGAAACGAAAGGAGGGTGTTGCACTTCGTTATCGAAAAATAATTATCACCTACTAGTTAGGAAGAGGCCGGTGGAAACGCCGGCCTTTTGTATAACGCAATACACCGAACCACTAAAGAATGTTGTACTGATCCAATGTTAACATTTATAAACTATCGCATTTTGAGTGGCTAAATATCCCTATTTTTACAACCGTAATAGTTATGAAGTTGAACAGAAACAGGTTTTTTCTTTTTGTTGTTTGTTTATGCCTGTTCAGCATGATAGCTGAAAGTTGCGGCGGCAGCAAGAAATGCGGATGTGGCCACGACCTGAACGGGGTTTATAACCCACGCAAAAGATATAGGTGATGGCATGGTTATTGGTTAATTTTTCTAAAATGAACCCTTATGTGGCATGAAAAAAATCTTTGGTTGCATTACGTGAAGAATATCATAGCCGCAGATATTTCATCGGCGGTTTTCCTTGCATCTTATCTTCGTTACAGCAGAATCAGTAAAAATTATGCGGCTGCGCTTGAGATCGTCGACCTGCAGAAGTACAAGGTGATCAGGCAGGAAAACAAAGTACGGGTGGCGCTTCGTGAACGTGTAAACATTCCGTTTGTCTTCGTAATAGGTAAAAATTAGCCTCCAGTCGCAACTTTTTTTTAATTATATTTTCTTCTGCAAACTTTTCTGAATAACTTTATAACCTTTCGGGGGTGCTATGCACCAAGCTTAAATTTCGGGCAGGCAAAATTATATGTTGCTTTGCCACGGGCTTTTTTTAATTTTAAGGCCGGTAAAACGTTTTTTGATCCGGCTTTTATTAGGCCCCGTATAAAACTATTAAATTGAAAGTATGGAAATATTGAACACATCCGCTAACGGGCAGGTGGCGGAAACGGAACAAGGATATAATGTATCGCGCCGCCGTTTTTTCCAACTGGCGGGAGGCATTGCCGGAGCCGGGGTTGTATTATCTGCCTGCAGGAGAACTCCCCCCAGCACTACCTATGTTGGCAGCGGAGACATCGGCCTGCTGAATATGCTTTATATCGTGGAGCAGGTACAGGCGGGCTTTTACATACAGGCCGCTATTACTCCTTACTACGGAATGACCTCAAGCGAGTCTTTGTGTTTTATTGACCTCAGGGACCAGGCCATCGCACACCGCGAATATTTTAAAACGTTGCTGGGAACTAATGCAACAAAACCAATAGTGCTGAATTTATCATTGTCCACATTTGCGGATCGTACCAGTACCCTGGCAAATGCATACGCTATTGCGGATCTTGCTGTGGGTGGTTACAATGGTGCTGCAAGGCTGATGACCAGCACCGATTATCTGCTGACACTGAGCAAAATAGCTACCGTGCAGGCACGCCGCAGCGCCTATATGCGGGATACACTTACCTATAATTCGTTTGCAGACGCATCTGCGGTGGACAGCAGCGGCCTGGACCTAGCTACCCAACCTACCATGGTTATGGCAGGTATAGAGCAGTATATCCAGACAAAATTCGACATAAGCAAATTACCTTCTTTCTAATAATACGATCATGAATTTTAAGAATATACTTAGCGAAATTGAGAAGTCGGACCCTGAAGTGTATGAGCGGCTCAGTGACCGCAGGAAGGCATTACAAAGCTTTGGTTCGAAGGTAGCGCTTGCAGCTTTGCCGCTCGCTATCGGCTCGCTTTTCAAGAAGGCCTATGGCAGAACTGCAGATGCCAACGGTGTAATAAACGCCCTGAACCTTGCATTGCAGATGGAGTACCTGCAATACAACCTTTATCATACCGCCAACAGCCTGCCGGACCTAATTCCGCCAAGCAGCGCATATCCCGGTGGCGACGACAAGGCTGGCTTCATTACCATGGAAGCACATGAAAAGGCGCATATATTGCTGCTGAACGATGTGATCACTACTCTTGGCGGCGTACCATATACCCCCAAATTTTACAACTCCACCGCGGTGAACCCATTATATGTTCCTACGGCGTATGACTTTACGATGGATGGCAGGTACAATGCAGTATTTAACGACTATCCTACCTTCCTGGTAATAGCGCAAGTGCTCGAGGATACCGGTATCCACGCTTACCAGGGACAGATGCCAAGCCTTTTTGGCAATACAGGAGTATTAGGCCAGGCTTTCCAGATACAAAGTACCGAAGGACGCCACGCAGCGCATGTGCGCCTGATACGCAGGCAGCCGCCAATTAACGCGGTTGAGATACCTGCTCCATGGATAAATAATAACATACCGCCACTGACCCCGCTACAGGATTACTATCTCGGCGACGATAATACAATACAGGTTGGCGGTGTGAACATTGCGACCCTTCCGGATACTTACAGCAGCACCGCCACTGTTCCTCAGTTATCGGCAACAGCGGCTTTCGACGAAGGGATGGATAGTGCGACTATATTGTCACTTATTCAGCCATTCATGTTATAAGAGACCCGAAATATATTGCAAAAGCCGCGCGGATGCGCGGCTTTTTTTATGTCGTCACTTAGGCGGTCACTTCGCAACAAAATCCCTGAAATACGAACAGGTATTTACGGCAGTGGTAAAGAATTTCGTGTCACGGTACTCACTTTTCAGCTTTAGCAGATGCGGGTTCTTAAACGTGTTGAAATAGTATGCGTTCAGGTCAGGGTCGAAGTAGCTGCGCTCGTTATTTTTTGTCGGGCAGTTCTTCTGCCAGCATTTGCCGGCCATAAATAAACAACGGGCTTTTGCTTCTTTGTCTGTGCTGTTTTCAAATGCCTGCAGGTAATACCTTTCGGGGGTACGAAGGCTGTAGTGATCCTGTGCATAACCGTCTAATGCAGCACGGCTCTTAAAATCAAAATAGGCGTATTCATCTGTGCTGCTCCTGTAATAATCGTAGGCATGGTGCCCTTTGCCATAGTAGCTCATGCTGTAGAGTCCGTTGGCAAACTGGTACGCGGCCCTGTCGTCACGTGGATTTACATTTAGCTTTTGCTGCAATTCCACCATCTTGCGTGCAAATTCAAGCTTGTTGTAAGACGCTCCGTTATCCGATCTATTCCACTCCTGGTTGTCGAGTATGTGGCTGACCAATATATCCGGTAACTTACACTTCCGCAACAAGCTGTCCGGCACTTTAGACAGCACTGCAACGGCTTTATCAAACTCGAACATGCGTATATATTTAGTGCCTTCCAGTTCCTGTAGTGCGCCCATAGTGTATACTGTATTTTCAGTGAGCCATTGGTCAAAAGGCGATTTGTTTTTCCTTGCAACGAACGCCTGAACATTACGGAGCATTACAGGCGGCATTTTTTCGAGTATTGTGCCGGGTTCATCTGTATAGCTCCCGCTATAATCTGCGGTCCATTTGCTGAAACCTTTTGAGTAGCAGTATATCGCCTTTTCCACGTCTCCCTGGGCCAGGTAGGCTGCTTTTAAAACAGTTACCATCATACCTGAAAAGAGCACATTATACCTGCCTGCCGTTTGCCGGCGCACCTCCACAGCTTTCAGCATCGGCAACAGCTCCTCTTCAGTCTGTTCTGTGATCCTACCCTCCCTGCGTATCGTGTACAATACTTTCACCAGTTCATACACATCGGCTTCGTCAGGGGTCATCTTTTGCGCTGCTGCTTTAGCAAGGTAATTACCACATGCTGCCGGATCGCCATTCAATATAGATATGTAGGCGGAACACAGGTGCCAGTAAGCGGGGGTAGCTGCCTTGCCTTCCAGCGCAGCTCTTTGTGCGAATGAATCCAATGAAGCGAGCCGCGGATCTTCCTTTTTGTTTGCAGTGCCTATTTCGCGCAGCAACTCCCGTTCCAGTTGATTGATGGTGCGGGTCATTACAATATCAAGGCCCTTCACTTTGGGGTCGAGCTCATAAGCCTTTTGCAGTGTGGCTACCATCTCTTTGTCTGAACCGGTATATTCATACAGCCCCTTCATAATATAGACTACTGCCCGCTCATGGTCATTCTTACACAGGCCAAGCACAGGGAGTATATCGCCATTCACTGCCCACC
>CANJQU010000082.1 GCA_947476485.1 Chitinophagaceae bacterium
AGAATGTAAACAGCAATAGTATTGCCGCCGGTATAGGCGGTACGGTTGTTTCGCTCAATGATAGCTGCAGAGTCTACGGTTAGTGTGTGACCATTGGCCGCGATCGCCGATTGCGTAATGCTGATGCCGCCGGGTTTGTTGCAGAGACTATTTATATAGTTGGTAAAATTGGCGATTGTAGCAGCCTCCAGCTCGTAACCCGGCATATACTGCACCTGGATATTCAGCGTGGTATATTTGTCACTGCTGAGCAGGTCCCTCGCCGATTTACCAAGCGACTGGTTGCTGTAGTCATTTGGCAGTGTTTCCGGATTGGGTGTATTTTCCTTTCGGCACGAAAAGAGAATAACAGTCAGTGAGAAAACGAATAATACATGCTTCATAACCTACTTTTGCAGAAATCAATAAAAATCAAGCCAATTCACACAGCGCCATACTCACTCCTTAAAAGGGAAAAGCATATAGAGTCCTCCATTTTGTCATTCTTAAAGTAGTGGGACCGGAGTACGCCCTCTTTTGTAAAACCAAGTCCCTTTATCATTTTGAGAGAGGGCACGTTTTCCTTACCGATAAATGCCTCTATCCTGTTTAGCTTCATCTCTTCAAACCCGTACCTGATGATCGCCTTCACTGCTTCAGTCATCAGCCCTTTTCTTTTCATTGCATCATCAAACATCCTGTATCCCAGCTCTGCCCGTGAATGCTCCCTGTACCAGTTGTGAAATCCGCTCCTGCCTATAGCCTTGTCGCTCTTCTTATCAAAAAGCATAAAAGATTTTATCGTTGTGCGATAGTTTGAAAGCCCCATTTTTAAGTTCCTTCGCTCCGTCTCCAGTTCGTCTTTTGTTGACAGGCCCATATGATGCATAATATCGTCATCACTGTATGAGGTGAACAGAACATCAATTATTTCAGGGCTCAGTTCCTTAAGCAGTAGCCGCTCGGTTTCGAGCACCGTTTGTTTAAGTGCGGGCTTTTTCTGTTTTTTAGTCCCGGGCACTCCACCACTAAGTTGAAACAAGTTGATGTGCTGCTGCTCAGGTGTAGTGAGCACAATACTACCGGCAGCCTTTTCTGTGTAGTTCGTAAGGCCACCTTCCTTCAGCCGCTCTATCTTCTCTTTCATATCGGCAGCAAAGAATGTAATGGCGGGATAGTTAAAGCTGGCAGTCTGATGTAGCCCAACGATGCTCAACCCGTCAGAAATAATAGCCCAGGGATAGGGAGATGCAAATTTAGAAACAGTCTTAAAACCAAGCTGCGCCCAGAATACTATCGACTTTTCCAGATCGGCAACAGGATGTGCAAACTCGCCGTACAAACCAACTACTTTGTTTACGTATTTGTCTGGGCTAAAATAGTCCTGTTGAGGCATGGTGAGCATTCCAGGGCCTGGCGGTTGCGAAAAACCCTCCATTATGTTCACAAGGCTTATTGTCAGTCCATCAGGCGACTGAAACACAAAACGCTTCACGGGATCTGCGTCCTTGGCACGGTATGTAAACGCAATACCCTTTTTATCAAGATCTGCCACAACACCGGCAATATCCTTTACGTAGTAAGTGAGCGCGATATACGGGATAGGATCTGTCCTCAGCATGATGAGTAATACCCCGTCTGTAATTTGTATCCATGGAAAAGGCCAGTCGGCGCGAAACAACTCTCTAAAGCCAAGTTGCTGGTAATAAGCCAGCGACTGATCTAAAGCAGGAGTTGTGATCGTGAAAGCTGTAATTTCGCCTAGTACAGGCGTGGGCAGGTTTTCCATGTTACATAAATATATATTGACTGTTGAAGATACTGCTTTTATATTTTTTGTGAGGAGGTTTACGTTACAAACGCTAATTTTATAAACAGAAACAGGAGTATGAAAACGATGTTACTTAAAGCCGTCCCTATTTGGCTTTTGATATTATCTTTTGCCGGCGGTGCGCAAGCCCAGTTCGAAAATGTATATATAGGTGTAAACGGCCTTACGTGCTCGCAATGTTCCCGCACTGTGGAAATGAGCATCCGCAAGCTGAGCTTTGTAGCTGATGTAAAGATGAACCTTGAACATACAGAAGGTACGATCGTGCTCAAAAAAAACAGCAAGGCCGATATGGAGAAGATAGCCCAGGCAGTTATGAACGCAGGCTTCTCTGTCCGATACCTTCAGGCCGATCTGCACATAGACAATTCAGCGGTCAGCTCCGGCGCGTGTCTTACCTATAACGGCGATCAGTTTGTGTTTGCAGAAGCACCCAAAGCCCCTCTTGCCGGGACAATAAAACTGAAGTTCATTGGCAAAAAGTACATGCCAAAGAGCGACTTCAAAAAAGTTGAGGCACATATGAGCGACAAATGCGGAAATGCCACAGGCAAGGTTTATCACGTATCTATGTAAGCAAGGACGTCAGTTGTTAATTGCGCCCTGTTTTATCCAGTTCAGAATTGTACTTATCTGTGCAGGAGATAACGTACTGTAAGGAGCTTTAGGCATAATACCGGTACTTATTTCCACATACAGTAAGCTTGCTGTCGGGTTGCCTGTGGATACCAGCTGTTTCTCAAAAATTGTCGCATACGCAGCAGTGCTGTCAAAATTTATATGAGCATTGCCATTGTTGGCGCCAAGATGGCAACTGCCATTCAAGGCACAACTCGTTTGAAGAATGGGCATAATATCCCGATTAAAACTAACCGGCTGCAGCGGAACCTGTGATTGGTGGGTGCATGAATGCATCACCACAACGCTCAAGAGCATTGTGGTGATGATCATTGCTGCATTTTTTTTATTCCTCATACCGGAACAGGGTCGGAACATTGTTAGCGATAGTTGCTGCAAGCGCCGGATCGATGGTATAGGTATCTGTGCTGTCTTGTGTGCTGAAATTCACAACAGACAATAGCGCCCCGTAGTCGCACGCCACGTGAATATATTGGCTACCGTTCTTTGTAAGCACGTAAGGAGCTAACGCACCGGAACGGGCAGGCATGGTAACTACCTTAAGATTACTTGCAGAACCGATCTCATAAGAAAAGTTCACCAGATCCGCACCGGTTTGCAGTGCAGTTGTATCGGCCATGCCCTGCAGCTTAATAAACATATAGCCCTGGCTGGAATTGCCGAACCACATATCTGTATTCGGCACATTACCGCTGGTTGTGAACGCTGTCGGCACAAGTGCATTTGTGGTCGCATCAAGTCCGATGTTGAAGGTGACACCATCATATGTCCCGACCGGTGCGGTACCGATCACATACTGTTCACTGTCTATACTTTTTAAAACAACCCCTGAAATTGTATAAGAACTTCCATTGACGTTGTGTAATGTCACCCCTGATATATAAAGCTGCGCCGTAGACAAACTGAAATGACGGCCACTGGCATCCCTATATAATTCGCTTACATCTTCCACTTCGCTTGTGTCAATATTAGTATGAATATGGAAGTAAAAAGTTCCGGTAGATGTTCCCTTATCCTTTCTCCCGCATGAGCCTAGCGAAAAAAGAAAGATAATAGTTGTTGCTATTGAGATGCTTGTTGTCAAATATTTTTTCATAAGTTTTATGATTAAGAATGTTTCAAAAATGTTTTTAGTTAACGAAGTTTCAGATATCCCCCATTGAGGCGGGACATCTCTAAAAAGAATATTGCACTCCTGCCAGAAGGTTTGATTTCAGGGCCATCTGCGTACCGTTGAGGTTTTGATATAATGGCATCCCGTATTCCACCATTAACCTGAATTTTTCAAGAACCGGTTTCATTAAACTGAAGTTGAGACCGGTATACAGGTTCGCCACGGAGCCGCCATAATTGGCGGTGTTTGCTGTTGGGTCATTCGCCTGATAAACAGGGATTGCCGACACCGGGTCTGAACCGGAAATCTTGTCTGTGTGAACTGCTTCACCCCTGATGGTAGCGCTTAAAAAGGGTAAGAACCGATAGCCAGCCCACGCGGATCCATGATAAACGTTGCCGTACTTATAACCCAGCGAATTATAGTTCAGTTTCAGGTCGGCACCCACGTTGACACCGCAATAAAACAACCCATACTTACGGGCATAAGTTACATCCGGCACCATGCTATAAGAACCCGATCCGGTCTGCATATCATATGGCAGGCGCTGGTTATCCCCAAGCATCGTTGTGCCTTTTGCACGGACAGTACCTGTCGGCAGAGAAATACCCAGACTGCCGATAATGCGGTGCTTTGCACCATTCGCGAAATTATACAGCGCGGACAAACGGGTATCTGAAAAACCAGACGACGAAGACAGCATGGTCATACCCCCCATTTGCATCGTCATTCCGGGCATACCCGTCATGTTGCCGCTCATGTTCATACTCATATCGCTTAGCATGTATCCACCCATTCCCATCAACGTAAGCCGGTCCGTAACACCATACATGGCCATTACCATATGCATTTGCATGCTCATGGTTTCGGGCGCCATCATATAGTTTTTGAAAACGTCATCATCACTGGCTTTCATGGAACCTATGTTATTACCCTGCATCATAGTAGATGAATAGGTATAGGTAAGCATCCATCGGCCCTTGTTATGAATATGGTCTGTCATAATACCCAGCGGTGCCTGGGTATTCCCTGCACAACCGCAAACATTATCGCAGGCTGCTTCCTTTTTTGTATTAGCAAGCGCGGCTTTGGGGGTTGCATCTTCCCGCTGCGCATATCCAGGCATAGCAATAATGCTCCCAACCAACAGCAGGAATATTTTTAAAATTTTCATGCTCTTTGTTTTTAGTAATAAAGAATAGCATCCTCATCCAGGAATGAGGAATACATATCAACTACAAAACACTAAGCAGATGGTGGACGGAAAACAGAATGATGAAAAGAAGAAGTCCCGAGATCGTTTTGGATAAAGTACTTAATTCGGAGCTCAACAGAAACACAACGAGGTAGTTCGATCCGCGCATTGCTGCAAAAGAGGTTTATGTCCTGCTCACTTTTTTGATGGCGTGGATTCGGCGCCTGTTCTTTTCCTTCTTTGGCAAGTTTCTTCTTAAGGTAACATTTGCCATTACAATGCAGTGATGGTTTACTCCTGTTCTCGCAAAGATTTTTAGCTATATAATCCTTATTGGCATAATACTGCCCTACTATTACAACCTGGTTAAGGGCCTGCAGCAGGATAGCAACAAAAACAAATATGGCAACGGATTTCTTCAAAAGACTCCTGATTCTGATCAGTTTTACGCCATAAAGTTACGTACGACTGGTATTATTTCCTAAATTTACTTAACCATATTGTATGAGAAAAGTCTGTGCCTTAGCTATCTTATTAATGCTGTCCCGTTCTTCAAAAGCGCAGGAACTATATAACCTTACACTACCTGCCAGCACACTCCCGAAAAATACGGTTGGCGTACGATTGTTCAACGAGAGCTACAGCGAATCCGGTTTGATCCGGAAGATCACAGAGTTGAAGCTGATGTATGGCGTTACACCTAAGCTTACCCTAATGCTCACTGGGGTGGCTTCTGATTACCATTCACTTTATCTTCCGGTCGACTTTATTCTTCATGACCACTCCGGAGGCAACGCCCCTCCTACGGCGAACATCCCGGAAGCCGCACCTAACCCATATATTTTTGCCGGTGCAGACCTGTACGCCCAATACCGTTTCTTTTCCTCAGACGGGCAAAATACCCACTTCCGGATGGCAGCGTTTGGAGAGGCGTCTTACATACGAATTGCATCTCACCTGGCCGAGCCAGAGTTACTCACCCATAACAGCGGCTTTGGCGCGGGCATCATCGCCACTTATCTGAAGTCGCATTTTGCAGGCACCATTACCCTTGGTTATGCGGTGCCAACAGAGTATAACGGTAATTCTTTCGATATATACGGTGGGGTATTCCCCACAACCATTAAGTATGGTAATGCTGTAAACTATAGCCTGGCGCTTGGATATTTGCTTCTTCCCAGGCACTATAAAAATTATGAGCAATCGAACCTGAACGTGTACCTCGAATTCATTGGCAGAAGTTATGGGGCCGCCCAGGTAACCCAGCAGGACGGCACTGTAACCACCCGCATTGCCAATACATCATTCCTGAACGCCGGCAATTACATTGATGTAAGCCCCGGTTTGCAATGGATCATTAAATCTACATTGCGCATTGATGTTTCAGTTGGTCTTCCCCTGGTAAATTCGTCTTTCATTCATCAATACCCGATGTACTATATAGCACTGCAACGTTATTTCTACTTCCGGAAACATAATTCAAAAAAAACTGATTAATTTTGATATTATGAGACCTGCCTTTCAAATATGTTTGATCTTTCTTTCCGGGATACTGATGGCCGGAAGCTGTAAACAACCGGTAGAGACAGTCTCAGGTGGTGGAAAAGGAGGTTCTTCTACTATTACAGTGAGTGGTGAACATCGCGGTAGTTTGATCGATACTTGCATGATCTATATCAAGTATAATAGTCTGGATGCCCCTGCGAATGCAGTATATGACGATTCGGCGACGAGTGTTTTAATAAACGGGAAACCAACGGCTACCTTCAGTGGCCTCACTACGGGCAACTATTATCTGTTGGCGGTTGGTTATCATGGTGGCTTTTCACCTCCAAATGTAAAAGGCGGCAAAAAGTGCAGCGTCTTCCACAATGGCGACACGGCCAGTGTGGTAATACCTACTTACCAGTATAGCTTGTGAGCATCTGGCCTTAAAAAGACGTTTTAAAATCATAAAAAATCGTACTTTCGCACCCTGTTTTTACCTATTTATTTCTTTTAAGTGATGTTGCGTCAAGAGCCTATTAAAGCAAAGTGGCAGATAGCGGCACGCGCGCGGGACTACAACCAGTTACTAAAGCCAAATCTCAGTGGCATGGTGGTGTTCAGCAGCGTGATCGGCTACCTGATGGCTCCCAATGTGCACTTTGTATGGAGCGACCTGAGTATCTGGCGGCAGATCATAACACTTTTCTTTGGTGGTATGCTGGTCACAGGGGGCGCTAATACGATCAATCAAATACTGGAACGGGATTCAGATGCACTGATGAAGCGCACACGCCAGCGACCAATGCCCGACGGGCGTATGGGACATAAAGAAGCATGGGTGTTTGCTGCATTCACAGGAATAGGCGGGGCGTTGTTGCTTAGTGTTTATTTCAATCCCCTGGCTGGCGCACTCAGCTTTTTCTCACTTTTACTGTATGCATTTGCGTATACACCGATGAAAAAAATTCACCCGGTTGCCGTATTCATCGGCGCTATTCCCGGCGCACTGCCGCCATTGATCGGCTGGGTGGCTGCTACCCGGGGACTCACCGGCAGTGTTAATACCGGTGGCTGGATATTATTCCTGCTTCAATTTTTCTGGCAGTTTCCCCATTTTTGGGCGATCGCCTGGGTTGCATTTGATGATTATGCTAATGCTGGCATTAAAATGCTTCCAACCCGCGAGCGCGAAACTAAGTTTACGGCAATGCAATGCATGCTATATAGCCTGGTGCTGATACCCATGGCGATGGTACCGCATGCTATTGGTCTTATCGGCAATATAGGCATGTGGGTATGTGTGGCCGGTGGCATTATGTACTTTGTGGCTTCCATCGCATTTTATTTGAAGAATGACTATAAATCAGCCCGCAGGGTAATGTTTGCATCGTTTATTTACCTGCCAACCATTTTGCTGGCACTGGTGATCGACAAGATTTAATTTAAAAAATGTGCAAAGCGGGGCACCAGGTTTCAGAAAGCAGGTTGCGAGGAGAAAAAAGGAAAATAAAAACAGTAAAATGAATACAGCAGTGCAGCAAGTGACGAACAGGAAAATACATCCACAGAAGTTTATGATGTGGCTGGCTATGGCGAGTATGAGCATGGCATTCGCAGGGCTTACAAGTGGGTACATGGTGCGTGAAGCGCAAGGCAACTGGCGGTATTACAATCTTCCGCCGGTTTTCACCTACTCCACAGTGGCCATATTCATCAGCAGTATCACTATGTTCCTTGGCGTACGGGCTTTTAAGGCAAGGCAAATGCCAAAATACCGTATGCTGATCACGACAACCCTGGTGCTGGGTGTATTGTTTGGCCTCCTGCAATATGCGGGATTTTATCAATTATATCACCAGTTGCAGCAAGTACGCATAAATGGCCAGGTGCTCAATGAGGCCTCCACCGTGCGTTTGACAGGCAATCCCAGCGAATCTTTCCTGTTTATTATTGCAGGTTTACACCTTGTGCATCTTTTAGGTGGATTAATTGCATTATTATTTGTATTTTTCCGCGCATTTAGGACCAACGTAAAGACCTACAACGCAACAGGGCTGGAGATTGTAGCCAGTTACTGGCACTTTTTAGATGCATTGTGGATATATTTATTTGTATTCTTTCTGGTAAATCAATAAAATTATTTAGAAATTCGCACGCAGAATTGCAACAACACTAAACTAGTCTATGTCACACACAACAGTAGTAACAGCAGCAAAAGAACCAAGCCTCTGGGGCGGTGGACGATCACCGTATAATGTGAGCTATGGAAAAATGATGATCTGGTTCTTCCTTTTATCGGATGCCCTGACATTTGGTGCGCTGCTTATCTCCTACGGCACCACACGTTTTTTCAGTTCCGTATGGCCGGACGCCAACGAGGTGTTCAAGTCTTTCCCATTTATGGGGCATAGCAACCTGCCGCTCCTGTTTGTGAGCCTTATGACGTTCATTCTGATCATGAGCTCGGTAACTATGGTACTTGCAGTGCATGCGGGCCACTATGGCGACAAAAAGAACGTGGCCAAATGGCTGCAGTGGACGATTGTTGGCGGTATCTGCTTTCTTGCCTGCCAGGCATGGGAATGGACACATCTGCATGGTGAGTGCGGAGGGCTGTGGGGTACATTTACCGATGTTAATACGCCGGTAGAAGAGTTCAGGCATTTCTTCGGCGGTAAATCGCTGGCTTATGTGGATGCTCATCCGCTGGTGGCTATGCAGAGCACACACAACTTCTTCAATTACTTCTTTACGATCACCGGTTTCCATGGTGGTCACGTAACATCGGGTGTGATCTTTAACATCCTGATACTGGTAAACACCGTTAACGGAGTGTATGAGCGCCGCGGCCACTACGAAATGATCGAAAAAATAGGCCTTTACTGGCACTTTGTAGATCTTGTTTGGGTATTCGTATTCACCTGCTTCTACCTGCTCTAAATTCAGCAGAGGCTTACCTTTTAATAACTAAATCATCTTAACAACTAACAATATTCGAAAATGTCAGCACATCAAACCGAAAGCGTACAGTCTCTATACGAAGGTGATCAGTCAAAGCTTTATTCAGGCGTTCTGGCGCATCACGGAGATGTTAACTCCACTGAAAGCAAGAGCCAAGTAAAAAGGATCTGGAAGATATTCTGGATACTTTTGGCTATAACAGTTGCAGAAGTGATCGTGGGTATGTTTTACAGCCATCACCTGAATGCAGGAGTAAAAGCGTTCTTCTTCCTGGCGCTTACTATTTTAAAAGCCGGTTATATTGTTGCGGTGTTCATGCACCTTGGCGATGAATTTAAAAATTTCATGGCAACAGTTCTGATACCATTGGTATTATTTGTATGGTTCATCATTGCATTTCTTGCCGATGGCGGCTTCTGGCTGCGTATGAACGATGAATCACCCGCAAGGAACACCATACAACATGTGGCGAAGTAATGGCTGAAAAAAGATCAAATAATAGATTCTTCATAGGATTAGTGGTGGCAGTATTGCTGCCACTCTCTTTTTATTTAATTACCGCCCGGCTCTCGAAGGGGAAGGTAAAACTACCGCGATACTACCTGGTAGAGAAAGTGGAACCCGGAAACGGGACCTCGCAGCCCGATACTATTTTTCACCGGGTTGGTGAAATAACACTTACCAACCAGCTTGGAGAGAAAGTATCCCTGAACGAGTCGCTGAAAGGAAAATCGGTAGTGCTGGACTTCTTTTTTACCAATTGCCCGTCTACCTGTCCGCAACTATCTAAAAATATGCGACAGCTCCAGGTAAGCTTCAAAAAAGATCCGAAGAAAGAAGCATCGCTGGACACGATCGTACAATTCATTTCAATATCTATAGACCCGGCACATGATTCGGTACCTGCATTGCGGGCTTATGCCGACCGGTACGGCGCCAATCATGACAAATGGTGGTTCCTGACCGGGGATAAGAAAGCGATATACAGTTTTATCCGTAATGAACTGGGCATAGCCACCGGCCCCGGCGAGGGCGGCGCTGATGATTTCATACATACGGAGAAATTTGTGTTGCTGGATAAGGAGCGCTTCATACGCGGTTACTATAATGGCCTGAATGATACGGATGTGCGCAGATGCGCCGACGACATTGTGCTGCTGACGCTGGAACGGAAGAAGAAAAAGTAAAGGATTGCCCGTCCTTCCTTAGCAAATTTGTGGTGAAAGCGTGTTTTAGAATTAGTTTTCCGGATTTCTGAATTTGAACTTTTATGTTAACACCAACTCTTAAAAAGAACGACAAACAGGCGAGACTGCTAATATGGACCGTATCGTTCGTGGTTTTTGCCGCAGTTGCTTTCCTGGTAAATTTCAAGCTGTTCAAAGGTGTGGACCTTGGCTTTAATGTGCATTTGCTTGCTTTGTTCAATGCGGTTATCAACGGCACTGTGTCTGTGCTGCTTGTATGGGCGCTCATAGCTGTGAAAAACAAGCAATTCCTGTTGCACAAGCGACTAATGATTACCGCTATAATACTTTCGGTATTGTTCCTGGTGTCCTATATTGGCCATCACCTGCTGGCAGATGAAACAAAGTATGGCGGGGCGCATGACACCCAGTTTTACATCTATCTGTTCATCCTGATCACACACATCTTCCTGGCGACGGTCATTCTGCCGTTCATCTTATTCACCGCCTACAGGTCGTTGACGGGCGAGTATGAGCAGCATAAGAAGCTCGCTAAGTACACGTGGCCATTATGGCTTTACGTGAGCGTTTCCGGGGTATTGGTATACCTGCTGATCAGTCCTTACTACGTGCCTCACCTGTAGCAGATTTGGGTTTGTGCCTCCTTCATGGTAATTTTACAATATGAAAAGGTTTGTGTTAGTGTGTTTATTGCTGGTATCGCTGAGCGTTGCATCATTTGGCCAGGGCTGTTCCGTTTGTACGAAGGCGGCTGCGGGAATGGATGATAAAAGCGCCAAAGGGCTCAACAGCGGTATCATATACCTTGCCTTCTTACCATTGATATTCATGGGCACTGTTGGCTACCTCTGGTGGCGGAACAACAAAAATGCCTGATGCCACTGGTAAATTGCTAATCCACAACGGTTAAAATAATATCTTCATGAGGAAGCACATTTTATTTTTCAACGCGGTTGTGCCGCTCATTCTGTTCATCTCCTCCTGCAAGGTGAACACGCTGAAAGGAGAAGGTGAGATAACAACATCATCGGTTTCGGTTCAGCCTTTTAGCTCCATCCAAATTGAGGTTCCGCTCAAAGCTAATATCACGGTTCAGCCCGGTGTTGAGCCGGGTGTTCAGCTAAGCAGCTACGCCAACATCCTGAAGCACATCAAAACAACAGTAAAGGACAACATACTATACATCACCTTCGACCTTGATGAGACATGGAACATGGGCGATGACAGTATTGCCGCCCAGATAACGCTGCCCGCCATCACGGCGCTGACGCTTACAGGAGCGCCCGATGCCGACATACATGGCAATATCACCGGTGCTTCATTCAAACTGGATATTTCGGGTGCTGCGAGTGTTGTGATCGACAATATAAATGTAGAATTGTTTACGTCAGAGGTTTCGGGTAGTGCCGACATTGTTGTAAAAGCCGGAACTGTGAAGAAAGCAACCTATGAGATCAGCGGAGCAGGGGATATTGAAGCATTCCCCCTTCAAACCACCGAAACTGAAGCGTCGATATCGGGAACCGGATCCGGCGAAGTGACCGCCCTTACAAAGCTATCTGCCAGCATCAGCGGCGCCGGCACAATTAAATACAAAGGGCATCCATCGATTTCGCAGGACGTATCGGGAGCCGGTTCCATCACCGATGCTAATTAACGCTTTTTTTACAGAGAATTTTGCTATATTTATTGGTAAATAGACTTTTATGCTAAGACGATATTCGTTGCGGATAGTACTGATAATTATTGCTTTCTTTGGAGCCAGGACCTTGTCGTTTGCACAGCAGGATCCGCTGGAACGTAACCTGTGGTACAATGAGGAAAAGACGGCTAAGATACAGATATACAAAGCCACCGATGGGAAATTCTATGGCAAAATAGTATGGCTGAAAGTGCCTGATGCCGATGGAAAACCCAAAGTAGACAAAAACAACCCGGACAAAGCCAGGAAAAACGATCCCGTGCTAGGATTGATGCTGCTGAAGGGTTTTAAGAAGGATGGCGAAAAAGGGTACGACGATGGTACAATATATGACCCAAAGAATGGTAAAACCTATAGCTGCAAGATAACCAACAAGGGTACAGAACTTGATGTGCGCGGCTACATCGGATTTTCATTTATCGGCCGCACAACCGTATGGACCAAAGCCGACTAAAAACGGCCACTACGCTTCGAATTCTATTCTGAATTCAGTTCCTTTATCCAGTTCGCTGGCAACACTAATGGTGCCTCCCAGCGATTCTACCTGGTTCTTTACCATATACAGTCCTAATCCTTTCCCTTCGACATGAAAGTGGAAACGTTTGTACAGCCCGAAGATATCATTGTTGTTTTTGCTGGTATCGAAACCCATGCCATTATCAACAAAGGTGAGGACCAGCTTGGAGCCGTCCATCTCGCTCTTGATCTTTATTACAGGCACTTCGCCTTCACGCCTGTATTTAATACTGTTTGAGATAAGGTTGCTGAAAATGCTGACAATGTAATGTTTCAGGGTATGGTGCTCGTCTACCGATGAAAAGTCAGTTTCGATAATAAAATCGGTATTGTAATATTCATCGATACTACGCTCAATATCATTGACCACGTGCGAGAAACGGATCTTTTCCCTCTTTTCCTCCTGCTTGTTCTTAAGATGCAGTATGGCATTCAGGTCCTTTATCACTTCATCCAGCCGCCTGGCCGATTGTGAGATGCCTGTCGTGATATCTTTCCGTTCTTCTTCACTCAGGTCAAATTCCGACAGCAGCTCTGTGAGCCCAATGAGGCTGGCCACAGGAGACCGGAGATTATGCGAAACTATGTAGGTAAACTGCTCCAGCTCATTGTTCCTTTTCACAAGGTCATTCGCCATCTCTTCCTTTTGCAATTCAGCCTTCCACAGGTCTGTTACATCCCTGATGACCGACATGATCGTTTCAATATTGCCATGATCATCTGTAAGCAGTGAATTATGCCAGCGGGTAAACAAAACCCGGCCGTCCTTCGTATAATTCCTGTTTGCCAGTGGCCCTTTTTCATGCGACATATTCTGCGCAAACAACCCTTCTGTTACCTTGATAACATCTTCATCAAAAACCAGGAACTCTGTCAAGTTCTTACCTATTACTTCGCCTTCGTCCCAGCCATACATATCATTGGCTCTTTTACTCCAGAAAGTAATTTTCAGATCCTTATCATATTCTATTACGGCAAGCGGGCTGTTATTAATGTGATAATTAAGCCGGGCCTGCGCCCTCTGGCTTGCCTGTTCGGCTTTCTTCAGGGATGTTATATCTATGATGTAGCAGGAGATACCCGTGATCTTGTCATCGACAATTATCGGATTGAACCCTGACCGAAAAAAAAATCGCTGGCCGTTACTTTCAAAAGCCGCTTCAACTACCTGTTTATTCCCTGCAAGCACATTATCAAGTATCCCGTACTTTCTTTTTAATTGATCTGCATCAAGGAAGGAGTAGGCCATATCGCCACGCTGTGGCCCCTTGCCAGTGAAAACCTCATAGTATTTGACCAGCTCGTTATTGAAAATCACCAGTCTTTTTTCTGTATCCAGGAGGAAGATAGCGCCACCCATATTCTCAAAAAGCGCCTGGAGGTGCGATTCCTTTTTCTTGATCTCGGTCTCGGCATTAATTCGCTGGGAAATGTCTATTCCCATACCTATGAGACAACGCTCACCCTCATAGTTCACTGACTTTCCATTGAGATAGAAGGGTATTCTTTTACCATGCCTGGTGATAATGACCACTTCAATTTCCGCAGCCCCAACTTCAAACACTTTTTCGATAATGCGGACCATACGACCATGATCTGCTTCTTCAAAGAAATTGAGCGGGTTAAGGTTTTTGATCTCTTCGGCACTGTATCCTGAAACAATTTCGAAATTCTTGTTCCATTTGATGTAATTGCCGTCTTGCGACTGCAGGTAAAAAACTCCTGGCAGGCTGTTGATCACTACGTCAGACACCTCTTCTTCCCTTAGTATTTCTTCAGCTTCCGTTTTCATTCCTTAATTATAGTTGCTATTATAAAACACTATTAAATAACAAATGTATCGCAAATCATTTTAAAATGACGCAAGTATTCCGTTAATCATAATTACCTACCCGAATATACTCTTTTATTTTTGCATGACTATTAGTGTGCAGCCTATTTGAAATATTATTATAGCTTTGACTAAAATTGTTTTCGCTATCTCCAGCCGGAAATCTTATGAAGAAAAAAGTATTGACCTGCCTGTGTTTCCTGTTCTCGTTATTGGCGTGTACCGAGTCGCGCGCGCAGTATCTTGACCCGCACTTTGCCATATATTTTACAAGCCCGCTGGGCGTTTTATCCAAGGGTGGCCTGAAATTCGAATACCGGTTAAACCTGCAACATGCGCTTCTCCTGAGCTATACCCAGTACTGGGGCTTTTTCCCGGGCTATCAATCGGCTCTTGAATACCGTTTGTATTTTCCGTCACGCAAAAGCACTTCTGAGAATTTCATTTATGCGAAAGGGGGAATGGGCTTTGCCGACTACCAGTCAAAAACAGAATACAAGCAAGTGAACCTGATCAGTGATCAGCGGAAAGAAGATAAAGCGCCCGGCACTTATGTGCTGGCAGGTGGCGGCATAGGGCGGCACATCAATATCGATTGGTTCTTTATGGAATTTAATGCCGGGCTGAAATTCGCCCAGGTGACCGGCGCTACCCACGTTTATAACGAGCGCTTGTTTTACACAACTGGGCCAGGTTCAATCGTTGATTTCAATTTCCATTTCGGGATACAGTTTTAGTGCCACCGCTCAATACTTTCTATGATACGTCCGGTATTGGTTTTTATCATTGTCCTGTTTACGGCCGCTGTCGCAAAAGCCGGTAAAGCAGATACCACGTTCATTACGCCGTTTGAGCGATCTAACGGCCTGCAGACAGCAACGTTTACCGAGACATTCGATTTCTATAAAAGGCTTCGTGATTCATTTTCCACGATCTTTATGGGTGATATAGGCCCCGCCGATAACGGTTATCCGCTGCGCTATGTTTCTTACAGCAGCGATGGCAATTTTAATAAGGAAGACATTAAGAAAGAAGGCCGCGTGGTGATACTGATCAACAACGACATTCATCCGGGAGAGCCTGACGGCGTAGACGCCTGCATGATGCTGCTGCGCGATGCTGCAAAGGGCAAGATAATTGTGCCAAAGAACATATTGCTGGTAGTGATACCCATGTATAACCTGGGCGGCGCAATGAACCGCGGCAGCTACAGCAGGGCCAGCCAGAATGGCCCGGAGAGCTATGGCTTCCGCGGCAACTCCCGCAACCTGGACCTGAACCGCGACTTTATCAAATGCGATGCAGCCGAAACAGTTGGCCTCGAAGACCTGTTCACTAAAATAAGTCCGGATATTTTTATAGACAACCACGTAAGCGATGGCGCCGACTATCAGCATGTGATGACGCTGCTGGCCAGCCAGCACAACAAACTGAGCGGGGCCACCGGGGATTATATGTACAAGACGCTCACTCCACTGCTGTATAAAGACATGAAGGAAAGGGGCTATGATATGGTACCCTATGTGAATGACTTTGACAACACCCCTGAAACGGGCTGGCGTGCATTCTATGAATCTCCAAGGTTTTCCAGTGGTTACGCTGCATTGTTTCGCATATTCGCTTATGTACCTGAGACGCACATGCTGAAACCATTTAAAGACCGCGTAAATGCGACCAATGCGCTTATGCAAGGTTTTATTAAAATTGCATCTGCACATGCACCCGAAATAAAGAAAGCACGTGCCGATGATCTTGCATCACTGCTGAACCAGGTAGAATTTGCCCTTGACTGGAGAACAGATACGACACAATGTGATAGCATAGTATTCAAAGGATATGCAGGCGGATATAAGCCGAGCCAGGTATCCGGCCATCCACGACTATATTACGATCACAAAAAGCCCTTTACAAAGAAGGTGCCTTTTTACGACCACTTTATTCCATCTAAGACGGTGACGGCGCCAAAGGCATACATCATACCCAAAACATGGGTATCTGTCATCAGCCAGCTGCGCAACAACGGGGTAAACATCAAACGCTTTAACCACGACACGACAATGTCGGTGACAGCCTACCATATAGACAACTATGAGAGTGTATCCCACCCTTATGAAAAGCACTACCTGCACAAAAACGTACAGGTAACCCCAAACAAGACGACTATGCGCTTCTCAGAAGGAGACTACTACATACCCGTTAACCAGACCGCAAAGCGCTACCTTATAGAAACACTCGAACCCACAGCCCCGGATGCCTTCTTTGCGTGGAATTACTTTGATGGTATTCTGCAGCAAAAGGAAGGCTATAGCGCTTATGTATTTGAAGACGTTGCCGCTGCCCTGCTGGAGAAAGACCCCGAGCTTAAAAAAGCGCTGGAAGAGAAGAGAAAAAGCGATCCTGCATTTGCCGCAGATGGCTCAGCACAGCTTGATTTTGTATACAAGCATTCACCGTATTTTGAGCAATCTTATCTGCGGTACCCGGTTTATAGAGTTGAGTAAACTACCGGATCGCCCCGAATGATATGAGATACGTAGAGACGCCATGCATGGCGTCTCTACAAAACATGAGTTATTGCTGCGCAAAGCAATTGCTATTTAATACCTTTTCCCAACTGCTCATAAAGCTTCACCACCTCCATTGCCTCCTTCACATCGTGCACGCGCAGTATATTGGCACCCTGCTGCAGGGCAACCATGTTCAGCGCTGTTGTGCCATTTAACGCGTGCTCAGGATTTACTTTCAGTGGCTTGCAGATCATCGACTTCCGCGACAAGCCGGCCAGTATAGGTCTGCCCAGTGTGCTAAATCCAGCCAGTGACCTGAGCAATGCAAAATTATGCTCCACTGTCTTCCCAAATCCAAAACCCGGATCAATGATAACTTCCTTTATTCCGGCCTCTTCGCATTGCTCACAAATGTCCCGCAGGTATAGGAGCACCTCTGCTACTACATCATCATACCCGGGGCTCAACTGCATTGTTTCCGGTGTGCCCTGGATATGCATGGCTATGTAAGGCACATCCAGCTTACCAACTGTTTCCAGCATGTCCCTGTCAAATTTGCCGCTGCTTACATCATTAACAATCGCCACACCTGCGCCTACTGCTTCCTTTGCCGTGCGGGCGTTGTATGTATCGATGGAAAGCCATGTATCGGGAAAATTCTTGTGTATCGCCTGCACTACCGGCATCACCCGTTCCAGTTCTTCATCGGCACTCAGCAACCGCTGCCCGGGTTTGGTACTTGCACCGCCAATATCAAGTATCAGCGCACCTTCATTTATCATCCGCTCTGCAACCATCAGTAAGCTTTTCGCATTACTATGTTGTCCTTTGTTGTAGAAACTGTCGGGCGTGGCATTAAGTATACCCATTACTACAGGTCGTGAAATATCTAAAACCCTCCCTTTGCTGTGCAGAACGGACAAACTATTTTTGATTTAATTATGGAGAACGACTTAATATTGTAGGATAAAGTTAATCGTTAGCCGGAGAAGGATGTTAACATAAACGAAAAAATAGCGCCGTCAACTGAACTTTTGAAACGGTATTGATTAATTTTACCGCAACCAATTAACTATTTAACCTTTTAACCAATTAGCCATTTAATTTTTTAACCAAAGCTGCATGAAATATATAATCTGGGCATTCAGGATCATCATAGGACTTCTTTTCATTTTCTCCGGCCTGATAAAAGCCAATGACCCGCTGGGGCTCATGTATAAGATGAATGAATTCTTCGAAGTGTGGAACATGAACTACATGATCAAGTACACCGAGTTTATGTCGGTATGTATGATCGCCCTTGAGATCATTACCGGTGTGGCCATGCTGGTGGGAAATTATTTCAGGTTCTATGTGACGCTGCTGCTGGCGCTCAACATTTTTTATACATTCCTCACCGGTTATGCCCTATACTCCGGTAAGATAAAAGAATGCGGCTGCTTTGGCGATTGCATCAAGCTGTCTAATTCTGTTACATTTTACAAAGACGTAGTACTTACAGCCATGTCGCTGCTTTTATATATCTACCGCTACCGTGTGTTCCCAATTTTCCAGAACGCGGTTATCAATACCGCAATAGTTGGCGCATCTGTTATTTTCTCCTTCGGCATTCAGTGGTATACGCTGACTCACCTCCCGCTTAACATTCCTTCTGCACCATGGTCGTTATTCCATGATTGCCTGCCTTACAAACCCGGCAACAACCTGTGGGAGAAAATGCAGCCGGCTAAGGATGCGATCGCTCCGGAATATGCTACCACCTTCGTTTATGAAAAAAATGGCGTGAAGCAGAACTTTACTGACAAAAACTACCCATGGCAGGACAGCACGTGGAAATTCGTATCCAGCAAGAATGTGCTGATCAAAGAAGGTACCGGACAACCCGAGATACACGACCTTACGCTGACCGACGCGGACGGACAAGACCAGACCGAAGCGATCCTGACCGCCAAAGGCTATACATTCATCTGGTTCCTTCGCCAGCCGTCTACCGCCCACACCAATAACATACCCAGGTTGAAGACCCTGATGGCAAAAGCTGCTGCCATGCATATACCATTCTACGTGGCCTGCTCAGCCGACCGCGAAATATGCAAAGCATTCCAGGAAGCATGGGGCATGAAGGATGTTCCGTTCATGATCGTTGACGGCACCGTAAGCAAAACAGCAATGCGCACGAACCCTGGCCTCATGTTGCTGAAGGATGGAACTGTGGTGAAAAAGTGGAGCTACAAGAGCTACCCTACCGATATGACGCTGGACAATGGCAACCTGGAGCTGAAATAAAACTGTTACGGCTTTACTTTAGGGTTTAAACTTTTAACCTTTGGCTTACTTTTTAGACCGCGCACGTTATAGCCTGCTTGTGCTGTGGGGAGTGGTAACATTGGTGTTCTTCCTGTTCAACGTATTGCCTGCCGACCCTGCGCGACTGACCATGGGCCAGCGCAGCGACCTGGCATCGGTAGCCAATGCCCGGCGCGACCTGAACCTGGACAAGCCGTTACCCACCCGCTACCTGCTTTATATCAATGACCTGCTGCCCTTCAGCATCAACAAGAGGGATAGTGTGTCAAAGCAGCTATACCACTATGTACAGCTAATTCCTTTTTCAAAGAACCGCGCGCTGGTGCTCAAGTGGCCCTACCTCGGCCGCTCATACCGCACAAAGCGGGAAGTTAACGGCATACTTGCCGAGGCCCTGCCGGGCACTATAATGCTTGCGCTTACCGCGATGACCTTCGCTACCATCTTCGGCATACTCCTGGGTGTGCTGGCTGCGCTTAAGAAAGGTACATGGCTCGACACTTCAGCCGTGGCGGCAAGCGTAGCGGGTATCTCCATGCCTTCGTTCTTTGCAGGCCTGCTGATCGCATTTGTGTTTGGCTATCTGCTGCATAGCTATACCGGCCTCAACATGACCGGCAGCCTGTGGGAGTATGACCCCTTAAGCGGTAGGCACCTGGCGTTAAAGAACCTGATCCTCCCCGCTTTCGCGCTGGGCATAAGGCCATTGGCCATTATCACGCAACTTACCCGTAGCGCCCTGCTCGATACCTTGTCGCAGGACTATATCCGTACCGCATATGCCAAGGGATTGTCAAAAACACAAACCATCTTCCGCCATGCGCTGCCCAATGCACTCAATCCCGTCATCACCGCCGTCTCCGGCTGGCTGGCGGAGTTGCTGGCAGGTTCCTTCTTCGTGGAGTATATCTTTGGCTGGAAGGGCGTGGGTAAGATAACCGTAGATGGCCTGGACAAATTCGACTTCCCGCTGGTGATGGGCGCTGTGCTGCTCACCTCATTTATCTTTATCATTATCAACCTGTTTACAGACCTGCTGTATGCATGGATAGACCCGCGGGTACGCCTAAATTGATTGGATTGCTTTACACCCAAAGTTTGCAGATTAGCCCCAATTAAATACTCCCGGTTACTTTTTTAATTACATTTATTTAAATCAACAACTTATGAAAAAAGCACTCGCATTATTGGCGGCGGTATTATTTACAGCCGGCACATCATTCGCTCAAACCGGTGACGTATGGAAGAAGTCGGTAACGCGCATGATCGATCTGCAGCTGAAAGAAGACACGGCAATGCACCATCTTGCCGATGTGAGTAATGATAGTCTCCTCAGCGAAGTGCTGATAAACGCCTTAAGGGCGGGAAAGTTGACGGCATACGCCAGTTTCGACTGCAACTTCACAACGAAGCTCAGTATCTCCCAAATAAAAGAAATGACCGCCTCAAGAATAGATACGCAGATCATCGTGGACCCGGTAAAGAATGAAGAAATACAAAAGATAATCGTAAGGGATTTTGACCCAACGGTGATACATAGATACCGGATACTTGAGGAATGGGGCTTGAACCCGCGTACAGGCAAAACCGACATTCAGATAACGGGCATAGCACCAATGATAGATGTATATGGCGATGATGGTGTATTCCGTGGGCGCAAGTCGATGTTTTGGTTGAAGTTCAACGATGCGCGTGCCATACTCACGAGGTATGATCAGACCCACCCTACCCATACTATTGCGTCACTTATCTGGGATGACTATTTTTTGAGTGATGTGAAACCTGCAGCAACTAAGTAAGTGTACAAATGCGTAGAAAAATAGTTTTCATACTGCTGTCTGTATGTATTTGCTTTATGGCGGGTGCACAAGACGGCCATTCTTCGAAGAATGTTTGGAAAAGGACTGTGAGTAGAAAGATTGACATTAGAAACGATCAGCTTACGGCACCGCATTCTTCGACAGATATCGAAGGTGATAGTTCGTTGGCTGAAACAATAATATATCTCGCTAAATCTGGCAAATTAGCTGCCTACAAGGGCTGGTACTCCAACGTTCCGTCCAAACTTAATCTAAACGAGGTAAATGAAATTGCCTGGTCATACAAGATAGAAGATGTGTCGGTCATGGACACACTAACCGGAAAGGAAAAAATTGTTGTTCGCGCGGAAAAGTTCGACTTTCATTCTATAACGAAATTCCGGATTATTGAAAACTGGACTTTCAACCCGAACACCGGAAAAACAGAAATTCAGATAACAGGCATTGCTCCTATGTGGGATGTTTACGGAGAGG
>CANJQU010000083.1 GCA_947476485.1 Chitinophagaceae bacterium
GGGCGCAAGCGCCTTTTGGAGCTCGGTGATCAGAAAGGTATTGAAGGCTCCGCCACCAGTGGCAAGCAGTGTGGCCTGTTCTTTGGTGTGTGGGTATTGCTGCAGGGCCACGGCGATCTGCTGAACGATATGGATGGTAGCGGTATGCAAGAGATCGTAGGTATGCTGTTCGCTTTCTGAGAGCTTCGGGAAGACCAGTTCCATTGCGGCTTCATTGCTTAGAGACTTGGGAGGGAGTTGCTTATAGTAATCTGCATCGTTGAGCTCTTCGAGCACACCCGGCAGCAACGTGCCTACTGCAGCCATTGTACCATCTTCGTCCATGAGCTTGCCCTCGCGCTCGGCAAGTGCATTGAGCACCTGGTTGGCCGGGCAAACATCAAATGCTATAGGTGAATCACCGCCGGATATCGTAATGTTAGCAATGCCGCCAATATTAAGCAGGTAGTCGTGACCGGCGAAAAGCAGCTTATCGCCAATGGGTACGATAGGTGCGCCCTGGCCACCCAGCGCTACATCAAGGGCGCGCAGGTCGCTGATCACCGGCAGACCGGTGACGGCGGCTATAGCTGCGCCATCGCCTACCTGGCAGGTGGTTCGGTGTTCGGGCTCATGAAAAACAGTGTGCCCGTGTGATGCTATAAAGTGGACATTGTGTGCAAGGTCGTGCTGTGCGATGAAGGCATTTACCTGCTCGCCAAGGTAGCGGCCATATGCGGTGTGCAGCTTCAGAAAATCGCTGACATTCTTGTTCGTTGCCTCGCGCAGATCATCGGTCCACTGCTGGCTATAGGGGATGCAGCCGGCATGCAGTATCTCGTAACTCCATTGCCCGCGCACCTCGCTGAGCAACACATGCACTATATCCAGCCCATCCATTGAGCTACCCGACATTAAACCTATTACTTTGTAAACCATTTTTTCTGTTTGTCTGGACTTAGGATCGTTTTATAGAGCCACGATCAAAAGTATTATTTAGCAATAAATCAAAAAATCCTGCAGGACTGGTTCGTGGGGGCTGCCAAAGAAGTACTGCATACGTAATATAACCAGGGCGTTAATAATGCTCGAATGAGCACAGTTCCCGCCGCGAGCCAACCACCCCAGACCGGCGCAAGCGCCAGTCATCCCCTCCTAAAAACAGGAGGGGAGGTGTAACGCAGCCCCTCGTATTGTCATCGTCAAAGAACTTGTGCCGCGGCGAAATTGTCAATAAAATTAAAACGTCCATTCCGCCTCGAGCCACTCTTTTGTTGTTGTATCGGTGAAGTCTATTCTTATTGGCACTATAGACGCATAGCCGGCTTTCAGGGCTTCTACGTCTGTGCCGGTGCCCGTGTCCATGTTTATGAACTTGCCGGTCATCCAGTAGTAGTCTTTGCCGCGCGGGTCTTTGCGGTGATCAAACTCCTCGGCCCAGCGGGCATATGCCTGCCTGCATATCTTCATCCCTTTAAAGGTTTCGGGCGTGCAGACGGGTATGTTCACATTGAGCAGGATGTGTGGCGGCAAGGTCTTTCCCAGCATTCGCTTTGCAAGGTCGTGAACAACGGTTTTGGCAACAGTGAAATCTGCATCAAATTTATAGTCCAGCGAGGAAAAACCGATGGACGGAACGCCTTCTATAGCTGCTTCCATAGCTGCGCTCATGGTGCCGCTGTAGATCACATTTATGGAGTGGTTGGCGCCGTGGTTGATACCGCTCAGGCACAGATCGGGCTTGGCATGGAGTATCTTGTCGCGGGCCAGCTTCACACAGTCGGCAGGTGTGCCGCTGCACTGCCAGGAGTCTATGCCCTCAAACATATCCACCTTGTCGAGCCGCAAAGGGTCGCCAATAGTGATCGCATGCCCCATTCCCGATTGCGGACTATCGGGCGCCACTACGATCACCTGCCCGAGGCCACGCACTGCATTTACCAGCGCCCGTATACCGGGTGAGGTGATGCCATCGTCATTTGTTATTAGTATCGTCATTGAATAGTAAATAGTAAATAGTAAATAGTAAATAGTAGATAGTAGATAGTAGATAGTAGATAGTAGATAGTAGATAGTAGATAGTAGATAGTAGATAGTAGATAGTAGATAGTGGCTACTGCACACTCATCTGGAATGGCATCATCATCATGGCTTTGCCGTTCACTTTGCGGAGTGTCTGTACTTTCTCATACCATTGGTAACCTTCGCCCATTTCTTCCTTCATCGCAGCCTTCACGGCCACACTGGCATCGGTCTTAGCGCCAAACCTGCGGAGCAATGCATTGAACTTATCATATGGCTCGGGATAGGTTACGATCTTATAGCTGCTAAGCTTAGCCATGGAGGCAGCGCTATGTATGGCCCGGTCCAGGCCGCCGAGGCCGTCAACCAAGCCTATGCCCAGCGCATCGGTTCCAGTCCAAACGCGGCCCTGGGCTATGCTGTCTACGTTAGCCAACGACAATTTCCGGCCCTCGACAACATGATTTTTAAAGCGCTCGTAAATTGTATCTACCGAGTTCTGCATACGCTTTGACTCATCGGGCGTAAGCGGGCGGGCGGTGGTTGGCACATCTGCATAGGGTGCGTTCTTCACCTCGTCGAAAGTTACGCCCAGCTTGTTCTTCATCAGCTTGTCCATGCTGAACAGGATGCTGAATACGCCGATGCTGCCTGTGATGGTGTTAGGCATAGCGAAGATGCTGTCTGCCATGCTGGATATATAGTATCCGCCGGAGGCTGCATAGTCGCCCATAGATATGATGAGGTGTTTTTTCTGCTTCAACAGCACCAGCTCGCGCAGTATTACCTCAGACGCCAGGGCGCTGCCACCCGGCGAATTTACCCGCAGCACGACGGCCTTGATCTTGTCATCGGTGGCCACTTTACGTATCTGCTCGCACATATCCCTTGATGCTATTTCCCGCTCGTTGTTCTGCTCACCGTCTACAATATCCCCTTCAGCAAATATCACGGCAATGCGCTGGTCACTGATCTTATCATCGCCTCTTTCATGATATGCATAATCGTTCATAGATACATACCGTATATCGTCACCTTCTTTCTGCCCTGTTTTTGCACGGAGCCGCTGCTCCACCTGGTCCCAGTACAGGAGACCGGCCACCATATTGCTTTTCAACGCATCTCCCGGAAACTGGATGGAGCCCTTCACGGCCAGGTCATTCACGGCTGCTTTATCTGTATGCATATATTTGGCTGCACTCTCCAGGAACTGCCCCCACAGGCCGGCCTGGTAGGCCATTATCTGCAAGCGGTTCGGCTCGCTGATCTTATCAGCTCTAAAAGGCTCTGTGGCGCTTTTGAACTTACCGGCATAGAATATCTCCGGGTGCAGTTCCAGCTTATCCAGCGTGCCTTTGAAGAAGGGCATGACAGTAGCGAAGCCTTTCAGCTCTATGTTGCCGCCGGGGTTGAGGTAGATGCTATCTGCGCTGGTGGCCACATAATAAGCTCCCTGCGAAATATCTTCGCCATAGGCATAAATGAACTTGTGCGAGGTCTTAAAGTCATCGAGGGCCAGTTTCACCTGCTGCATCGTAGCCCAGCCATTAGGCGATGGTTTCAGCTTTAGCAATATGCCCTTGATAGTAGCATCTGTTTTCGCACTCCTGATGGCTTCTGTCATGTCGTACAAACCAGCCTCATAACCCGACTTATTACTGAGCATCGCCAGTGAATTAGTCTGCCCCAGCTCATGCACACTTTTCGACAGATCTATTACCAATACATTGCCATTGAGTTTTTTGTCTTCTTTCTCGGTAACGGACTTAGACAAACCAACAATACCGGCGATAATGATCCCGACGAAAATGAAGCCGGAAACAATAATAGCCAGCAATGACGCAAAAAACGACTTAAAAAAATCTTTCATAATAAATCCTCATTTGAATTGAGGTGCAAAGATACAGTTGACAAATACAATAATGGGTTAAAACCATATAAACTTTGCAGGCTATCTTTGGGCACATGAATGTTGCTTATCTGTCGCTGGGCAGTAATGAAGGAGACCGCCTGCAGTGGCTGGAAAAGGCCATAGCGCTTATTTCTGCGACATGCGGCACTATGCAGAAACGCTCTGCTATATATGAAACGGCGGCATGGGGAATTACCGATCAGCCGGATTTTCTGAACATGGTCATCACCCTGGAAACGGCCTTATCTCCTACCGAATTGCTGGGGGCTATACTACAGGTTGAGACCACACTAGGCCGGCACCGAACCGTGAAATGGGGGCCGAGAATAATAGATATAGATATACTACTGTATGATGATGTAACAATGGATATGCCGGGATTAATTATCCCTCACCCTTTTATGCAGGACCGGCGGTTTATATTGATACCGCTGGCAGAAATGGCACCCCAATACATGCATCCGGTACTTCACAAAACGGTTGCAGCACTACTCGCCGAATGCCCTGACAAACTGGAGGTATGGAGATACAATGGTGATAAATAGCAATGCTATTTACCAGGCTACTTTGAAAGCACCTTTACTTTCCATCCGCCAAAAGGCTTTACAGTAGCACAGTTAGGACCACCGTCCTTTCCTGTACCGGGCACATGCGTTTCCAATATAGCACTGGGGTTTGCGGCCACTTCATCTATTGTTTGCCACGATATGCCAGTCAGTGGTATCTTCAGCCGCCTGCTCCATTCTATGTACTGTCCGGCTGCGGCACCTATATCTATGTATAAAAACCTGCCGGCAACGACGCCCTGTACAAAATGATTCCTGAAATCAGGGAGCCCATCTTTTAGCCTGTCTCCTTTCAACTCTATAGACAAATCAAAATAAAGGTCCTGCCCCTGCGACCTTTGCTTTTGCACGGTTTCATACTTACTTCCCGATCCTTTTTGCAGGCCATAGTCTACACCAGCCGGCGGTGTTTGCAACACAATATGAAGGTCTATATTCATAGTATTTATTGAATAGCTAACTCCCCTTTAAGAAAAGCCAACGCAAGCTCATGTGCCTGCCCGGCAGCTTTTTCGTCATACTTTGGGTTACTGGGATTGGCAAAGGCATGAACAGCATCATAACTTTGCATTGTGAAGCCACGCCCATTTTTTATCAGCTTGTTTCCAAGCGTCTGCACATCTTCCTTTTTTATATAGTTGTCGCGGGTTCCGTATATATAAAGCACATTAGCTTTTAATGGTTTTATGCGTGCATCTTCCTTCTCGGGGAAACCATAATACATAACACAACCCGAAGCCTGGCTTCCTGCCAGCACCGCACCGGTAAACGACCAGCTACCCCCCATACACCAGCCAATAGTGGCTACCTTTTTCCCTTTGCCTATTTTGGCCAGCATACCATTGATGATGGCCTCGCCCCGCTTCTGATCAAGCGAGTTCATTATCTTTCCCGCTTCATCGGGAGTGGTAGCAACTTTGCCATCATAGAGGTCTATGGCATATACTGCCACATGCCCTCCGAGCGCTTTTTGCCAGTGCTCTGCTTCTCTTTTTATATAATCGTTAAGACCCCACCACTCGTGAAAAACAAACAATACTTTGTCTGTCGTTTCATCAGCCGGCACATAGAAAGCATTGCCGTTAGCGCCGCCTTTGGTGGCAAAATGTATCATGGATCCTTTTTGGGCAGCATAGTTCAGCGGTAGTGGTGCCTGGTGGGCCGACTTGAATGACTTGTTCAGCGCAAGGGCCTTCATATCACTGCCAGTAGGTTTTTTACAGCAACTCTGAGCACTTGCAATGTTACTGATCAGAGCAAACACCGCAACTAAGAAAAGTGTAATCGTCTTTTTCATGAGATCGTTTTGAGTATTCAATTGAGCCAAAGGCTACGCATAAAGTTACTTAACTGCTGCGACACATTCTATCTCTATCAGCGCATCCTTAGGCAACCGGGCAACCTGCACAGTAGACCTGGCAGGTTTTAGTGTTGGGAAATAGTCTTTGTACACATCGTTTACAACGACAAAATCATTCAGGTCTTTTAAGAAGACGGTCACCTTTATAACGTGCTCCATATCCGAGCCAGCTTCTTCTACAATTGATTTGATGTTCTTTAGCGCCTGGTGTGCCTGTGACTTAATATCTTCGCCGGCGAAAGTGTTTGAAGCAGGAGAAATGCCCACCTGACCTGATGTGTAAATGAGGTTGCCCGTTTTAACAGCATGTGAATATGGCCCGATGGCTTTGGGGGCATCTTTACAGTCGATAGCTGCCAGCCTCCTGTACATATTACAGGAAGATGAGAGCAAAGCGAAGATGCACAGCACACATAAGATAAATGGCTTGTTCATTGTATATAACAGGGTACGATCATTAACGTTCTGCTGTTAAATCTAAAACAAAAAGCCGAAATTCGGGATGCGCAAATCGCTACCTGACAAGGAAACTTCCTTGCGGGATCTGGTAACAATGGTACGCGGTAAAAGGATGATAGTTGTTTTGTTAGGGGCTGAGATTCCCAGATGAGGAGCAAAAACAATGCCAATTTTTATTTATTTAATAAAATTATGTATTTTATTACTTTTCAGTTAATAACTTGAAATAATTGACAGCACTTCCCATCCGGCTGCCGTACCAACTGAACATTTCACCATCTACAAGCATCACCTCAACCCCGGGTAATGTGGATCTGATTTCCTCAATATGGACTTCTTTGAACGGATACGGCTCAGAAGAGAGCAATATGGTGTCAAGCGCTTTGTCTTTCAGTTCGCTTAGTGCCACTTCCGGGTATCGTTGTTTATCTGCCAGCACATTTGTCCAGCCGATCGTTTCTATCATGTCACTTATGAAGGTGTCGCCTCCAACCGACATCCATGGATTCCGCCAAATGAAATAGGCTACCCGTTTGGGTTTTAGAATGTTCCCCAAGCCTGCAAAACCAGCTCTTATCTCCTTTACCATTGTCGCTGCTTCCGGCCCTTTGCCAACTATGTCTCCGACCTGTGCGATCATGGATAATGCCTGATCTAAAGTTTGAATATCGCTGGTCCATACCGGGAATTCGGCAGCAAGTGCTTCCACCTGTTCTTTTGTGTTCTCTTCTTTGTTGGCGATGATCAGATCGGGTTGCAAAGAACGGATGATGTCGAGATGCAGGGTTTTGGTACCGCCTACCCTCTTTTTGTTCCGGAACCATTCATTGGGATGTACGCAGAACTTTGTAATGCCGACAACCTCAATCTCCAACCCAAGGTCAAAGAGCAATTCAGTTTGGGACGGCACAAGAGTGACGATGCGTTTGGGCGGGTAGTTGATCGTTATCTCCCTGCCGATCATATCTGTGAAAGTGCGGGCGGACATTATTCAAACCTTTTGTAGTAAAACACAAGGAAGATGCTAAAAAGGCCGTCCAGGAGGAACATATTGCTAAGATATTCCCTTGACATCTTACCGTTTGAGATAGCGAGATACAAGCTGGCGTTGAGCAGTGTAAGGAGAATGTAGCCGATGGCACCCCATTTGCGCAGATCACAGGCTGCAAGCCAAAAGGCAGTGTAACCGACCATCCACAACGCCTCCAGCCAAACAATATTTGGGAATGGTTCATTCCGGTCGCTCCAAACAGTATATGCAAACCACAGCACATGAAACAACCCGATGATCGGGAAGGTCATGGGTGGTTTCTTGATCAGGTCAATTGTAATCTGTTTGAATGTTCTCACGAGAAAATTTTAACCGCTACGGCACAACGACGCAAAGCTTTAATTTATTACCAGGAAAACAAGTCGGCCCACTACTATCCCTTACTAAAAGCATTCAAAATATCATACTTGGTAAGTATGCTGTATTGGCCACTTTCATCACGTGTCAGTACTGCGCCATTGTCTTTGTTGATGTAGTGCGTAAGGCGGTCGAGCGCAATGTCCATATCCACAACCGGTAATGGTTTATCCATAACATCAGCCACAAGCTGATCCCTAACGTCTGTTTCTTCGATGAGTTTCTTGAACAGGCTGGCCTGCGAAATGCTTCCGGTCAGTTCGAGGTCTTTCATCACAGGTAGGTGTTCGATGTCGTATTTCTTCATGAGGTTGAGCGCATCGATCACTTTGCTGCCCTCATCTATGGTCACTAATCTACGACGGCCAAGACCACCAATAAGATCACGAACGGTGCTTACTTCGAGGAAACCACGATCCAGCATCCATTCATCGTTGTAAACCTTAGCTACGTAACGGCTGCCATGGTCATGGAAGATAACCACTACCAGGTCATCCTTTTTCAGCTTATCCTTCATCTGGCGGAGGCCAGCTACCACCGAGCCTGCTGAATAGCCAACGAATATGCCTTCTTCACGCGTTATGCGACGGGCCATTAAAGCTCCGTCCTTATCGGTTACTTTCTCAAAATGATCCAGGGCTGTACGGTCATAATTCTCTGGTAAAAAGTCTTCACCAAAGCCCTCAGAGATATAAGGATGTACTTCGCCCATGTCCAGTTCACCCGTATCGAACCATTTTTTCAAGAGGCTACCATAAGTGTCAATTGCCCATACCTGCACATTCGGGTTCTTTTCTTTCAGGTATTTGCCGGTACCCACTATGGTGCCACCGGTTCCTGCAGCTACAACGAGGTGTGTTATTTTACCTTCTGTTTGTTCCCATATTTCGGGGCCAGTCTGCTCATAGTGCGCCTGGCGGTTAGCAAGGTTGTCGTACTGGTTCACATACCATGAATTAGGTATTTCCTTTTGGAGGCGGCGGGCCACCTGGTAGTAGCTGCGCGGATCTTCCGGATCGACGTTTGTTGGGCAAACGATCACCTCTGCACCATGTGCTTTGAGTATGTCGGCCTTTTCCTTGCTCTGCTTATCGGTGGTTGCGAATATGCATCTGTAGCCTTTTATAATGGCTGCCATTGCCAGACCCATACCTGTGTTACCGCTGGTACCCTCTATGATAGTGCCGCCGGGCTTTATTTTTCCTTCTTTCTCAGCCACTTCCAGCATCTTCAGGGCCATACGGTCCTTGATACTGTTACCAGGATTGAAGGTTTCCACCTTGGCGTAAACTTTGCAAGGGAGATCGGCTACGACCTTGTTGAGGCGAACCATGGGTGTATTGCCTATAGTCTGGAGGATATTATCATAAACGCGTTGCGCCATAAATTCAGATTTTTGAAACTTGCCGCGAAGGTAAAAATATTTAGGGAGAGTGACGTAAATAAAGGCCAGTCGCATCTAAGTGATTCAACTGTGACTAGAACAAATTGCGCTTTTTTTCACTTTTCTAATTTGCAAGAGCACCAAATCGGCCTATTGACTCATGTGTCCCCGCCCTTATTACCTTACTTTCTTTTTGCTTCGCCAAAAAGAAAGTAACAAAGAAAAAGGCGATTTTTTTCCAAAGGCTCCGCCGGAAAAAAAATAGCTCTACTCTGTTGTCGCAGTTCGCTAATCAGCAATATGGCGCTGGTTTTGACTCTCCACAGTACGACTATTAAACGGCATCAATCGTGGCAACCAGTAATATCAATTTAGCTACTCAATCGTATCACGACCCCAAAAGGCGCCATCATATGCTTATCTTCAGTTCATTTATCGTTGTCAATAAGGAATTCCCAATTTTAATGCCTAAAAGTGCAATTGTCCGATGTCCATGGGTTTTGAGCTATACCTGAAATCAATTACACACACACTATGCAATAAAATTTATTTATTCAATTTTATACAAAAGAGCACAATGCATTGGTTTCTTATGTATTTTTGAGGAATGATACCAAATATACAACCATGATCTATTCATCTGAATTAATAAAGGGCACGCTTAAAACAATTGTTTTAAAAATGCTGGAAGACAACAGCCGCATGTATGGCTATGAAATGACCCAGCGGGTAAAGGAACTGACGCTGGAAAAAATACAGATAACGGAGGGCGCTTTATACCCCACCCTGCACGCACTGGAAGAAGAGGGGCTGGTGACAACGGAACTTGAGTACAACGGCAAACGGGCACGTAAATATTATAGCCTGAGCCCAACGGGTAAAACGAAGAGTAAAGAAAAAGTAAGCGAACTCGCAGATTTCATGAATACCATGAAATTTTTATTGGACATAAAAACACAATCTGCTTAAATGTATTGTATCAGTGAACAGCAAATAGATTACATTCTTAACGACATCGGTGCACGTGGCGTTGAGATGGAGGACCTGCAGCTAAACCTCCTCGATCATATTTGTTGCATAATTGAGCAACGGCTCGAAGAAAACGGAGACTTCGAGCACCTCTACTCCCAGGTCATTCAGCAGTTTTACAAGAATGACCTGCGGGAGATAGAGGAAGAAACAATATCTCTGCTCACCAACAAAAATTATTACGTTATGAAAAAGATCATGCTTTATAGCGGAACATTTTCCGCTGCTACGTTGAGTACCGGCATTATACTGAAATATATGCACTCGCCGGGTGCATCTGCAATGATCGTGTCGGGCATACTGTCTGCCAGCCTGATATTTATACCGCTGTTGTTTGCACTAAAAGTAAAAGAGAAACAAAGTGGAAAAGACAAGCTGCTGGTGGGACTAGGTACACTCTCCGCGATCACTATTGCCATGGGCATCTTATTTAAGATAATGCACTGGCCATACGCAAATGTGCTTGCGACCACATCGCCGGCAATACTGATGCTGGTATTCCTGCCTATCTATTTTTTTACCGGCGTGCGAAATGCAGAAACTAAGGTCAATACCATCGTCACTTCGATCCTGATGATCGTGGGCTGCGGTCTGTTCTTTTCACTGACCATTACACCCCAGGGCAGCAGAACGATGAGCATACGCACCACAGAGGGCTACCTTAGAAATGAGCAGCTACTTAAAGGGGAGGTGCAACTGCTGGCTAAAGCCAACAAACCGTTGGGCGCGGAAGCGCTGGACCAAAAGATCTATGCTGCCTGTGAAGAGCTAAAGGTAAGCCTGCTGGAATGGGAGACAGGTTACAAAACCTTAGGCGAAGATTTTGTAAGCAGGAATGCGCTGATAAAAGACCATGCTACAGAGGATTTTTTCAAGCAGAACGGGTCAGCAGCAAGCAAGCTGGCAGAACTGAACCAGAATATTTATGCCTACAACCAACTGTCTGCGAACAGGAAGGTGCCGGCGATACCTATTGAAGCAACTGTGGTAGATGCGAATGCCCACGGGCCGTCGATCAGGGTGCGCGGTGCACTTGATGACCTGATAAGAATACAGATGCTGGTGTTGCAAAATGAGCGTGCGCTGGCAATGCTGTAAATGAGTTTTTATTGGCGGGTTTACTTATAAGGCCTGCCTGGGAAATGTCATCTTTGTGTGTAGGGGCGAATACGTGGGTTCGCCCCTACTTTACATAACCAGCCCTTACATGCACCGGCCATCTGACTTCCAGTTTTTCATCCGGTCCCCATGCTTTTTTAAGATCCGCCAGGATCAGATCGGTCGGGTCTTTTTGTTCCCGCCTGATGTAATGCCGGACACCAGACCATGTGCGTAAATAACCTATTAGTTGCTCAATGCTGTACGATTTGACGATTTGGATATCCGGCGCCACTATCTCTTTAAAAGGGAAAGGAATTGTTTTATACTGAGCATCTACATAGTCCCGCTCTTTGTCCCAGTATGTGTGCGTAATGTCGAGGTAGAAATGATCGATCACCGTATTTACTGCAGGTGTGAGCTTTAACATGCTATAGGTCCAGAAAGCAACCAAAGCGCCGGGCTTTGCTACCCTTTGAACCTCAGCGTAAAAGGGATCAAAGTCGAACCAATGAACAGCCTGCGCCCCAGTGATAAGATCGAAGTAGTGCTCCGGAAAAGACGTTTGTTCAACACGTTCTTTGCGGTAAATGATGTTATCTTTTTGCTGAGCATGTGTGAGTTGATCGTCACTGATATCAGTACCATACACTATATTAAAGCGCCTGGCCAATTCTGCCGCTACCTGTCCGTTACCGGTTCCGCAATCCCAGGCGGCGTCAAAACCATCTACATGACCGTACAGGAAATCGAATATTTCTTTCGGCGATTCGGGACGAAATATGGCGTAGTCTTTGCCTCCGGTAGAGAAACTGTCAATGGGGTGCTTCATTGGTTAAAGATACAGAGCGGAAAATACAGTACACCTCAGAACTTCTGCACTTACAAACCAAAATACCTGTTTACCGAAAGAAATAGGGAGCAAATAAAAACAACATTGCCCACCCAAAATATTATTCTGCCATATAGCCGGGTTTCATTGTTGTACACATAAAATTCTTCACCTTCCCCACTTATTGTTTTGGAAAAGGCATAGATATATCCGCCAATGATCCCCGCAAACCCGCCAACCAGGCTGGCGGCAAAACAAACAAAAATATATAAGGGGTTTCCGTTTTTTCCAACCGACAGTAACTCCTTTTCCTTTTCTTCCAAAATCTCACGTTGTGCTGTCAATTCGGAAAGATCAATGGCTCTAATACTCAGCTCGTCAGTTACAGCCGTTATCATCTCTGGCTGGTATTTGTAGCGCTCGAGCAATATCAGCTTCAATTCGTCGGTTGACTTAGTCCTTACAAGTTCAGAGAAACTTAAAGTCATAAAATATTTTTCGAATTTATATAAAAAATCGTACGGAAGAGTATGTAGCTATACTACCTGATGAAAAATCATTGTTTTGCTGAATTGGTACAAGCATTGTTATGAGTAAAAGCTGTTGTTAGCGTAAATTATTAATACTTGAAACAAATAAATTACCTTCATTATATAAATCACCCTATGAAGAAGATACTACCCTTTCTACTTTTTATCTGCAACATTTGTAATGCGCAAAACTTCCAATGCCTGCAAAGCGGTGTGAAGCATTATTTTATTAACGGTAATGGATATCTGAGGGGAATAAGAATTGATTCAACGAGGACGACAGGCGATACAACCGTTTTCTATCCATTTCATACGCCCAGGGGAAGTTATAATACAACGGGTTTGGGATCGGTAGTTTTAGATACAAATGGGGGCAGTTGGCTTGGCAAAAAGGTCTTGTACAAAAGTGACGGTACTTTCATTTTTGATAGTTACTGGAATGATTCTGTGATCATTAAAACGCGAGCATCCGTTGGAGATTCTTGGATATTATACCGCGACACGAGTAGTGTGTACTACAAAGCAACAGTTATATCAACGGATACGATGAGAATTTTAAGTACGCTAGATTCGGTGAAAAGAATACGTATCAATACTTATGATACGACATCAATATTGACTTCAGATTCCCTAAATGGTTTCGAAATTGTCTTGAGTAAAAATAATGGCTTTGTGCAGGTATTTGATCTTTATACTTTTCCCTATCATAAGCCAGATTCGGTTTACCGGGCTGGACTGGATTTTTTCCTGGACAGGTCTACGCAAAACTATGGTGAGCTCAACACTACATCCATCCATGCACCAAGCGGCACAACTGCAATCTTTAAACTTGTTAACTTCATAAACCCAAATGATCAACAGTTGCACAATTGGAATCTTGGCGACACCATTGAAGGTTACCACGCGGTTGGCGGTGGGTATCCTGCAGGCCCATGCTATAAAGATTATATATTAGAGGTGGTCAGCAACAAAACAATATCGTCGCATACTGTTAGTTATACTTTAACAGGCACGAATTATAGCTGCACTTTTCACCCCGGTTGTGATTACCCTGTAAACTGCTCATATTACTGGGACCCATGTACGGTAATCGTGAATGCCACTACGTATATCTTTCATGATACAACTTATCCTTTTATTGACACCATTAGTATGCCTGAAGAAAACTTAAGACTGGCAAATCACGTTTTCTATTTCCCCGATGATATTAGTTTGTGTTTGTCGAGTCCTGAATATATCATTGACTATTCCGATTATACACATTATAACTCAGGATCAAACCCCATTTTTTACAAGTTGGGTATCGGCCAAACATACAATACGTATTGGGATGGCGACTGCATTGTACGTTTTGATGACGGAATTGCGTACACAAATATCAATGGTGTCCCGTGTGGAATACTGCACCCTCCGACGACAAGTGTCGATAACACGCCGACACTTAACAGCTTTATTAACATTTATCCAAACCCAACCAGCTCATCAATAACAATTTCCGCACCGGATAAAATTAGTACGGTATCTATCACCAACTTACTCGGGCAAACTTTATTCAATAGCAAAAACGATGCTAAAGAAATAAGTGTCGACGTCTCAGGCATCCCCTCCGGCATTTACCTAATTAGAATTAACGGCTTGGAATTAAAGAAGTTTGTGAAGCAATAGATAGGGTGTGTTGTAATCCTTTACGAGCCATTCCACATTCAACCACTATCGTGGTTGTGTACTTTTAGTCTTTTTCCCCGGATTTCATCCGGGGTTATTCATATTAAAGCCCATCCGGGCTTGAGGTATCAATATTTTTCAAGCGAAAAGGTGAAATACGCTCAAACGAATTTGAATTAGGTTAAACTCCTGCCTATTAATTATCTTGCACCCTCAATAATGAGGGGCAATAATATCGTGAACTTAATTTTGCCAGATATGTTTAGCGCAATTTCGGCTAAAGCCGCTCATACTATTGCTTTTTACCCCCGACCTAAAGGCCGGGGCAATTGGATAAATGCCTGACGACTACAAAGGCTTTTTGAATTTTGAATTTTTACTTTGAAACATGGATTTTAAACGATATTTAATAACTGCTGCTCTACCCTACGCCAATGGCCCGGTTCATATAGGACACCTTGCTGGCTGCTATTTGCCGGCTGATATTTATGTGCGCTACCTGAGAGCACAGAAGAGGGATGTAAAGTTTGTATGCGGCAGCGATGAGCACGGCGTACCGATCACCATTCGCGCGATGAAGGAAGGCATCGCTCCGCAGGATGTGGTGGATAAATACAATAAGATCATCAAGGACAGCTTTGCGGAGATGGGCATATCTTTCGATATATACTCCCGCACTTCTAACAAGATACACCACGAAACATCGCAGGCTTTCTTTACCAAGTTGTATAATGATGGTGTATTTGAAGAGCGCGAAAGTGAGCAATATTATGATGAGGCCAAGGGCATCTTCCTTGCCGACAGATATATTGTGGGCACCTGCCCGGTGTGCGGCAATGAAAACGCCTATGGGGACCAGTGCGAAAAATGCGGAAGTACGCTGTCTCCCGAGCAACTGATCAACCCACGCAGTGCGCTGAGCAGTGCGGTGCCAGTGAAGCGCAAAACAAAGCATTGGTATTTCCCGCTGGATAAGTATGAGGGGTGGCTGAAGGAGTGGATAGTAGAAGGCAAGAAAGACCAATGGAAGCCAAACGTATACGGACAGTGTAAAAGTTGGATAGACAGTGGTCTGCAGCCACGCGCCATGACGCGCGACAGCAACTGGGGCGTACCTGTGCCGCTGCCTGATGCAGATGGCAAGGTGCTGTATGTGTGGTTTGATGCACCTATCGGCTACATCAGTGCAACAAAGGAACTGACCAATCAGTGGGCGGACTACTGGTGCAAGGAAGACACTAAACTGGTACACTTTATAGGCAAGGACAATATCGTATTCCATTGCATCATTTTCCCTGCGATGTTGAAGGCGCATGGCAATTTTGTGTTGCCTGAGAGCGTGCCTGCCAACGAATTCCTGAATATAGAAGGTGAAAAAGTATCTACATCGCGCAACTGGGCGGTGTGGGTGGATGAATATGTAAAAGACTTCCCCGATCAACAGGACGTGCTGCGCTATGTGCTTTGTGCAAATGCACCCGAGACCAAGGACAACGATTTTACCTGGAAAGATTTCCAGGACAGGGTGAACAATGAACTGTCTGCCATACTGGGCAACTTTGAGAACCGTGCGTTTGTGCTGATGCACAAGCTATGCAAGGGGCGCGTACCCACCCTGCATGCCGATGCGATGAATGATATGGACCGTGCTCTGATCGAGGACATTAAGAGTGCAAAGACGAAAGTAGAGACCTGCCTCGAAAACTATAAGTTCAGGGACGGGCTTTATGAGGTGATAGACCTGGCAAGAAAAGGCAATAAATACCTGCAGGAAAATGCACCATGGAGCCTGGCTAAGACGCCAGAATTACAACTGGAGAACCAGCAGCGGATAGATATTTGCCTGCATCTGTGCCTGCAGTTGAATGCCAACCTCGCGATTTTGCTCAATCCATTCCTGCCGTTTACTGCAAATAAAATGTGCAAAAAAATGAAGGTTGTGGAGCGCATGCTGGACTGGGAAAACGCAGGAAGAATAGACCTTCTGAAAACCAACTATCCGTTGCTGGCGCCGGAGCTGCTCTTCAGGAAAATAGAAGATACCGAGGTTGCTGCGCAAATGGAAAAGCTGAAAAATAACTTAGTAAAATCTGCCGCACAAAAAATGGAAAATACTACAGAGCCCGTTAAGGCTGAAGCTGCTCCTGCCGAGGCGCCATCAAAAAAAGCAGAGATCACTTACGATGACTTTGCGAAGATAGACCTGCGCGTGGGCACCATAGTGAAAGCTGAAAAAGTGGAAAAAGCAGACAAGCTGCTGAAACTGGAACTGGATATGGGCACGGAGATAAGAACAGTGGTTTCCGGTATCGCCATGCACTTTAAGCCGGAAGATATTGTAGGCAAGCAGGTGACAGTGGTCGCCAATCTCGCACCACGAAAAATGAGGGGAATAGAAAGTAACGGTATGATACTGATGGCGCAGAATGCCGATGGGCGACTTATATTCGTATCGCCGCTGGAGACGGCGGATAACGGGAGCGAGGTGAAGTAAAACCCCAAACTCCTAAAGGGGCTTCCCTGTTGCGAATACTAAGAAATGAAAATAGAATTTGTTCAATAATAGTAAAAGTTGAAACCCGGATTACTTAACTAAATTTGTGATCCCCATTAGGGGACGGGGGTGTCTAAATTTTTTATATGTCTAAGAAAGTCTGGTGGATAGTAATAATATGCGTGATCCTGCTTGTTGTTATGATCATCATCGCAAAGAACAGCAATAGCGGCATCACCAAGGTAGCTGTTGAAAAAACCGCCTTACACACTATTACCGAAACGGTAACGGCCAGCGGTAAGATATACCCTGAAACAGAGGTGAAGATAGCCCCTGAAGTAAGTGGCGAGATCACCACGCTGAATATACAGGAAGGCGATAGTGTAAAAAAAGGTGATGTGCTGGTGAAGATAAACCCTGCTATCTACAACTCGATAGTAAACCAGCAGCAGGCAAATGTGGAGCAAACCCGCGCCAATGCTAATAATACGAAGGAGATGATGGCGCAGGCACAGTCGCAATATGAGCTGGCGCTGGCTACCTATACCCGCAACAAAAAGCTCTTCGACCAGAAAGTGATCTCTCAACTGGAATTTGAACAGGGTGAAGCCTCCTTTAAATCGGCAAAAGCGACTTTAGATGCGGCAACAGCATCTACATCGGGCGGCAAATATGGTGTACAGGGTGCGCAGGCAGGGCTGACACAGGCACAGGAAAATTTATTAAAAACTACTATCAGCGCACCAACCGGCGGTATCATATCAGAGCTGAACGTAAAGAAGGGTGAGCGTGTAGTGGGCACTGCACAGATGGCGGGTACCGAGATGCTGACCATCGCTGATATGAGCCGCATAGAAGTGCGTGTGGATGTGAGCGAGACCGATATCTCGAAAGTGAAGATAGGCGATACCACCATAATAGATGCGGATGCTTACCGCAACAGGAAGTTCAAAGGCATTGTATCGAAGGTGGCTGTAAGCAGCACCAAGTCTGCATCTGCAGCATCTTCTACCAGCACCGACCAGGTGACCAACTATACGGTGCATATCCTCATTTTACCTGAGAGCTATGCAGATCTCACCGCAAAACCCGAAAACGGCAAGTTTCCGTTCAAGCCGGGCATGTCGGCCTCTGTGGAAATACAGACCAACAGGCAGGAAAACATACTGTCGGTACCCGTAAACGCTGTGACCACCCGCGACTGGCCGGACAGCGTAAAAAATAAAAGCACTACTAATTCAGCAACCGACAACATACGCCAGATCGTATTTGTGTATGACAGCAAAACGCAGATGATCAACATTCGCGATGTAAAGACCGGCCTGCAGGATAACAAATACCTGCAGATAACGGACGGGCTGAAGGAAGGCGAAGAAGTAGTAACCGCACCCTATGGCGCTATAGCCCGCACACTCAACGATAAAACGAAAGTGCAGGTTGTTGAAAAGGAAAAGCTGTTTGAAGCGAAAAAAGAATAACCTTTAAAATTCCGATCCCGATACAAAGCGGGACAAATTCCAAAGTTCAATATCGGCTTTGTTTCTGTTTTCTTTATTATCTATTACTTTTGAGGCGTTAGTTAACTGTACATTTTGAAGGAGCAATCTTTAGGGCAAATAGGCATAATAGGCAATGGTAGCTGGGGCACAGCCCTAGCCAAGATACTGACGGACAACGGGCAGGTGATCCACTGGTGGATACGCAACCAGGATGCAGTTACCAATCTGAAAAACCGCCAGCATAACCCCCACTATCTTACCTCTGTGAGGTTTATGCCGGAGACCATTTTACCGACCAGCGACCTCGCGGCCATGCTGGATAAATGCGATACGGTGATCGTTGCTGTCCCATCAGCTTATACACAACAGGTGATAGAGCAGGTGGACAAAAGCATATGGCAACAAAAAAACGTTATCTCCGCACTAAAAGGAATACTACCCGACAGTAATCTGCTGCTCAACGACTACCTGACCACCCGCCTTGATTATCCGCTGGATAAATATGTATCCATCACCGGCCCATGCCATGCAGAAGAAGTTGCAGACGAACGACTCTCCTACCTGACTTTTTCCGGGCTGGACGATGATCTGACCAATGCCGTAGGTGCGGCGTTTGGCAACACATATATCAACACCACATGTAATCATGATATATGGGGCGCACAATTTGCAGCGGTGTTGAAGAACATATATGCAATAGGTGCGGGTATAGCTCGCGCGTTGGATTATGGTGATAACTTCCTGAGTGTATACACCACCAATTGCTACCGGGAGATGTATCATTTCCTGAATGCGCATTTCGGGAAAGTGCACCCATCTAACGAGCATCCCGACTTCCACACTTCGGCATATCTCGGCGATTTGCTGGTAACCTGCTACTCACTGCACAGCCGTAACCGCACATTTGGCACCATGGTGGGCAAGGGGTATTCTGTAAAAGCAGCCATACTGGAAATGAATATGGTAGCCGAGGGATACTATGCTGCAAGAGGTATGCAGTCTATCTCAAAAGAATTTTCTATATCGATCCCGATAGCCACATTTATTTACAAAATGCTATGGGAAAATCTCAGCCCATCTGATGGTTTTTTGAAACTGGAGAAATTGCTTTCTTAATAAATTCTTTATAGATATTAACCAGTGGTTATAAATATTGTAGAATACAATATTTATCTGTAGTTTACGTTTACTTGTGTACTCAAAACATACGAATATGAAACAGCCAATACTTGTCGCAATAGTTTTTTGTTTAGCGGGATCGCAGTCGTTTGCACAAGGTATTGTGAATGCAGAACTGAACGTTGCCCCAATGGCTGTCAATCCTGCATTCACTGGTATGTTCACCGGCAGTACCAGGGTCAATACGTTTTACTCCAGCCACCGGGCTAAGTCATCCTTCAATTACGAATCGTATGGTGCATCTGTAGACCTGCCGCTGGTTACGGGAAAAGGAGGCAGTTACCTTGCGGGTGGTTTACTACTGCGAAAGGATGTAGTAGCCGAAGGAGATCTCGGTACTTTCAATGGCGTAATGTCTGTGGCTTACCACAAGATATTCAGGAAAACTGGTGATAGCAATAACGCACACGCCGCAGATCTTGCAATTGGCATACAGGGCGGCTATGAGCAAAGCACGATCAATTTGTCCAGAATATTTTTTAGCGCTCCCTCTATAGATCCAAGGTGGAACTATCTGCCCGCACCAGGCCAACCGATAGTTTGGGGCCTGGGTACTCATCCTGCGAATTACTATACTATCAATGCAGGCATTAGTTTCGCGAAGTCGTTCTCCCCGCGGATGAAATTCATCGCAGGGATTTCAGCCAACAACCTGAACCGGCCCACAGTCGACATCGGACGAGAATATTATTTTGATCGATCCGGCCTGGAGTTACAGTTTATAGGCACAGTAGCGGCAAATGTGCTGATATCAAAGAGATTTTCACTTCGACCGGCCACTTTTTTTTATATGAATAGCATAAATTCACGAGGCCTGGTGGGCGGGAATGACTTCTGCTACAATTTGAGTAGAAATCCGGATGCGCGCCGACCCACGTCTGTTTTTATTGGCTTATGGTATCGTAGCGGAGATGTTGAGATGGTAACAGCCGGTATGACTTATAACAGATTCCATATCGGAGTCGCCTACGACTATTTGTCCCCGGCGGTGCGGAAATCCGGAGCGGCCGGGGATGGCGGGATGTGCCTAAATCTTAAATATACCGCTCCCGGCAAAAAAACTGGAAGGGTCGTTCCTAATGATCGTTTTTAATATAACCTTGAGTAATGATTTTCACCAGCTAAACGCATAAACCATGATAAAATACATCACCTGTATAGCCGTTATTTCAGGCCTGATTTTCTCTCAGCAGCTCTGGGCACAAGGTATTGTGAATGCGGAACTGAACGTTGCCCCAATGGCCGTTAACCCGGCATTCACCGGTATGTTTAATGGTACAACCAGAGTAAACTCGTTTTACAGCAATCACTGGGCCGGAACAAATATCAACTATGTATCGGGTGGCGCGTCTGTCGATCTGCCGCTGGTTACAGGCAAAGGAGGCAGTTACCTGGCTACCGGCATGCAACTACGTAAGGACGTAGCAGGCGATGGGAATATCAGTAATTTCAGTGGACTAATATCTCTGGCTTACCACAAGATATTCAGGAAAACCAGCGATAGTAATAACGCACATGCCGCAGATCTTGCGATCGGCATCCAGGCTGGTTACGATCAGAGCAGCATCAATATGTCCAGCGTATTCTTTGGCTATCACTGGGTAGATCCAAACAATTACTATTTGCCGCCGCCGGGCTCGTCAACAGAATATCATCTTGGTTTAGGTAATTCAGTGAGCTACTACCCTGTCAATGCAGGGATCAGCTTTGCCAAATCATTCTCAGAGCGCTTCAACCTGGTTGCCGGAATTTCAGCCAACAATCTGACCCAGCCAGTCCGGAGCAC
>CANJQU010000084.1 GCA_947476485.1 Chitinophagaceae bacterium
GACGCTTCTCTGGCCACGTCAGTTCCTTTGTTTCCCATGGCTATGCCAATATCAGCCGCCTTCAGGGCTGGCGCATCATTCACGCCATCTCCGGTCATAGCAACGATCTCATTATTTGCTTTTAACGCGTGAACGATACGCAATTTTTGTTCCGGAACCACCCTGGCAAACACATTTATGTGCTTTATCCGTTCTCTCAGTTCGTCGTCATTCATCAGGTCAATTTCATCACCCGTAGTGACCCCTTGTTGCGCATCAAGGCCTATTTGCAATGCAATGCTCTTAGCTGTCGCAGGATAATCTCCTGTGATCATAATTACCTTTATTCCGGCCTCGCTGCATTCTTTTACTGCCTGTGGCACTTCAGGGCGGATCGGATCTTCTAAAGCGATCAGGCCAAGAAACTGAAATTCAAATCCTGTTTGCTTTTCAGGCAGGTCGCCAACCGGTGCCGGCGCTTACGCAACTGCAATAACACGATACCCCTGCCCCGCCATTTTCTGAACAGCGAGCAGATGTTTTGCAGTTTCCTTTTCATCAAGCCTGCACAACTGAAAAATGGCTTCTGGTGCTCCTTTCGCGGAAACAAAAATGGCATTATCAGAAACATTTTCCCAAACGTTGGTCATTGCCAGCAAATCAGTGCTCAACGGATATGCCTTAATTAATTTGCGCCCTGTTTCTATTTCAGATTGTTTATTACCGTTTACAAGGCAAATGGCCTTTTCCATCGGATCAATGGCATTTTCCTGGGAGGCACGTTTTGCCGCAATGATCAAACTATCAATGCGATCTTTCTTTTCATTAAAAGTCTCCCGCAGAAATAATTCATTGCCATCATATAGCATTACTACCTCCATCTTATTCTGAGTGATTGTACCCGTCTTATCGCTGCAAAGTACCGTAGCTGACCCTAGCGCCTCAATAGCCGAAGATTTTCTTGTCAGTACATTTTCTTTGATAATCGCCAGGCACCCAAAGCCAGGAACACGGTCAGAACGACCGGAAATTCCTCAGGCAAAATCGCTATTGTCGCAGCCAGGCCGTTCAATAACGATTGAATGAAATTACCCCTCGTAAAGTAAAACCCGATCACCAGCCCGACACTCACAATAGCACCGATAATAAATAGATTTCTTATCAGCACTTTCATTTCCTTGGTCAATCGTGTCACGTCCTGCTCTATATTATGCAGGGAAGTACCGATCTTACCGATCTGGGTGTTTGTAGCTGTTGCTATCACCTCGGCATAACCCTTTCCCTGCACAACCAGCGTTCCACTGAAGACAATACCCTGTGGGTTTTCGGGTTCTTTACCTATGCTTTTTACTATTGGAATAGACTCCCCGGTGAGTAAAGATTCATCAACAGTAAGATTTACTGTGTCCATGAGTAGGGCATCCGCCGATATCCGGTCACCCTCATTGAGGAATATTAAGTCACCCGGCACAAGTTCCCGCGACGGGATCCTTATCTCCGCCCCATCACGCCTGACCAGCGTTCTTGGTGACGACAGCTTTTTGAGCGCCTCCAGTGCATTTTCTGTTTTCCTGTATTGATAAAATGTTATGAAAATTATTACAAGGATAGATGATAGTAGTATGCCGCCTTCCTCAATGTTCCCTATCAACATGTACAGAACACTGCATCCTACAAGCAGGATGAACATTGGTTCTTTCATTACTTCAAATGCTATCCTCCAAATATTTTTGGGCTTAGCAGACGGCAATTCATTATAGCCATAAGTCTCCAGTTTCTTCCTCACGTCCTGTGTGCTTAATCCTTGCGTCATTGTACAAAGATACCTAAACATACATAGGGGAACTATGATGTGCCGCAGCAAGGGCCATGACGGCCATCAATTTTCCTGGTAAGGGATTGGTCAGTCTTCTACCCGCTTCAAATGATAGTCGGGTATTGCAGAAACGATAATGGGATACTTTTCCAGGGTAACATCAGATGGGTCGAGCCCGAAACCACGCTCTTCGGAGAGGCTGACCTTCTTGAGTATGAAATATCCGCGCATCATCAGGCGCTCCCACATCGGCAGCGAGTTATCGCGTGAAAGAAATTTCTCCATGACAATAAAGCGGAAGTCTCCGACCACGTTATTCTTGCTCAGGGATTCATAGCGGCTTACCACATTCACCTCTTTGTTCTGCACCATTTCTTCCACCACTTTCCGGAACATGTATTGAATTCTATGGTCCATGCGGAAACCCAGCCTGAACTCTACCCTGATGATCTCGTTTGGCACAATGGTCTGCACCGAATACTCCGTTGTATAAGGGTCGTCCAGAACGTCTACGTGCACAAACCAGTATATATCTGCACGTTTTGGCTTCCTGTACAATATTGAGTAGATCACTTTATGCTCTATCTCCTTAGGGTTATTGGCGCTGGTAAGATAGACAAGGTGTGTCGCATACTTATTGATGGTGCTGTCATTGCTTAGCTCCTGGATGATGGGAACATAATTATCAAGCCGCACAAACTCCACGTACCGGTTCTTTATTTTCCGCGATTTGTACCAGACGATCATGGTCATAAAAAGTCCGCCGGCAACAATGAGTGTTACTACCCCACCCTCTATGAATTTCTCGATGAGGTTGGCCCACAGGAATGAAAATTCTATGGTGAGATAAACAGTCAGATACAGGGCTATCCAGATTATTGGCACCCTTCTTACAAAAAGGTAGTAAGAAAACAGGCAGGAAGTCATGATCATGCAAATGGTGATGGAAAGTCCGTAGGCCGCCTCCATATTAGATGACTTCTGAAAATAAAGGGTAATCGCGCTGCAACCCACCCACAGCAGCAGGTTGATCCCCGGGATAAATGACTGACCACGCTCAATTGTAGGATAATTGATCTTCATCTTCGGCCACAAATTCAGCTTCATAGCCTCGCTGATGAGCGTGAAAGAGCCCGAAATAAGTGCCTGGCTGGCAATAATGGCGGCCACCGTGGCAATGATGATGCCTGGTAATATGAACCAGTTTGGCATCAATTCATAAAATGGATTTCTCGCTGCCGAATGCCATATCTCATGCTTGATCGTAAGCAGGTATGCCCCTTGGCCCAGGTAGTTAAGTATAAGGCATGTCTTCACAAAAACCCAGGATACCCGGATATTGCCCCGGCCGCAATGCCCGAGGTCGGAATAAAGGGCCTCGGCCCCGGTAGTGCAGAGAAAGACCGCTCCCAGTATCCAGAAACCTTTGGGATACATCGTAAGCACCTTGATCGCAAACCATGGGTTCAATGCACGGAATATCCGCCAGTCATGCCCCACAGCCAACTGGTGCAGGCCCAGTACGGCGAGCATCATGAACCACAGTAGCATTATGGGCCCAAACGCATTGCCAATAGATGTGGTGCCAAACTGCTGAAAAAAGAACAACAAACTGATAATACCAATAACTATGTAAACGATAGTTAAAGTAGAAATATGCTCAAGGATAGGAATATTGCGCAAACCCTCTATCGCTGATGTCACCGAGATCGGTGGTGTGATCATGCCATCTGCCAGCAACGCTGCTCCTCCTACCATTGCAGGGAATACAGTCCATTTACCATGCCGCCGCACCAGCGCATACAACGAAAAGATACCACCCTCACCCCGGTTATCGGCTTTGAGGGTAAGCATCACATACTTCACCGTGGTTTGCAGTGTCAGCGTCCAGATAATGCAGGACAAAGCGCCTGTGATCAGGAACTCGTTTATCTCCTTGCCATTGCAAATGGCGTTCATTACATATAGAGGAGAGGTCCCTATGTCTCCGTAAATAATTCCCAGTGCGATCAGAAGACCAGTAACGGAAACTTTATTCAGGTTCTTTGCCAAAGCTTAGTTGGATAAATGGTTGTGCAAGCAGATGCAAAGTTATGTTTATTGGCGCGCAAAAATCAAATTCCCTTATTTATTCCGCAATTGCAAAGTATATTCGCAAAAAAGAGTAAACCATGAGATTACTACAAACAATAATACTTATCTGCTTTTCGCTGGTGGTTAAGGCGCAGGATATTACTTTCACACTGGCCTATACAGGCGCGAAAAAATGGGTCGGCGTCGACAAGACCAGCACGCTGAACGGGCTCAGGAGCACGAACCTTGTTTTTCATACCAACCATAAGGCAGAGATCGTGCCGGTAAACTCTCATAAAAAACAAGTCAATACAAACTGGCAGCTTATTAGCGGCGCCACCATCCATGACGATAATATTGTAGTCAAGATCGCTGACATAGAGTATAATGTCATTTTTTCTAAGACCTCGAACGGCAGCGATTTCATCACACTCAGCTGGGTGAAGAATGATAAAGTAATGTCAAGGTCTTATTATTCCGAATAATATTACCTGATAACAATTCACTAAAAAACCCGCAGGGTTTGTAGTTATGTCAACAGCACAAGGGGAAATAAAAAGGGTAACCACGCATACGCTTCAGTCAATGAAGCTGCATGGTGAAAAGATAAGTATGCTTACTGCCTACGATTTTTCTATGGCCCGCATATTTGATGATGCCGGTATAGATGTGATACTTGTAGGCGATTCGGCATCTAATGTGATGGCAGGGCACGAAACAACCTTACCCATTACGCTCGACCAGATGATCTACCATGCGCAAAGCGTGGTGCGCGCATGCCAGCGCTGCCTGGTGATCGTCGATCTTCCGTTCGGCTCATACCAGGGCAATAGTAAGGAGGCCCTGCACTCGGCCATCCGCATTATGAAGGAAGCAGGGGCACATGGCATCAAGCTCGAAGGTGGCGAAGAAGTTACCGAGTCTATTAAGCGCATTGTGGGCGCTGGTGTTCCCGTAATGGGCCATCTTGGGCTAACACCACAGTCTATTTATAAATTTGGCACCTATACCGTACGCGCGAAAGAAGAAGAGGAAGCAGAAACGTTGCTCAAAAACGCCCACTTATTGCAGGAGGCCGGCTGCTTTTCAGTAGTACTTGAAAAGATACCTGCATCGCTTGGCACAGAGGTAGCCAAATCGCTGAAAATACCGATCATTGGCATAGGCGCAGGCGGCGGTGCCGACGGGCAGGTGTTGGTCATGCACGATATGCTGGGCATCAATAAGAATTTCTCTCCGCGTTTCCTGCGCAGGTACCTAAATCTTTACGAGGAAATATCGGGTGCCACCAGGCAATATATCAGGGATATCAAAAGCAAGGATTTCCCTAACGAAAAAGAGCAGTATTAACCGCGCCCGAAAGGGTGAAGTCGGATAGATCATGTGAGCAAACATGCCGGCCCTCTCGTCAAAAACAGGCTATAATATTCAATATTCCGATGGTCAATAAAGTAGTATGGCAACAGCTTACTGATGTGTTCAACAGCAAGGGTGTAACACTTGTTGCCGTGTCTAAGACAAAACCTGCGGGTGATATAAAAGAGCTGTACGATCTGGGGCAGCGGCATTTTGGTGAGAACTACGTGCAGGAGCTTATGGAAAAACAGGCTACCCTGCCCCGGGACATACATTGGCATTATATCGGGCATTTACAGAGCAATAAAGTAAAGGATATAGCGCCCTTCGTGCATCTTATTCATGCGGTCGACAGCTTCAAATTACTGGTTGAGATCAATAAGCAGGCAATGAAGAACGGGCGTACCATAGATGTGTTGCTGCAAATGCATATTGCCGACGAGGAAACAAAATTCGGGCTGGATGAAAAAGAGATCATCTCGCTGCTTGACTACTACGAAGCACAAAAGGAAACACTCACGAACGTTCGCATTTGCGGATTGATGGGCATGGCAACCTTCACAGACAACCACGAAAAGATACGCGCGGAATTCGCGCAGTTGCACAACTTTTTTAAGTTCCTCGCAGGCACATCCTTTTTTGGAAAGGACTATTTTTCCATCTGCTCTATGGGCATGAGCGCCGACTACGAAATAGCCGTAGCTGAAGGCAGCAATATGGTCCGTATCGGCAGCATGCTGTTTGGAAGCCGTTAGGTAATTCCCGCCATCAGGATTCTTTCATTTCCTGTAGTTGCAACCATTTAAAACCCGCTGCACCTGCCACGCTGATGGCGCCTATGGTCCACCATAGAACAACAAATCCATAATGCTGTGCAATCTGCGACCCTACAAATGGCCCCAACACCTGCGCTATAGACCAGGCGGCTGTGTATAGCCCCGCATATTGCCCCCTGTTGCCGGAATGCGTCCTGTTCACCCAGAAAGAGTTCATAAATGGCATGGATAACATTTCGCCGGCAGTCACGATGACGGTAGATAATATGGCAAGCCACTTGGTTCCCGGCACAACATTGAACACCACAAATGAAAGCCCTACAAGCAGTGTGCCCATGATAATGTAGCGCATATTCTTCCTTCTCGGCTCCAGGGTAAATACGATCGCCATCTCAAACAGCGCAATGATGAGCCCATTCAGCGCCATAATGCAACCGATAAAGAACGGTGTGAGCATAAGATTTTGCTTGAAAAAAACCGGCATGGTCGCGAACAGTTGAAAAAAACAAAAGCCAAACAATATAGTGAGCACCACAAACACGAGATAGAGCCTGTCCCTGAAGGCCGACTGTGTCTTTTCTGGCTTTACCCGGTCCCTGTGAGCAGGAGTCTGCTTATTTTTTGACGGATGCAGCACAGATATCAGCAGCAATGCAGCGCCAATATTGGTAATTCCGTCTATCCAAAACAGTATATGATAGTTTTTTGATGCTATAAAGCCACCTACCGCTCCACCTACTGCCCAACCCAGGTTAATAGATAACCGGTTCAGGGAATAAGAGCGCGTACGGTTCTCTTCCTTGCTATACTGTGCTACTGCGGTGGCATTTGCCGGCCTGAATGCATCATTAAGCGTGGCCAGCACAAAAACACAGATGCAGATAGCCGTGTAATCGCTTAGCTGCCCCAGCACTATAAACATGACCCCGCCACACAGCAACGCGCCAAGCTGAACATTATAAAACCCGAACTTATCCGTCAGTTTACCGCCAAGAATTCCGCCACAAATAGCGCCCATACCAAACACAGACATCACCAACCCTGCTTTGCCAATAGTATAATTCTTAGCCTCGGTAAGGTATAAGGTCATGAACGGAACCACCATGGTTCCGGCCCTGTTTATCAGCATCACGACCGATAGCCACCATGTTGCCGGAGATAAACCGCTGTATGCATTCCTGTATAAATTACTTATTCTTTGAATCATCCTTATGAAATTCCAAAACTAAAGTTCCAAATATACTGAAACAAAAAAGGGTTGGCATAGTGCCCACCCTGTTATTTCGGTTTTGATTCCTGCGTGGAGTATTTTTAGTTTCTATCTCTTTCCCAATTCTATAACCTCACATTGCTTCATATCTTTTCCATCTATCACGAACCGGATAAGTGTCCGCACCTTATGCCATCCATGGTTGCCGGCAGCCCCGGGGTTCATATGCAGGCACTTCAGTTTGTCGTCATAGATCACTTTGAGTATGTGGGAGTGGCCGGCAATAAATAGCTGCGGTGGGTTGGCAGTTAACTCCTGCCGGATAGTAGGTGCGTAGTGGCCGGGATAGCCCCCTATGTGCGTCATCAGCACCGCTACGTCTTCGCAATTGAACCGCACTTTTTCAGGGAATTCACTTCTTATATCATAGCCGTCGATATTGCCATAAACACCTTTTAGCGGCTTGAACGCTTTCAGTTTGTCACTTACCTGCGCCGTTCCAAAATCGCCTGCATGCCATATCTCGTCACACTGCTCAAAGTGCTTGAATACTGCATCATCAAGATAATTGTGAGTGTCTGATATGAGCCCGATACGTTTCAAAGTCAATAGTTAAAAGTGCAAACCCAAAATGTCGGAAAGGAATTGGGAATAACTATGCGTGTTGCTCTACCCCTGCATAATGTTCCTCCACCTCATTCAATATCCCATTTATCTCGTCAATATTCTCGGTTGATACCAGCCGTGTGCGGTACTCCTTTACATGAGATAGCCCTTTTAGATAGCTTGCATAGTGGCGGCGCATTTCCAGCAGGCCCACCTTTTGGCCCTTCCAGGTTACCGAGCCGTAAAGGTGTTTGCGGCAAGCCTGCAGGCGCTCGGCTATAGTCGGCGGCGCAAGGGTTTCCCCTGTAGCCATATAGTGTTTTATCTCGCGGAATATCCACGGATACCCTATCGCAGCACGGCCTATCATTATACCATCTACACCGTATCTGTTCCGGTATTCCAGCGCTTTCTCAGGGGTATCTATATCGCCGTTGCCAAAGATGGGTATATGTATGCGTGGGTTGTTTTTTATCTTGCCTATCAGTGTCCAGTCTGCATCTCCTTTATAGAGCTGCATACGGGTACGTCCATGTATGGACAGGGCCTGCACACCTATATCCTGCAGGCGCTCGGCCACTTCTTCTATGTTCTTTGTTTTATCGTCCCAGCCCAGGCGTGTCTTTACCGTTACGGGCAGGTTTGTAGAGCGTATACAGGCTTTGGTGAGGCGCACCATCAGGTCTACATCCTTCAGCACGGCAGCGCCTGCGCCCTTGCACACCACCTTCTTTACGGGGCAGCCAAAATTTATATCCAGCAGGTCCGGATTAGTGGCGTCCACTATTTTGGCGCTCATTGCCAGGGCATCTTCATCACCGCCAAATATCTGGATGCCTATAGGCTTTTCATAATCAAAGATATCCAGCTTCTGGCGGCTCTTGATAGCATCACGGATCAGCCCTTCAGAAGAGATAAATTCTGTGTACATAAGATCCGCTCCGTTTTCCTTGCATACTGCGCGGAAAGGCGGATCACTGACGTCCTCCATGGGAGCAAGCAGCAGCGGGAAATCCCCTAAATCTATGTTGGCGATCTTTGGCATTAAAAGTCCGCAAAGGTACAAAGAAAACCCAACCCATAGCTGAGTTTACCATACTGTACTTTAATGATCCAATCAAAATCACCGGGACTATGCGATGACATCCGTGATCATTCCCCTTTTTGAAACCCTTTATTCGACCGGCACATCAGATTAGAAATTCGTCTTGATTCTCGGGACGTGTCATTATGAACGTAGTTACCTATAATGTTCGTTAAAATCAAGATTTCACCAAATATTGTTCGATATATAAAATAACCTCATGAAAAAGACTAAGAACATCTTTTCACGCAATCGTAAATGAACTATATTGCAAAATGGATTTTGAATGTTGTACCCTTGCCGACTTCACTCTCAACGTATATACGCCCACCCAATGTTTCAACCTGCGACCTTACTAAGAACAACCCTATACCCTTTGCGTCTGCGTTACCATGAAAGGTTTTATACATTCCAAAGAGGTCGTTTTTATGTTTGGTTAAATCAATACCTATCCCATTATCCTGAATGGTAAGTATTAGTTCTTGACCCGTGATAGTCGCATTAAGGTCAATAACAGGTGAGCGATCAGGGTGTCTGTATTTAATAGAGTTTGTGAGGAAGTTTAGGATAATACTATCTAAATAAGCAGGATTTGCCATCATGGTTATGTCCCTACTTACATAATTATGGATAATGGTACCATTGGCCTTTACCTCTATACGAAGTGTATCGATTGCCAGTTGGATGAATTCACGGAGATTAACTGTTTCCAAGTGAATAGTACTTAGGTTTTGCGTCTCTACAATGTCGGATAAGTGACTAATAGTAGAGCTAAATCCTGTAGAAATATCCTTTAGGAAACCAAGCATTTCACTTTTCTCCCCGTCTGAGGCAGCGTTAATAAACATCTCCAGTATGATCCCAAGGTTGTTGGCATACGATTTCAGGTTATGCGTTACTATGTTGGCAAAACTCAGTAATCTTTTATTCTGTTCCCTTATTGTCTCATTGGACTCAGTGAGTCCTTTCTCCAATAACTTTAATGAGGTAATATCCGCTACATGCACGAAGAAGCCTTTTACTTCACCATTAATGATATTGGGGAAGTAGTTAGCCAATGAGTAACGTGTTTCGTTACCCGAGGGCAGCAGTATCTCTCTTTCAAAGGTTTGCGCTTCTCCTTTTAGCGCACCGGAAATATAGGGAAGGTTCTTCTTGAACAGCGTTGCTCCCACAAGTTCCTTCATCGTGATTTTATCAACCATCTCTTCGCGTGTTTTGCCGAACCAATACAGGTAGGCATCGTTGGCAAAGCGACATGTCAAATCTTTATCCCAATACGCAAGCATAGCAGATACTTGATTAGTAACTAAATCCGCTATTGATTGCTTGCCTATCCCCTCATTTGAACTCATGCTATTTTTTTTCTTTGATTATTGATGGATAAATGGCGCACAAGGTAGATAAGTTTTATAGCCCATTACTAGAAATAGCATCCACTTTAGGGGAGAGGGGTGATAAATATCCGCCCGGCCATTTCCCATGCGTCGGCAAAAGCTGCCTTGTTCAGATTTAATGGTATGTTGTTGGCTTCACACCAGCTCACTATGTTCTCGGTAGCAATGTTACCCACTAGGTCGTCTTCAGCCATCGGGCAACCGCCAATACCCCTGATTGCGCTGTCGAAACGCAGACAACCGGCAGTGTAAGCCGCTGATATCTTTTCTTCCCATTTGCCGGGGGCAGAATGGAAATGAGCGCCGATATGGATGTCCTTAAATTCGGGAATGAGATGATTGTAAATATAACTGATGTTGGCAGGCTCTGCCACACCCACTGTATCGGCCATTGCAATGGTCCTGATCCCAAGCGCCGTTAGTTTCCGCACCCAGTTTATCGCCACTTCTGCATTATAGTCGTCACCGTATGGATTGCCAAAACCCATGGATATGTATACTACCAACTCCTTTTTTGAGCGCACACAAAGATTTTGCATCTCCTCCACCTGCACCAGCGACTGCGCTATGGTCTTGTTCGTGTTGCGCAACTGGAAGGTTTCTGAGATGGAGAAAGGAAAACCAAGATAGGTGATCTCATCATATTGCACCGCCTCCTCTGCCCCTCGTGTATTAGCAATGATAGCCAGCAATTTGGTGTTTGTGGCGCTCATATCCAGTTTAGGTATCACGTCCTTGGTATCGGCCAGTTGCGGAATAGCTTTTGCAGAAACAAAGGACCCAAAATCAAGTACATCAAACCCCACTTTAAGCAGCGCATTGAGGTACTCAATTTTGTCAGCGGTGGGAATAAAATGCGCCCAACCCTGCATCGCATCACGCGGACATTCTATTAATTCAAAAGCCAAAATTCAAAATTCAAAAGCCAAAAATAAGATCCAATTCACTTTTTGTGCCCAACCGGACTACAGCCAAAATTACACACAGCATCCGGGCCACTGTTAGAGCTGGCTTTCCCGTCCTCACCGGCTCTTTCATGATTCCTGCAAGCGAACGATTGAAGTTCACGGGGTGAGGTTACGCCAGCAATACCGCAAGATTATTACTGGTCAGCGGCTTGTTCAGGAATTGCTTCACGGTGGCATAAGTATGCACCCTTACCAGATCATTTTCATTTATCGATGAAGAGATGATATAGATCGTATAATTGTCGGTGATCTCTTTGGGCAACTTTTCAAATGCTTCCACAAATTCAAAACCATTCATCAGCGGCATTTGAATATCTACCAGCATTATCGTGCGCTGGTGCTCAGGAAGTGCCTTTATATACTCCAACGCTTCAGGGGCCTGCAGAAAGGATTTGATAGTGTCGCTTATCCCGGTGTTCCTTATGATCTTTTCAGCGATAAAGCAATCCAGCTTACTATCGTCGACCACAATAAAATTTAGCTTAGTTTGTACCATGTGCTTTGCCCGGTATTATTACTTTAAAAGTTGTTCCTTCATTTACTACTGACGCCACCTCTATCGTTCCACTCAGTTTAGCCAGCGCGTCTTTAACATTATATAACCCGAGCCCCGATCCGGTCTCTTCCGATGTAGCCCTGTAAAACATGGTAAAGATATTATTGATGTGGCTTTCGTGTATGCCAATACCATTATCCTTAACAGTAATTGTAGCTACATTATTGGCCACCTCTATACCCACATCCACATACTTATCCGCCAGTTCCTTCCGCTGATAGTTGAACGCATTTGACAACAAATTGTTCAGCACCATTTTTATCGAGATCTCATCCGACAGGAACTCATCATTCTGAACAACATTTGAAATGAACTTAATGTTATCCATCCTGCCTGCTATCCGGAACAGGGCCGCGATATCCTTCACAAGGTTATTAAAATCGATAACCTCGAACTGCAACTGCCCTCTCTTTAGTTTATAATATTCGTGTGTATTCTTAATGTACTCATCCAGCTTGTGTATCGCATCCTCCATCATCTCCAGTATATCCTTTAGCTCCGCAGGATTCTCCATGGTCTTTGCCAGGTCCAGCGCGCCAAGGATACTCAACAATGGCCCCCTCACATCATGCGTTACACTGTATGCAAACTTGCCCAGTTCATCATATGCAGACTGCAGCTCCCTGTTTTTCTGAACAAGCATTGAATTGGTAAGAAAAAATTTATTCGCTTCCTCTATTGCCGACCTGATATCCGAATCCGTCCATGGTTTCTTGATATACCTGAATATATGCCCTCTGTTAACTGCATCAATTACCGACTCAATATCCGTATAGCCGGTTATAAGCATACGCACGGGCTCATCATAAGTATCACGCATTTCCTCAAAGAACTGTACGCCGGTCTTATCGGGCATGCGCTGGTCACAAAGTATAACGCTGATATCCGAATGCGCTTCAAGGTGCGCATATGCCTGGGGTATATTCGAGGCTATTAACACGGTGTAGTCGAACCGGAAAGTGGCTTTGAAACCATTCAGGTTGTTCTGCTCATCATCGATGTATAATACCTTTATTTTCTTAGGTGTGTCCAATTATTTCTGAATTAAAGGCAAAATAAGTATAAATTCTGTTCCTTTTCCAATTTCTGAATTAACTTGTATCTGTCCGTTATGCTTAATTATCGTATTGTATGCGATAGACAGCCCCAAACCAGTACCCTCACCCACATCTTTAGTGGTAAAAAACGGCTCAAATAGCTTCTTCTTCGTGTTCTCATCCATCCCCGTTCCGTTGTCAGCCATTTTTATATAGACATTGGTATCGTCAAAGGTAGTCGAAATTGTAAGCAGCCCGCCTTCCGCATCCCCGAATTTTTTTCGTACAGCATAAATACCATTGGAGATAATATTCAGGAATACCTGGTTAAGTTTTCCCGGATAACATTCAATAAGCGGCAACTCGGAATAGTGCTTTTCTACCTTCACCAAATTCACAAGCAGGTTATTTGTAATTACAAGGGTAGACTCCAGCCCTTCATTGATATTAGCTTTCTTCAGGTCGTCCTCATCCAGGCGAGAGAATATGCGCAATCCCTTCACTATTTCAGCCGTTCTTGATGCACCCTCGCCTATCCCGCTCAGCAACTGGTCAATTTCCTCCTTAAGATATTCGAAATCTATCTCCTCCTTATATGCATTTATCTTCTTTTGCTTATCGGCAGATGGGCCATCTACCATGGCGATACCCTCCATAGCGTCCACAGCCTCCAGCAGTATACGCACATCCCTGTTGAGCGGTTTCACATTCGATGTCACGAAATTGATCGGGTTATTGATCTCATGGGCAATACCTGCCGTGAGCTGACCAAGCGACGCCATTTTCTCCGACTCAACAAGTTGCATTTCCGCATCTTTCAGTTCCTTCATCGCCTTGTTCAATCCATCGTTCGACACCTGCAATTCAAACGTACGCTCCGTTACTTTCGCTTCCAGCATCACGTTCTGCTCGCGCACGATCCGCTCATTCTCCTGCAGCGCCATCATTGCCTGCTCCTGCGACTTTTCCTTATCACGCCTGTAGATATTTATCTTGTCTGCAAGGGCGAAAGACAGTAAAGTAACCTCTGCTGCCGACCCGAACAAAAGTGAGTAAACCGTAAAATTATTGTAAGGTATCAGCCCAAAGTCCTTCGTCACATACACTATAATGCCGAGCATTAACGAAGACCAGCCTATCAGGTAGTATTTTGCTTCCTGGTATCCCTGCTTATACAAGTAGATCGAAATACCCAGTATCACAAACGCAATGGTGGATTGTGTTGGCAGTATAGCCTTGTACGTCGCCGAATAATAACCAAGGGCGCTCGTAATAAGGTATACCACATAGATGAGCTGAAAAAACTTCAGTACATAAAACAGCTTAGGCGACGATTTCTTGAGCCGCATGAACTCAATAAGGAACTGAACACCAACAATACTCACCAACGCAGTGAAAAGGAATATGCTGTAGTTTGCAAACCATGTATTGTTTGGCCATAGATACTTGAACGTAAAGCCTGTAAGTGACGCCTGTGTGAGCCCCACAAATAAGGTATGCAACACATAAAATACGTAGCTTTTCTCCCTTATGCTCAGGTACACAAAAAGGTTGTACAGAAACATCACAAGGATGATACCGCAATAAATCCCGAACCAGATATTACGGCTCGTAGCATCACTGTAGTAAGAATCAAAATCCACAATTCTTACAGGGGCCAGCACTTGCTCCTTACCGGTTATCTGCAGGTAATAGGTCTTTTCTTCTCCCGGCTTAAGGTTCAGGTCAAAAAGAAAGTTTGTCGCATTGTGCTCGCGCGTGCCGAACGGGTACTTCATACCCGACTTCACCACCTGGTACTGGTTATTGCTGTCCTGGTAGTAAAGGTTCACTTCTTCCAGCACCGGCTGCACTACCTCAATGAAATTCCTGTGAGTGTTATTACTGTTATAAACCGTAAACTTCAGCCAGAACGTAGATTGGGAGACCTGGAAATTGGCAATAGCTTTGTCGTTCAATTTAAAATCAGACCGGTTGAGCACATCCTTAAGCTCCAGTTGATTCGTCTTGTCTTCAAGGGTAAAAATATGCGTACCGATAAGGGTCGGAACAAACTTATCATCAAGGGTTACTCTATCGATCGCGTACGAAAAATGTGAAAGAATTATAAGCAAACAGAGGCAAAGAAATTTCTTCATCGTTATCGCTAGATGTTTTTGTTAAAACTCAATTACTTTTTCTCTTTACTGAAATTAAGACTGTACGATATTTCAATACTGCCCTTCGGCCCATGCTCCATCCGCGATAGCTCCGGATTGTCACGCAATTCAAACACCAGCCGCTTTTCCTCAGGCATGGCGCCCGGCAAATTTAAAGTATCTTTTATGATAATGCTCGTCGCCACAAGGTCCAGCTTAGGATAAATAAATGTACCCTCGTTTCCTATGGAAGTTTCCTTTTCAAAACCTTTCTCCACACTGATCTGTAACGTATGAGGCGCACATAGCGCAAACAACGTCGGCAATTTGAGCTGCTGCGTAACACTGATCCCCACGCGCATCAGGAAATAACTGCCCAGGCCATACCCCGCCACAGATTTTCCGTTCCACAGTCCGCATAGCTCACCTGTGCCTATCGGTATGTACTTAGCTATCAGGTCATATACCCGGGTATCAACAATAGCGATAGCGTCCTCCATCGGAAGCCGCGTCACACCATCTGCTATATGAATTCTTATTCCGCCTACTGTCTCCCCGGTCTCTTTATTTTCAGCGATCATCACGTAGGCCGAAGGATTATAAAACCAGTCATTGCTCGAAGAGGTCACCTTACTCACACCATAGTCACGCAAAACGTTCGCATGCCCTTCAGCAAACGCTTTGCAGGAGTCTATATCTTCAATGGCTCTGAAGGCTCTTATACTTATCATTATCTCGCTGAAATGTTACCCTAATATACTACTATCCAATTCAATCCGTTAAAACCGCCCATGCTATTGTGAAGCTAATTTACAAATAATACTTTAGCAAGCGGTCTCCTTAAAGCCCTTTCTTTTTGTTCCGCTCCGTAAAATAACCTAAAAATAAACACCGGGTACCGTCCTTTTTCAAGGCCCAACAAGCCCGATAGCACATTATGGATGTTCTGTAGCTGCCCCAATTCATAACTATTAAAGTCCGCGGCGCCATCGCCTAGATACCTTTCCAGCATAAAAACGGTCTGAGAAACCGGTTGAAAAGAGATATGGCGATGGTTGGCCTCAAGCCACACCCGTTGCAGCGCCCGGCCTCCCCTTAAAAAGTGTTCCGAATCATGACCGTCCATACTGATAACGCCAATGCACGAGGCGCTCACCACTCCTTTCCTCGATATCTTTTTGAAGCCTTCGCCCTTTTCCAGCTTGTGAAGGAAATTTATTGCCGATGGATCTCTTGCTACCTGCAGTGCCGCCTTATCACCTTCGCTCATATTCAGCGTCGCGATATCAAGGCCATCAGCAGTAGCTGCTATCTCTTCCGGGGTAAAACGCAATTCCTTTACAAACGTATCATAATGACCGCGCGGGTGCAGGAAACGAATACGTTCTGTATTGGTAAGTATCTCGGCAAATTCAGAAATTGTTTCCTCGCTTTCGAAAAGCTGCAGCCTGGCGCCCGGCACAGTTGCCGCAATGGCGGCCAGGTCCTGCATATCTTTCTCCTGCAATGGTTTCCGGTCCCCGGTTTTCCGGTTGGTCATCCTCAGTGGAATGGCGCCCGACAGATATCCGTAAGCATTATTGGTATTAGCATTTTCAAAGGTAACAACAGCGATCAGCCTTTTATCCTCCTTTAGCGGGAATACCCTGGCGTGGGCGGTCATCCCCAGCGAGGCCGTTGTTATTTCTATATTTTCAAGCATCGCCCCGAACCCGATGTATGAGCCCGTGTTTTTATAGTCCAGCAATGAAAAAGAATAATGCTCATCGTGGAATATATAAAGCGCGTTATTGCGGAACAGGAACTTCCAGGGCTGTGCATTACCTCCTGATGGAGCTAAACAGGCCGCTTTGACTATCTGTTCTATTTTGTCTTCATTTATTTTCCCCGCATCAGCGCCAGCCGGGTATTTTCCGGCGATCTCCAACATCGTCTCCCGCGTCAGTTCAGGCGGCCCTTCATAAGCAGTAGTGTCTGCCCCCCCACCCTTTCCATCACTGATCATGTCATCAAAGTCAACATAAAATCGTCCTGATACATGGTTCTGGTCCAGCAATATCTTGCGGCTCACATCAGTGGTGAGCGCCCCGCCCAGCACCACAGACGATGCCAGCTGCGGCCAGGTATTGATAGATTGTTCCACCTCCATCATAGATGCTTTGAGCCTTGTAGATATGGTCTCGGCGCCTATCATCTTAAGTATGTACGGTATCTTTTCTTCGTTGGTAAGCCCCTTTATCTTGCTCGGATCAAGGTCTCCCGCAAGACCGTGTAAAATCGGCCTGTCCGGCTCCAGGTCAAACCGCTCTATATCCAGCATCCCCCGGTCGTTTGTGTCCATTACTACCGGAACACCAAGTTCCCTGGCCTTGAACCTGCTCACGATCTTTATGTCCAGCCCGTCGCATACCTCCACCAGCAGGTCCAGCTTGCCATCCTTCAGAAAAAAATCATCAATATTCCCGTCAGTAAGCCCGTCGTTGAATATCTTCACTTTCAGATACGGATCTATCTCTGCTATCTCGCGCGCGGCTATTATTGTTTTCAGCACCCCCAGGTTATGAACGCCCGTGCGCAGCCGGTTCAGATTGCTCAGTTCTGCAGTATCAAAGTCCGCCAGCCTTATTTCACCGCATACGCGCTCCATGGCTATCGTCAGCGCAATAGACTGCCCTACCGACAGTCCGATGATACCTATAGACTTCGTGGCAAGCAATGCCTGCTCCGGGTCTGTGATCTTATACCTGTTCCTGTTCGTTCTTACGTTTACAAATTCCTGCTCGTCCAGTATATGCACCAGCCTGCGCGACCATGGATAATACACCCACACCCCATATTCTTCTATCGGGCAATCACCCAGATGCTGAGGGATCAACACCTTGTAGTCTGCGTCTTTAAGCTTCGTTGCCGGATGCATGCTTTTCACCAGTTCCTTCAGGTGGTCATACATCTCGTCATATATAAATATATTATCCAGCTTCACCAGGTCATCAAATGCTGCCTTTTCCTCCGGGTTCTGAATGTGAAAGAAAACAGGTCTATAGCTTTCATTTAGTTGTTTTGTAGCATGTATCTTTTCAATTAACATTGGAGTGTATTTTTTAAAGCGTAGGCTTATCACAACAGGTGTGGTTAAATATACGGCAATGCTATTTATTTTCTCAATATTTTGTTATCTTGCGAATAATATTAATCGGCATAATATTATCTAAACGATGGCAAAGCAGGATGGAATCAATATTTTATATGTTGATGATGAACTAAATAATCTTGTGTCTTTTAAAGCTGTATTCCGTATCAAGTACAACGTTCAGACAGCCATAAGCGGCGAAGACGCGGTGCAGATACTGCGTAAATCTGATATAAACATCATCATCACCGACCAGAGGATGCCGCAGATGACCGGCGTTGAGTTCCTCGAATCCATACTGGACGAGTTTCCCGACCCGATAAGAATATTGCTTACCGGCTATGCCGATATGAATGCCGTGATAGATGCTGTAAACAAGGGCAAAATATTTCACTACCTCAGCAAGCCATGGAATGAGGAAGAACTGGACCTTACCATCAACAGGGCCTTTGATGTATACAAGCAGAAAATGGATGAAAAAGAGATGACCTACAAGCTAAGTCTTTCAAACGACCAGCTAGAATTTCTTTTACGGCAGAAACTGCTTTCATAGCACATTGATGTCTTATGGCCACACCTGTCAACACCGGGGAACGCATTGAATTTATAAACCCGAAGGGTGGACATTATTACAAAGATCATGTTCAAAAAATGTCTCGAAACCCCGTAGGGATGAAATAATTCACCATGTTCAAGCCCTATTATCCCGCCATTTCTCAGGATTACTTTTTACTTTTGCGCTTTTTGCTACATCCCAATATTATCAATGGTTCGCGTTAGTGTCGTAATAATTACTTTTAATGAACAAAGAAACCTTGCGCGGTGCCTGGAATCTATAAAAGATATTGCCGACGAGATCGTAGTTGTAGACAGCTACTCCACCGATAATACCATTGAGATCGCAGAGCGTTACGGGGCAAAGGTCATTCAGCATCCGTTTGTAGGTTATGGAGAACAGAAAAACTTCGCTACCGGCCACGCCATCAATGACTGGATCCTGTCGCTCGATGCCGACGAAGTGTTGTCGGCCCAGTTAAAAACAAGTATCCTCGAAGTAAAGGACGATCCGAAGCTAAACGTATACCAGATGCACCGCCTTACCAACTACTGTGGTAAATGGATAAAATATTGCGGCTGGTACCCCGACTCACAAACACGGCTATATAACCGCACCAAAGGAAAATGGGAGGAAAAGAAAGTCCACGAATACTGGCGGCCCGATGATGAGGCCGACCTGAAAGGAACACTGAAGGGCGACCTTTTGCATTATAGCTTCACCTCAGTAAGCGAACACCTGAAGAAAATAGAAAAATACAGCGAGCTGGGCGCCGAAGAAGCAGTGCAGGCCGGTAAAGAAGCAAGCCTGCTGAAAGTAATGCTCTACCCCAAGTGGCGCTTCTTCAATGATTACGTTATACAACTGGGCTTCCTCGACGGCTTTTACGGCTTTGTCATCTGCAGGCTATCTGCCTACGCTGCATTTATCAAATACTCCAAGATCCGCCAACACCGCCGCAGCGAAAAATCTGCTGCAACTTCAACACAGTTGAATGCTGGTAAATAGTGGCAAATCGATTTTGACCATACCCCCCAATCTGCCTGAGGCAGGGAGGCTTTGAACGAGAAAACGTGGGCGCGCAACACCTCCCCTCCTGTTTTTAGGAGGGGACGTCTGGTCGCTTGCGAGCAGACTAGGGTGGTTGGCTCGCGCCGGGCACTGTGCTCATTCGCGTATTTGCCAAGCTGATAGTCACACGCAATAGGATGGGTTACCGATCCTTTTTTAATGAGGGATCGGATTCGGGATAGTAGCGGATGGAGTCGGACATTTTCAAGTGCTTTTCATAGTCGTCCAGGTCTTTGGGGTGGTTTATCCAAATGATGTTTCCTTCGCGGAATGGAGCGGGACGCTTTGGAGGAGGTGCGATGATGGTGTTTATGTTGCGGAGTGGTGTGCGTTCAGTTTTGTTTTCCACAGGGGATACCCCATTTTTATCGGATATTTTTGCTGATGATATGGGGCATTTTGTTTCGCCGTATATTCCGTTAGAATCCTTTACTGTGGCTGGTTTTGAAGGACCTTTGGGTGATAATACGGATACCCCACTATTACCCGTTTGTTTTTGCTGTGGGGCTCCTTCGAGCGTTTCAAGCGGTCGCTCGTCGCGACAGCTCATGACGACAGCCTCGGCTGCATTTTTCGTGACGGGAACAAACTTGAGGCCGTCGAATATGAGCTCTTCAGCCTGGTCTATTTCATCTTTCGGAGAAGTTTCGTTGATCAAGGATTCTTCCTCTGCCACATATCTTTCCGCATCTTTTTTAAGCCGTTGCTCAATTTCCGCGAAATTATCGGATATGCGCTTGCCGGGGCGGAACGGGTTGTCTTCGGCCATGCCACGTATAAACTCATCAGCGATCGGCATGTATTGTTTTACAGATTCAGGATTACGCCGAGAGAGGAAGTATGAAAAATCTTCGATTGCCTCGATATAAAAGCCAGAATGCTTTTTCGGGATGTCTTTTGTCATCTTCACCAGCTTTCGGAGCATTTCGACATCCTGCATTATGGGACACTGGTCTTCACGTGCAAAAATCTTTTCATTAACCCGGCCGATATGGCTGTACAGATCGTGGAGTATAGCGGATGGAGAGAGGAGCAAGGCTTGTTTGATCTGTTCCCATTTGCCTTTTTTGCTCCACAGGTAAATGGTCTTGCGGTTTACATCGAGAATTTCTGCTATCTCGGTCTGGGTTTTGTCGGCCTGGAGATAGAGGTCTTTGGCGAGTTGTTGTTTGTCGTGTGATTCCATGATAAAGTTGATAAGGTGATAAGAGATCGGTTGATAGGCTCTCGCAAAAGGCACTAAGGCGCGGTTCCCTCATTTAGTTTTCAAGGGCGCAAAACGGGAATTCTAATCAATCGTGCTCAATAAAATATTGTTTTGGGCACAAATGTCAGGCGGGGAAATGGGAAATAA
>CANJQU010000085.1 GCA_947476485.1 Chitinophagaceae bacterium
ATAAGCGGGTTGCTGCTGGTCCATGTACCGCCAAGCGCCGCTTCAGTAAATTGAGCTGAGTCTGTACTGCATGCACATACCTGCAAACCACCAACAGGCTGAATAGCCTGCAGCGGATCATTCCTGAATACGGTAACGGTTGCGCCGTTATAATTGGTAACAGCAAGATCAGATAAGCCGTCATTGTCAAGGTCGCCCGCGGCTACATAAGCTGCGCCGCTGGAAAAAGTAAGGCTTGTTTTGAAAATACACTGCGATCCGAAAGAACAAACACCGGGCGAAGAGTTATTGCGATATACAGAAACAGAAGAGTCACCAAGGTTGGTTACCACTAGGTCAGGCCTGCCATCTCCGTCAAAATCACCAACAGCCATACCCTCTGCCTGCAGTGCGGCCTGCGTAGTACAGGATGTCAGCGTAACAGTTCCGGAAACTGATGTATTCCGGAAAACAGCGATTGCTGAAGGGCTCGATGATTTAGAACCCACAACAATATCAGCCTTGCCATCGCCGTCCATATCACCTACTACCAGGTATTGCGGTGTAGCGAGCGTAACAAAATTTGTCGCAGCAGTTAATGTTGCCGCAGAGAAAGCTCCGGGGGCCGCCATGTTATTTTTAAAAACTGATAGCCTGGATGAACCATAATTTACTACGCTTACATCACGCCTGCCGTCTCCGTCTATATCCTGAATGGCCACATCTACAGGCTGGCTGCCGCCGCCGGTCGCAAAATTTGTAGCCGCACTAATAATTACTACACCAGGGGTAGATGTATTCCGGAACAGCGAAATGGTATTCGCCCCGGCATTCGCAGAAGCAAGGTCGATCTTACCATCACCATCCAGGTCGCCCAGTGCCACGGCATAGGGTAAATTACCCGCTGTGAACAATGTTAATGAACCCAGTAACGGTGTTCCAACTAAGATCGTTGCATTAAGCATAACAAGCACCTGGTTCCCGGTCAGTGCACCGGCAGCCACATCGAGTTTACCATCACCGTCAATATCGCCAAGCGTCAAGATATAGGGCTGTACTGCTCCCGTAGAAAAGGTAACCGGCGCTGCGAATGTTGCCCCGGTTATCGGCCCCGGAACGGTCGTGTTATTTTTGTATATCGCAATCGTTTTTGAAGTTGTATTAGCTACGACCATATCCGGCTTTCCATCTCCGTCCATATCACCAAAGGCTACACCGGATGGGTTTGTGCCTGCAGCAAAATCAAAATGCGGATCGAAGTTTATGGTTCCCGATGCAAAGCCTACAGGAGAAAAACCCTGTAAGAATGCCTGCGGGGAATAGGCCTGCAGATTTGTGGCAGTGTTCAGTACACTCACCGGCATGTAGGTAGTGCCGCGTGGCACAGTTACACTCAGTGAGGTTGTGCTGCCCGCGGATACCGTTGCTTTTGTAGCGCCGAAATACACGGTGTTATTGGCAGGCGTAGCGTTAAAGCCCGTACCTGTAATGGTTATTGCCGCCCCCTGGTAACCTATCAGGGTGCTGAGCGAAGTAACCGTTGGCTGCGCCATTGCGGGCAGACCGAGTAGTATAAGGCCAGCGGAAATAAATGACGCGATAAACCTCCGGAGTGGTCTTTTACCCGCAAAATTTGTCGTCCCTGTTGTACCCGTTTGATAGTGTAATTCCTGCTGCATAAGCTTGGTGTGTGTAACTAAAGGAAATAAATATATTGACAATTATCTGATAAAAAAAATTAAGCGCAAAAAGTTATCGGTCTCTACCCGCAAAAACACTCTTCCCTACCCAACTTTGCACGCCTATAATAATTAACAAAATGACTTGTTAAGTACCTACCGCAAATATAATGCCAATTTGCCATGCTAGTACCTTTCGCAACGAAATATCTTTCAAATTTATTGATTTTTAATGTGAGGCTTAGATAAATACATAGCCAACTCAGGCTGGACGACTTGCGGTTAAGGCCAGAAGGATGGTAGATATGCGAAAAGCGGAATAAAACTTAGCATTTCCCTAATATGTACTTTGGAGAAAAACAGCGCATTTTACATTGCTACTCCTTCCGCCGAAAAACAACACGGCTCATTGGTTTTAGTTCCACCATCGGCGCGTCAGAGATCACCACCTCTACCGGATCTACCCGTTCAAATGGCACATCTGCAATTATTTCTGTTGTAACAATGCTCATATCCTCCAGTTGTTCTTCGGTGGGCACACGGTCATAATGCACCCTCACGGAAAGCCGGTTCAGGCCCTGCCATTGCAGGCTTATCATCCTTATATTGGGTGTGATTACTCCCAGCAGCGCCCGCTGGGCAGAAAGTAACACATATGCGGGCAATTCGCTGGCTTTCATAGCAGATGAGATTCTGGGAACACAAAATTACCGCCGCCATCCGGTTTGCCCATACCATTTTCGTAGTATCCTGCTGAATTTGTGCTTAAGCCGGCTTGAACGAACTGATAAATTTATCAGCCGATGGCAGTATCCCCTTTTTCAGCGAAAAAATGGTGATGATGGAATACTGGAACTTATTGATCACATAGATACGGTCCTTACCGGTAAATTCTTCGGTCTCAAACGTAAACTCAATATAGGGCTTGTCGCCCAGGTCGGTAGCAAGGGTAGTCACCTTTGTCGCCCTCATACTGGCAGTGGCGCCATCCCTGCTGTCTTCCAGCATTTGCTTTATGGCTTTATCCTTTGGGTAGAAGGAGCGCATGTCTATCCAGCCGGTCATATACACTTCATCATCGCTTGGCGCCACAGTGGCCAGGTGTATCTTGAAAATGACATTGTCTTCCGTGCGGTCGTCCTGTACCGATTCCTCGGGCTTGCCGGGGAAGGTAATTGAAAAATGCCCCTCGGCAGAAGTATACAATTCCCACTGATTTGCCGGCGTAAAACTGAATAAAACTGCGATGACAGCCAGCAAGGGCATAAACAGGAATTTTTTCATAACGCCGGTTTGAGTTGTTTAAATAATACTGCACCAAATATACAGATTTCCCTTCTCGAATATGGTACCAACTTATTATAATTGTGTGAAAAACAGGATTTCACAGAACATGAGATATCCCCGGACAAAAAAATAATAGCGCCGCTTCAGCTCATTTTTTTCATTTATATAAAAACATAAAGAAAAAGCCGCATTTTTACAGGGGCATCTTAAAACTGGTATTATGAGAAGCAAATCCGTTATCTACTTTTTATTGGGCTTATATACGGCGCTTGTGAGCTGGTATTATTATCACAGCGTTATTCTGCTCATCCTGCACTGGATATTCTGGCCCATCGCGCTTATCTATTTCCTGATCACCGGGCACCTTGCAGACGGCAGATGGCTGAGTATTCCGAAGCACTTTTTTTAACCGACAACCCACTATGTCTGTAAAAGCATTTATTGTTGCCGCTTTACTCTCATTCAGTTGCTCATTAAATGCACAGGTATACCCGGACACCCTGCTTCACAGATCCTATGCGCAGCAGTTTTTTGCTGTCGATACGATGTTCCATGCCCTAAGCAAACATGATTCGGCGCAGGCGTTCAGGGAGCTGGAAGATCTCGGAAAATGGGCAGAACAGAACAACGATCAGGCCCTGAAGTATGCACTAAAGCTGCGTGAGTACACGCTCTGGCACAGGTGGGGCTATCACCCGACCGGTAAATCGAAAATAGAAAACGAATTGCCGGGACTCATAAAAGAGCTTGAACGGAAAAAAATGCCCGAGCTTGAAGCGCAGGCGCTGCAGCTATTGGCAGATTACTACTGGGAAAGCCCGAAAACATACAGCAAGGCCTTTGAACTATCGCTGGAGAACTACAATGTTTATGGTAAGTTTTCATCCGGGCAATTTCCCCTCCGGTATAATTTCCTTCACAAGTTCGGCCTGTGCTATTACCGGTTCAAAGATTACAATACAGCCTTGCGCATCTTCCTGGAAACCAAAAATACGGAGACCCGGTTCAGGCAGCCAATGACCTTTGATCTTTTAAACACTATTGGCCTGTGCTATCGCTACCTGGGTGTGTATGACTCTGCCGCTTACTATTTCCTGGAGGCATATAATATGGCCCGGCAGGCAGACAATGTAGCATGGGCCGGTATAACCGGCGGCAATCTCGGCATCACCTACTATTTTGCAAAACGCTATAAAGAAGCGATCCCGCTGCTCGAAAATGATATTGAGATAGGCCTGGCACACAATAAGCTTAATGATAATGCTGCCAAGTCGATCGCAATACTGGGTGATGTATACCTGGAGCTAAATGACAAAAAGAAGGGGTTGGCAACATTGCAGCGTGCCAACCAGATGGTAACAGATGGGGCCAAATGGAGAAACTTTGATCTGCTGGAAGCAATCTATACCCGCCTCGCAAAAGCATATGCTCTGAACGGCGACTTCCGGATGGCTTTCAATTTTGAAGATTCTGCCCGGCGGGTATCAGATAGCTCAGCGGCAGAAAGAAATGCCCTCATATTGGTAAGCGTGCAGCAAAAAATAAACCTTGAAAAACACCATGAAGAAGTACTGAAGCGCGACCGCGAAATAAAGATACAGGTGCTGATATGGGCCTTCCTGCTGGTGAGCATCACCCTGCTGCTGGTAGCCATTTTCTTCGTGCTGAGAAACTACCGCAACCAGAAGAAAACCAATGTGCTGCTCTCTGCCGAGAAAAAGCGGTCGGAAGACCTGCTGCTGAATATCCTGCCGTCGGAGGTAGCCGAAGAGCTGAAAGATAAAGGCACCGCCGAGGCCCGCTACTTCGATCATGTGACGGTGATGTTCACCGATTTTGTCAATTTCACCCAGGCCAGTGAAAAGATGAGGCCGCAGGAACTTATCGATGAGCTCCACACCTGCTTCAAGGCTTTTGACGAGATAACCGGCAAGTATAATATTGAAAAAATAAAAACAATAGGCGACGCCTACCTGGCCGTATGCGGCCTGCCGGTTGCTGACCCGCTGCATGCAAAGCAGATCGTGCAGGCGGCACTTGAGATCAACGAATTCATGCGGCAGCGGCGAAAAAAATTTGGCGACAAGACCTTTGAGATACGGATCGGCATACACAGCGGAAGCGTAGTGGCCGGGATAGTGGGCGTAATAAAATTTGCCTACGATATATGGGGAGACGCCGTAAACATAGCCGCGCGAATGGAGCAGAGTGGCGAAGCCGGCCGTATAAACATATCACAGCACACCTATGAGCTGGTAAAAGATCAGTTCAACTGCACATACCGCGGCCAGATATCAGCAAAGAACAAGGGTGAGCTAAGTATGTACTTTGTAGACGGCCCGGTGCGCGTAACAGCGCAGTAACGACTTTTCAATGCTACGTCTGCCGTGCAAAACAGAGAGTTAACACACGAACGCACTGCAATTTTTTACACCTCCCTTATCTCATTCAGCTTATGCAGCTCCAGCACCGTGGTCATGCCATCTTCGCTCTCCCGGTACATATGCACAAATTTGGCGTTGAATTTCATCTCCTGGTAGGTATATGAGGTGCGCTGCAACACCACACTGGAGTATACTTCATCGAATGCAGTGACCAGCACATATAACTCTACATCCGCATTGGCAATATCATCTTTTGTAAACCCGAAAAGCGGGCTGCTTTCATCGATCGGGTGCACCACGGTCCAGTTCATGGGCAGGTTGTCTACTTTGTAGCGTTCCAGCGTAAGATCATAAAAATTGTATGTTGCACTACTATCCTCTCCTGTCAGGAGCGCAATATTCACCTTGATCTCTACATTGGTGAGGGTATGATTATCCTTGTAACTCACAAAGCGGAACATCAATGCGGTCTTGTCGCGGTACGGGCCGATAAGAGCAAGGTCGCTGAATGCCAGGTATGATTTGGGCTTGGCAAAACGCCCATAGATGAGGCCGGTAGCTATAGCAAACGAAAGAAAGCCGCTCAGCGCTTCCAGCGAGGCAAGCAGGCTTGCCGCGTCGCCCACCGGATTGATGCGCCCATAACCGACTGTGGTAAATGTCTGCGCGCTGAAATAGAACATTTCCTTAAACCGGCCCCAGGTTGTTTGAGCGATCATCCCCTGCAATTGGTCAGCGCCGATAACCATGTAAGAAATGGTAAACAAAAAGTTGATGGCAAAGAAAAAAATAATGATCACAGAGATGAACTTCCACCGTGGCAGGCTCAGCATTCGCTGGAATACACTGAACCTGTTGAAAAACGTAGCGCCTTCCCGTCGCAGGTTAAATGTTCCGTCCTTATTAATGAAACGCCCCCCGTAGTTATTCGCAACGCTCCCAAAACCGGTATCGTTATTGGTTTTCAGAGATGGATTGAGCTTCCTGCGATTGGCCATGGTGGTAAATAAAAATGCTATTTAGTTTGAATGTTTTGAGGAAACTGCACGTATTTGCTTTTGTTACGTGGAGGCAATGCACTTGTTTGTGTTACGTAGAGAGGCAATGCATTGCGTCTCTACACGCGACTATTCATGCGTACCAGCTATACGATTCTGCCATGTTCCTGTTTATCCTTTGTAGAGACCCAAAATCTTGCGTCTCTACCTGCCGGTATTTACACGCACACGTTATACACCCTGCAATCTACCTGATTATACTAAGTAGAGACGCCATGCATGGCGTCTCTACACTATAATATTTCCTTAGATCAGGCAGTTATGCTTTGCCCTTCTTGTACTTCCCTATCAGCTCAGCAACCGAGGAGCGTAAAAGGAATTCAGGATTAAGCTCCGTAAACAACTTCACCTTCGCCGGCGACAATTTCAGCGCCTTCTCCAGTTGCAGCATGGCCTCTTTCGATTTTCCCTGCTCCAGTAATATTGCAGCCTGGAAATAAGAAAAGTCTCCTTTTTCTCCGCAATGTTCGCGGGCCACAGCAAGCTGGGTAAGGGCTTCATCGTAATAACCGGTTATGTACAGGCCGCGTATCAATGCCACCCAGGTAGTTTTGTTACCTGGCTTCAGCCGCACTGCATTCAGGTAGCATACCAGCGCCTCACTCTTTACATTCATCTCCATCAGGCAGTTGCCTATAGCCATGCAATAGGCCGCGTTGTCCTTATCCAGGTGCAGCGCTACAGAGTATGACTTCACTGCTTTCTCCCATTGCTTTTCGCGGGCGTAGGTCTCGCCTATCTTGTAAAAGATGCCATCGTCCTGCGGACTGAGCTGGGATGCCTGCCGGTAAAACTCACGCGCGCGGGCAAAGTCCTTCTGCTTCTCCCAGCAATATCCCATTGCTTCAAATATCACGTCCTCGGCTTTTGCTATCTCTATATGCTTTTCCAACACTTCCAGCGCCTTGCTATACCACTTCAGCCGCATATAGGCATCGGCCATGTTACGATAGGCAAATTCAAATTTTTCATCGATAGCCACACAATATTCATAAGCGTCTATGCACTTTTCATACAGCTTCAGCCCTTGGTAAGCCGCACCCAGGTTGAACCAGGCCAGCGCATTGTATGGATCATTATCTGTGAGCTGTGTATGCAATGTCACACTTTCTTCCAGACGGTCGGTAAATTCAGCCCAGAAACAAATTTTCTGCAAAGCTTCTTCATTCCTTCGGTCTATCTTTATTACCCGTTTCAGTGTATCGAAAACCGCGTCAAACTCCTCACTCTCGTCGTATACGTCAGATAGCTCCAGCAATATTTCGGTTTTATCCTTCCCGCCGTATTCCACGGATTTTTGCTCCAGCCACAACGCAGCCTGGTCGTATTTGAATTGCGCCAGTAAAATATCAGATCGCAGCAATACTGCATCCAGGTTGTTGCTGTCATATTGCTCCATCTCGTCAAGCGTCTTGAGGGCCTGGCCGTATTTCTGTGCCTGTGTAAATATCTCTGCTTTTAGCAAAAGCAGCGTTCCTGAGAATGGATAGTATGTTCTGGCTATATCGCAGGCCAGCAATGCCTGCTCCTCGTTGCTGTTCTGAAAATAGTACTCTATCACCCGCTCAAACTCTTCCTCATCCATAATGCTGGCCGAATTTCCCTTTTTTACTTCCTCATACCTGCTAAGGGTTTCATCCAGCGGGCCCCACTCTTCGTTGAAATCGTCGTCAAACATATGCAACCGGTTTTACCAAAGTTACTGAAAATAACATGCCATATATATCCCACATTGTTACCGCACTGTAAAAATACACAGGTTATTAACATTGTGGCTTATAGCGCAATAGAGAAAATTTAACGTTGTAACCGCATGGTAAAAATATTTATCCGCGGTTTGACAGCGTTTATATTTTTTTTGCTGCAATTATATTATCTTGCATTCCCCTGATATATCAACTGCGAGTTATTAGATATTCGGGGAAAGCGGAAAAATCTATCAGCAATGACACAATCAAACAGCGCATTTAAGCACAACAGAGCGATGGTAATCGATGATTCCCGCATTGACCGTTTTGTGGCGGACAGGATCATAAAGCGATCTTTTTTCGCTGAAGATGTATTGCTCATGGAATCAGCTATTTCAGCTCTTGAATACCTGCAGTCTATAGAGAACACCGATGAATTGCCCGAAGTGATCTTCCTCGATATCCGTATGCCCGTGATGGACGGCTTTGGTTTCCTGGAAAGCTACAATGCGCTGCCGGAGCATGTAAAAAGGAATTGCATCATTGCCATGATCTCGTCATCTGCCGATGTGAATGACCACCTCCGTGCACGATCTAACCAATATGTTTCCTGCTTCATGGAAAAGCCGCTGGACAAAGAAAAGCTGGATCAGTATTTCCTGGAGTCTGCCAGTAACCAATCCTGATGCGGTTGTTTAAAAAGATCCTGTTATGGACCGGCATTATCACAGCCGTTCTGTACCTGGGTGTCTGCCTTTTCTTTTACTCAAAACAAGACGATATCCTTTTTGTACCCACCAAACTGGCGGCGGATTATGCATTCACATTTCCCGGTACTTTTACCGAGCGAAAAATAAAGACAAATGGAGCTACGCTTAGCGGCCTCCTTTTTAAATCTTCACTTACCGGTACACCGGCCGACTCTTCCAAAGGGGTCATTTTTTACCTGCACGGTAATGGCGGTGCGCTGAACACATGGGGCAGCGTTGCGTCTGTTTACACCGGTCTTGGCTATGATGTCTTTATGCTGGACTATCGTGGATATGGTAAAAGCGATGGTAAAATAACTGCTGAGCAACAGCTTTTCGACGACGTGCAGATAGGCTATGACAGTTTGCGGGCATTGTACCCCGAAAATAAGATCGTTATCCTCGGCTATTCTATAGGCACATGCCCCGCTACGATGCTTGCTGCGCTCAACAAGCCCCGCATGCTGATATTGCAAGCGCCTTACTTCAGTATGGTTGATATGATGAAACACACATACGCTTTCCTGCCCACATTCATGCTTCACTATCCGCTGAAGACCGATGAGTATATAAAGACCGTGAAAGCACCTGTAGTAATATTCCATGGCGACGCCGATGAAGTGATCTATTATGGCTCGTCGGTGAAGCTACATGCTGACTGCAAACCCACTGACCAGCTCATTACGCTGAAAGGACAGGGGCACAACCGCTTCACGCAAAACCCTGACTACCTCGCTGCCCTGAAAAAAATACTGGAATAAGTATTATTTTTATCCGGCTACATGACAAACTCTATTTTAAACAAAAAGCTGCTGATCATAGGCGCTATCAGCCTGATCACTTTTGTCTGCTTTTCCTATACGCTCCACAACCAGTTCACCAATTGGGACGATGACTTCTATGTAACCAATGACCCTTACATCAAAGCTTTCACGCCACACAATCTTAAGGTAATTTTCACGGAAGACATCACGAAAAATAATTATCACCCGTTCTGCATGCTTTCGCTTGCCGTCAACTACTTTTTTTCCGGCATGAACCCCATGCCCTACTACTGTACCAACATCATAATTCACATACTCAACGTGATCCTTGTTTTCCTGCTGCTGACCGCACTATGCCGGCGGCTCAAAATGGAGGAGAATGCCGGGTTATTCATTGCATCGTTCGCGGCATTGTGGTTTGGCATTCACCCCATGCACGTAGAGTCTGTGGCGTGGATTGCCGAGCGCAAGGACGTGCTCTATGCATTCTTCTATTTCAGCGCGCTGCTTTGTTACCTCCGCTATATTTCCACCAACGAACGAAAGTGGTATTTTGCCACGTTTTTCCTGTTCATAGCCTCTTGCCTCTCTAAGCCAATGGCGGTTGTGCTGCCCATGTCGCTGCTCTGTGTCGACTTCCTGATGCAGCGGCAGCTCAATAAAAAGCTCATCACCGAGAAACTCATCTTCTTCCTGGTATCGCTGCTTTGCGGCTCTATGGCTTTTTACACGCAGAACAAAACAGGCGCTATCGCATCTTTCAGCACACTTACCATTTCAGAGCGTGTCATGTATGCCGCATATGGCTTTGTGATGTACATGTCCAAATTATTTAACCCCAGCTACTTATCAACTTTTTATCCTTATCCTTACCGCTACACCACCGGCTACCTGCCGGGCATATATTACGCAGCGCCCTTCCTTGCCGTCGGTATACCCGCCGCATTGCTCTACCTCACTTATAAAACCAACCGTGCTTATTTCAGGATAGTGGCATTCGGGTTTGGCTTTTTCTTTTTCAATGTGGTCTTCGTACTTCAGTTCATATCAGTTGGCGCGGCCATTATGTCCGACCGGTATTCCTATGTTGCCTACTTCGGTTTGCTTTTTATGATCGCATACTTCCTGTATGAGCTGGTAAAAAGAATGCCGGCTTTTAAAACCGCGATCATTTCGCTGCTCCTGCTGCTCTCGGGCATACTGGCTTATGTGTGCCATGAGCGCACTTATGTATGGCACAATTCAGAGACATTGCTTTCTGACGCTATTGAAAAATACCCCTACCGTGCCTTGCTCTCCTATAAGTGGCTGGGCAACTACTACATGGACCAGGGGATGCCCGAAAAAGCGCTGGAGAATTATAACGTACTCGTAAAACTGCGCTCGGCAGATGCAAGAGTGTACAATAACATCGGCAGGGCATACACTATGATGAAGGATTTCAAAAGTGCCTCAGACGCATATGAGCAATCGGCACAAATGAAACCACCCGGGGGTGCAGCACCTGTCCCTGCCATGCCGCAAAATGTTGCAGCCGCAAACGGTAAAATGCCCGCACTAAGCCCCGATATGCAGGAAAAGGTCGCCCGTAAAGGCTTTGAATTTGTGCAGGCGCAGAAATTTGATGCCGCCATCAACCAATATGATGTGCTCATTGAGATGAACCCCGACAATGCCGGCTATCACTTCTATCGTGGCGTAGCCCACTTTGGCAAGAACAATATGCCTAAGGCCATAGAAGACTGGAGCAAAGTAGTGGCGCTTGATCCCAAAGAAATAAAGATGTCCGCAGCCTACAATCTCAGCGTTGCCTACGATTCAATAGGTAAGGACTCAATGGCCGTATATTGCATGGATCTTGCGCAGAGCTTAGGCTATAAGCCAGCGCCGGATTTTGTAGCTAAACTAAAACGAAAAAAGCAGGAGCAGGCGGGGAAGAGATGATCCTTATTTCGTCCTTATATTATGACAAAACGAGGGCGCGCGACACCTCCCCTCCTGTTTTTAGGAGGGGCGCGCTGAAAAGCATTGCGAAGCATGCTTTTCAGCCGGGGTGGTTGACGCTCTATAATCTCCACCATACAAGCATTTTCAGAGTACAATGTAGAGACACAGATTTGATAAAGATAACGATGAGCAGCGATGGCAAGACATGTCTTCAGATAATCAGCACGACCACCCTGATCACAAATGCCCCTCCACCTTATTACTCGGCTTACTCTCGTTCCAAAGCCGGTCCAGCGCAGTAACTACATACATGCACTGCTTATATTTATTTATTTCCGGGTCGGCAAACTCTGTGCCTTGTTGTATAGACACGATGCGGTCGGTACGCTCCAGGTTCAGTGGTTCGTTGTTCACAAAACGATACACTACATAGCGCAGCGGTTCCTTCTGAGGATTGCTCTCTTCCCATTTCAATGTCGCCCCACTTCCTGCAACTGTTATTTTTAATACCGGCGATGCCGGTGGTATGCTATCCAGCCACTCCATGGGCGGCACCAGTGCCGGGTATTTGTTGAAGCCATACTTCAGGCTGTCCTTTATCGGCGCCTTTATTTTATCAAAGCTCGCCGCGCTGAAAAACGCGTATCCCGAATTAGGGCACTGGCTGCGGATATCCCGAAGCTGCCACATGAGCTCCTTGATGCCTACCCAGCTACCACTCTTTGCTGTCACCATGCGGTAAGGCGCCAGCCCATAGTATACATGCCGTTTATAGCAATGCCCATACCACCATGGCATCAACACCGAAAACGGAGCAGCACGGCTGGCATGCTCCCAATACAATTGCGGCAATAGATAATCTACCCATCCTTTCTGCATCCACATCAGTACATCGGCAAACAGGTCGTCATAATTCGTTTGCCCGCCCTTGGTGTTAGAACCTTCGGGGTCTTTGTCGCTGTTGCGCCATATCCCAAACGGGCTTACACCTAGTTTCACATAGGGCTTCACGTGCTTTATATTGGTATTGAGCAACGATATGAAAAGGCTCACATTGTTTCTCCGCCAGTCGTCCCGGCCCATTCCCTGCCCATACTTCGCATAGCTTTTTCCATCCCCGAATTCAGTATGAGCTATCCGGTAAGGATAAAAATAGTCATCGAGGTGTACGGCATCTATATCATAGCGTTTTACCACGTCCATGATCACATTGATCACATATTCGCGCGCCTCAGGCAGACCGGGATCTATAATAGACTGTGTGCCGTAGTTGATGATCCAGTCGGGATGCGTGCGGGTAATATGCTTTGGCGATGGCGAGTGCTGCTTGTTGTCCATCATGGCCCGGTATGGATTGAACCACGCATGGAATTCCATATTGCGTTTGTGCGTCTCATTGATCATGAACAGCAGCGGATCATAATAAGGGAACGGGGCTTCTCCCTGCCTGCCGGTAAGGTAGTTGCTCCAGGGTTCTATCTTTGAGTCATAAAGTGCATCTGCCACGGGGCGTATCTGCGCTATCACTGCATTGCAGCCCAGCGCCTTCAGTTGGTCCAGCCGCTGTATGAACTGCTGCTGCTGCTCTATCGCTGGCAGGCCGGGCTTGGAGGGCCAGTCTATATTGCTTACCGAGGCTATCCATGCTGCGCGGAACTCCCGCTTGGGCGACTGTGCATGCAGCCGGCCAAGTGCCAGCAATAAAAAAAGAAAAGTGATAAGAGATCGTTGCATAAATTTTATTGGCGGCATATACCCGGCACATTTGTAGTGTGAAAGTATAAAACACCCCACAATAATCTTATGCCATCTTTCCCCACCCTGTTCAAATCCTCGGTGATAATAAGAAAAGAAGCCATGATCGCCCTTAATTCCAGAGCGAGCCATCTCTATATCCTGTACACTATAGACTGGTATTGGTGGTTACCACATATAATAAAAAAGAGTGCCTCGACAGACACCCTTTTGTGGAAATCTAAATTTGGGCGCTCCCGGCACCTTAGGTTTCCATCAAACACACACACTATTCGGAAGCGCAACAAATAATGTTCAAAAACCATACCGAAACACTTTTGGCAGGTTGAAATTAACATATCCTATAAATGAAAAAGCCACCGTGATACGGTAGCTTTTTTAAATATCTTCATTCCCCTTCAGGCAGCGGTTCTAAAAGCGCCACCTTATGCCCATTGTCTCAGGGAAATACAAAAGGTGGAAATTAGCATTTTCACCGGCATACTGCGTGGTGTGAGTGCCCACACTGGCATAGCGCATCGCCAGCTCAATGTTAACACCCAGCCGTGGTAAAATGTAGTAAGTATACCCCAGTTGTATGCCGTAGCTCAAACCAATCCCATATCCATAATGATAGCTGGACACATTGCCTGAGTCTGCAAAATTCTTATTCCTGATATAACCTATCGAGCCATCGTTCATCGTGGTCACCATGCCGATCATTGCGCCGGCATACAGGTTTGAACGGTTGAACGTATGAAAGCGCGTATAGAATGGTAATACGTAATTAAACTCAAATGACTCGGTGATCGCATGACTTGCCTGGAGGAAAGAAACCTGGTACGACTTCATCTGCTGGCCGTAGGTTGAATAGGGTTTCCAATCACCAAAAGTTTCCCATTTTCTGTCGCCAAGATCAAAAGTAAGCTGCCAGTGCTCTGTAAAATAGTATGAGATGCGTGCAGAAAAATCGTGTACAATATTCGTTCTTGTGCCCTGGTAACCGGTGGCCGGGCCCAGCGGCCGCGTCATAACACTCAGTCCGCCGTTAAGGCCCACTTCCCACTCATACACCGGTGGCATATTCTGAGCCAGCACGCTGCCTGCAAAAGCTGTAATAGCCGCAAAGGTGAGTAACAATGCCTTCATATTATAAGCGAATTTTAGAAATAAGAGCCAAATCTAAGTAATTTAACTGAAACCCCAAACCCCTAAAGGGGCTTGCCGGGCAGAATTAAATAGTTGAACCCAATTCTCATGCGAAGCCCCCCGTCTTGCAGGTCTGGCGGTTTTAGGGAAGGGGAGGTTATTCACTCCTCCTCAAAATTCAGGTTAAGCATACTACCCAGCATATCTCCAAAGGCATAACCGCCTCTTTCCACCCCTTTCTTGCTGATCAAAGAAAACTCTGCCAGCCCATGCAGCAAAAACTCCATAAGCAGCCCGGTTTGTACTTCATCCGCATTTGGGTAAAACTGTTTAACTGCTGCATATAATCCGTCTACCTGGTATAAGTGGGCCAGATAGGCTTCGTCAGTAGCATCCTGCAGTATCACAAGGTCATTCCCCGCGCCAAACCAGTCTATCACAGGCTGGTATGGACTCGGCTTAGCCTTGGAACCCTGCGGGCCGCGCTCTTTCTTAAAAGACTGCGGATCGGGAAAATACTTAGGGAATGATGCCCTTATCGCCAGTCCCAGCAAACGGTAGGCCACATTCAGCGGCCCCTCCTGCTCACCTTCATATACCAGCTCTATCTTTCCGGTAATAGATGGAACCACGCCTATAAAGTCGGCTATGCGCACCATTGTGTGTTTATGCCCGGCATTCAGCGCGCGTAGCTCAGCGGTACTCACCAGGTTCTCATAAGCCGATATCGTCAGCCTCGCAGATACCCCGCTCTTCTGGTCCACAAATTCACTCTTACGGGCTTCCATGGCCAGTTGCTCTACCAGCATAGCACACATATCCGGCACAGTTACTGTGCTAAGTTGCTCAGGCAGCACATGTGCTTCCTGCTCGGTAATAGCCCGCGATATTTCTATGGTTTTCGGATAGTGGGTTATTATCTGGCTTTCTATACGGTCCTTCAGCGGCGTCACAATACTGCCGCGATTGGTATAATCTTCCGGGTTTGCCGTAAAAATAAAAACAATATCCAGCGGCAGCCGCAGCTTAAAACCGCGGATCTGTATATCCCCTTCCTGCAGAATATTGAACAGCGACACCTGTATACGGGCCTGCAGATCAGGCAGTTCGTTGATCACAAATATACCCCTGTGCGAGCGGGGGATAATGCCATAATGAAGCGCCTGTTCATCCGCAAAACTAAGGCGCATATTAGCTGCCTTGATCGGGTCTATGTCCCCTATCAGGTCCGCCACCGAAACATCAGGTGTGGCCAGCTTTTCTCCATACCGCGCGCTGCGGTGCAGCCATGTTATGGGGGTATCGTCACCTTTTTCAGCCAGCAGATTTCGTGCATACAGCGACACAGGAGCAAATGGATCATCATTTATTTCGCTGCCGGCTATCACCGGTATCCACTCATCCAGCAGGTTCACCATTTCCCGCGCCATCCGTGTCTTGGCCTGCCCGCGCAGCCCCAGGAACAATATGTTGTGGCGCGACAATAAAGCACGTTCCACGTCTGGTATTACCGTATGCTCATATCCCAGTATGGTATTGAACGGGCTTTGCTTTTTTTGTATCAGTTGCACCAGGTTGCCGCGCATCTCTTCCTTCACCTTTTTTGGAGCATATCCCGATTTCTTCAGCGCCCCAAAAGTCTTTATTTCCGGTTGTGTCATAATTGTGTTGCAATATTCGCTTTTATAAACTTCACACTCAATAATATCTTATTATCGCCCTATTTAACTTTTTCAAACTTGCGGGCCGCTAACGTGGGATGGCACAATCGCTCGTTACACGTACATTTTCATATTCGCACATTTTCAAATTTTCAAATTATTCACCTTCATTCCGCCGGTCACGTCTGCGTTTTCTCTCTTTCTTCTTTTCTGTTTCTTCAGGTGTTTTTTCGGGCAGCGTCTCCTGGTTGGCCGCACCCGACAGGCGCCGCTCTAATATTTTTTCCAGCTCCTCCATGCGTTTTTGTGGCAGGTCTGTCTGTTTTAGCAGCACATCATAGCCCGTGCCATTGTCATTGTTCAGCCATGATCCGGTATACGTTTTGTCTCTCAGCACCAGTTCCTGCGTGCCCACCGGCGGATCGTCCTCCATTATCCACTTCCCGTCTGTCAGCGTGATATCAAGCCGCACATAGTTTTTCTGGTCGCCAAATTTATACAGGCCATCGTAATAAGAAACCTTGCCGGTATGCAGATCCTTCATATACCGCACATACAGCTTCACCGGTATCTCGTTGTCAAACATCCCCTCATAGTATTTCCGGTCTACCACCTCTTTCCGTATTTTCGAACCATCCTCTTCTGCTGCTGCGGTAATAGAATCTGCTGCTGCCGCCGCCGCAGTAGAGTCTACTTTTGGCGTGTCTACGACCGGGTGCTTTGCCAGCCATTCAAAATACTGCTGCTCCTTTTGTTCTTTGGCAAGATACTGATCTATGGTAGAGGCCTCCAGGATGTTTACCACCTGCCCGCCAAAATAGTGCCCCTGTAGCTTTTGTATCTCCTTGATGGTGATACAAAACTCACTCCTGCCCGAAACATCTTTTACAAACAAATAACCCTTCAGCCTTTCGGGCATTATCTTGTCAAGCCCTTCCAGATCGCGGGTAAGCCCTTCAGCCTGCAGCTCATAGCGGGCTATCACTATCCCCTTCCAGTTGATGCCCGAATCTTCGCCCTTCGCCAGCACATGGCAAAACCGGCCCATGATCTGGTGATTATAAAAAGGGTCGAAGTCTATAAGCGATTGTGGATGGTTCCTTAATTTAGCCAGTTGCTTTTCCACCTCGGGCGAATGGTCTGAGTTGTGGTTCACCATCCGCCACAGTGTGTCAAACGGGGGAAACAGGTAGTAGTAATCAATAGTATCTTTATGGCGCAGGCAGTTCACCACACCGTTTATCAGCTCCACCTCCGTTTTCGGATCACCCCTGCGCTTATGCTTCCTGCCGGATGCTGTAAACATACTCCCTAACAGCAAGCAGCAAAAAATAACACCAAAAAAATACTTCATTCACTTTTATTAGGAACCAATAAAGTTATGGCTTTTAGGCGAAAAGGGTAAGATTAGACTCATCCGGCAAATTGAACGTAAGTCGCTCCGCAATACATAATTTAAAAGAAACGATCCCTATGGCCATATTGTTAAGTTAAGCAACATGATCCTGAAGGGATCACATATCTATAGTAAATAAACGATAAAAATAACACGATGCTGAAAGCATCGGATGTTGAACAGCTAAATTGAAATCTTTGCGTTATGACACTGCTTTTTAGATGTTTGCAGGTATTATTTCAAACATCCTTTCTGCAGGTCGCGCCACCACAGCCTTATCACCAACTTCCACTATAGGCCGCTGCATCAGTATCGGGTGTTCAGCAAGTATGGTTACCCACTCTTCCTCGCTTAAATCCTTCCCGGCATAATTATCCGTATACAGCTCCTCACTTGTTCGCACCAGCTCAGAAGGTTTCATATTCAGCTTCGTCACCAATACCGCAAGCTCCATCCTGCTCAGCGGCTCTGCAAGATACCACCGCACCTCGTGCGGAATGCCCCGCTCCTGTAGCAGTTCCAGCGCACCCCGGCACTTGCTGCACTCCCCGTTATGATAAATGATTATCGCAGACATTAAAACATTGTTTGAAACCACTCTACTCCAATCGCCCTGGCCTTCAGGCCGGGGAATCGAAACCAAAAGAAAAAACGGCTTTAGCCAAAACTGCATAACACTTCCTACGCGCAGCATTTGGGCTAAAGCCGATTTCATTTCTATTATTTATCCCGGCGTGATGATTGGGGCAAATGGGAAAACTTACACTACACGGGCTCATTTGCATATTTCCAAATTTGCACATTAAACAACCATTTCCTTCACATCCTCAGCAATGGTCAGTCTGCCCGCTGTCTTTGCCTTTATCTCCTCAATGGTCACGCCCGGTGCATACTCTATACACCTGAAACCATCCGGCGTAATATCAAAAACCCCAAGGTCAGATACCACTTTTTTTACACAGCCTACACCTGTCAGTGGCAGTGAGCATTTTGGCAGCAGCTTGCTTTCCCCTTTCGGGTTGGTATGCTGCATAGCTACGATAATGTTCTTTGCAGCAGCCACCAGGTCCATTGCGCCACCCATGCCCTTCACCATTTTGCCGGGTATCTTCCAGTTGGCTATATCGCCATTGTCGGCCACTTCCATGGCGCCCAGCACCGTCAGGTGCACCTTGCCTGCACGTATCATTCCAAAGCTCATAGCGCTGTCAAAGAATGCAGATCCCGGAATGGTAGTGATCGTCTGCTTACCTGCATTGATCATATCCGCATCCTCATCCCCTTCAAACGGGAAAGGACCCATACCCAGCAATCCGTTCTCGCTTTGCAGCACCACGTCCACACCCTCGGGTATGTAGTTGGCCACCAAAGTCGGTATACCTATTCCCAGGTTCACATAAAACCCGTCCTGCAGTTCCTGCGCTATCCTGCGCGCTATTTGTTCTTTATTTAGTGCCATACCCCAAACCCCTGAAGGGGCTTCTCCTTGTTTGAAGCGTTATGTAAATATTATAATACTATAGAAAATACTCTGCTCAATTAATACCCCCTCGCTGAAATCAGCTCCAATGCTATATTTATGGTTCCCCCTTCAGGGGGACAGGGGGTTTATGGACTAGGGCGTTTCCTCACTGTCCTCTGCTCTATCCTTTTCTCATAATCCTTCCCTTCAAATATCCGGTGCACATAAATACCGGGCACATGTATCGCGTTCGGGTCCAGCTCACCTATCGGCACCAGGTGCTCCACCTCAGCAATAGTTATCTTACCCGCCATCGCCATCAGCGGACTAAAATTACGCGCCGTACCCTTGAACACCAGATTGCCCTGTGTATCACCCTTCCATGCCTTTACAATAGCAAAGTCAGAGTCAAAAGCATGTTCCAGCAAGTAGTTCTTGCCATTGAAGTTGCGTACTTCCTTTCCTTCAGCCACCTCGGTGCCTATCCCTGCCAGCAGGTATACAGCGGGCATACCATAGCCCGTTGCCATACAGCGGGTGGCTAGTGTGCCCTGCGGCACCAGCTCCACATCCAGTTCGCCGCTCAGCATCTGGCGTTCAAACTCCGCATTCTCACCCACATACGAGGCGATCATCTTCTTCACCTGCCTGCCCTGCAGCATCAGCCCTATCCCGAAGTCATCTACCCCTGCATTGTTAGAGATACAGGTAAGATTATTGATACCCTTCTTTACCAGCGCAGCAATACATTTTTCCGGTATACCGCACAGCCCAAAGCCGCCCAGCATCAGCGTAGCGCCCGATGGTATGTCCTTTACCGCCTCATCAGCGCCTGCAACTACTTTATTCATTTATTGAGATTTGAGTGCTAAATTAGTGGTTTAGTTGAATAATTACATCCTCGGTAGGGGCAGACTCATATGTCTGCCGAAACCCACGCAGGAAATAACCGCATAAACTCTGAATAATTGGCGACCAAGGGGCGATGTATTGCGGTCTGCTCGTATTCATAATAAAACTACCGATTGATGCGTACGTGTATGGTTTGGTAATTCGGTTGATCTCTTGATCGTTTTTAGCTAAGCCCACATAACTAAAACGTCTCCTATGTTTGCAATTCAGCAAAATTGCCTGTGATTCATGTGTAAATATGTCAATAATTTTGATTGCTAAAAGTGAAAAAGGGTGAGAGTGCAAAAACGTCTAAGCAGCTAAAAAGCATGCTGTA